>DATGLL010000188.1:0-11157 GCA_035294145.1 Candidatus Dormiibacterota bacterium | reverse complement strand
AGAGGGGCTCGCCGTCGGGCGCATGGTGACCGAAGGTCGGATCAGCGCTGAAGGGGGAGGTCGGAGGTTCCTGGCCCGGCTGCGTGACCCAGCCGATCGTGGTCGAGCATCGAGGCCGCTTCGCCAGGCTCGGGGCCGAGGAGGTGGAGGCCGCGCCGGCGGTCATCCGAGGTCGATGACGATCTGGTGGGGGAGGTGACCGGGATCCTGACCCGCCGGTGCGCTCGGCGCTCCGGGGCGACGCTCGGCGGCCCATCGTGCGGCCCGGGCGATGGCTCCCTCCGGGAGGGAGGTGATGCGGAGGTGCTCCATCCCCGACGGCCGGACGCTGCTGGCATTCTGGTTCGCCCTGGACCCCATCCCGGGGCCGTGGCAGGCCATCCGGCGGCAGTGGGGGGACGCCGCTCCGCCTCCCTGGGGTGAGGTTGGGGAGCGCCGGCGGCCCAAGGCTGGGCCCGCCGCGTTTGCCCGAGTGGGGGGCCGATCCTGGATCGGAATCGAATGAAACCACCCATAATCGGTTATCCATTTTCTTCATCCATCCGTAACGAATTACGTGATTGTAGGTCGCATGGACGGGGGTGCGGGAGGCATGCCCCTGGGCCGTTCCGGGGCGCCGAGCAGGTCCGGAGGTCGTACGCTGGCCTGGTTGCCCGTCGGCGCGGGGCGTGGGTGATCGGCCGCTCGTTGCCGGGACGGCCTTGCGCCCACGGCTCTCCTGGGTCCCCCGGACGGCGTCCTGTCCGGGAGGAGGTGATGCGCTCGGGGGCGGCTTGAGCAGCCAAGACGATCGGGGAGTGGGACCGTCGATCGGCCGCCGGGCGTCCAGCCCGGCCGGACACAGAGACTCGATTGAGGAGGTAAGTCGGTTCATGAGGTCCCGTCTCTTCCGGACCATGGGGGCGAGCCTGAGCCTCGCCGCCTCGATTGCGCTGAGCGCGGCCAGCACCCAGGCCCTGGGCACCCCCGGTCGGGGGGGCTCCACCACCCAGGCCAACCTCGCCCAGGGCCAGGCGGGCTGGCTCCTCAGCAGCGATCCAAGCGACCTCACCTCGGACGCTCAGCAGGACACGACCGGCCAGCAGGGGGTGCAGGAGAGGAACGAGAACGGCCCCTTCACGCTGGGCAGCAGGGTCGACAGCGGCGATGTGGCGCAGGCCAACGTTGCGCTGGGTTCGGCCGATAGCCAGGCCACCACGGCGCAGAGCGACAACACCGGGGACGCCAGCGTCGATCAAAGCACCACCCAGACCCTGATCGGCCAGGACTCGAAGCAGTTGGGCAACGAGAGCCAGCCGGTCGTGGTGTGGAGCCAGGTCGACTCCGGCAACGTGGCCCAGGCCAACGTCGAGCGCGGCAGTGCGTCGAGCGGATCGGCGACCCAGCAAGCAGCTGAGCAGCCATCGCTTCCCGACCTCCCACCGTTGGTGGTGTCCGATCCCGGGGGAGGGGCGTCGTCAGCGGCCGTCGGGGGCGGCCGGCTGAGCACGAGCCCGAGCCAGGTGGCCGGGAACGTGGCGGGCTCGCTTGGGAATGGGAGCGGCGCCAACGGTGCCCCGGAGGTGGCCGGTGCCTCCAACCCCGTGAGCGCCGAGGGCACGCTCGCCGCGGCCCATGACCTCACCGCCCAGCTCCAGGCCGACCAAGGTCAGCCGCCGGCGGCGGGGACGGCCTCGCCCGGCGACCCTACCAGCAGCACCAGCCAGACCGCGTCCGGCCAGGTGGGGACGGTCCAGGTCAACGTGAACGATCCGGTCACGGTCCTGAGCCGGGTGCAGAGCGGGGACGTCCAGCAAGCCAACGTCGCCTCGGGACGAGCGTCGAACCAGAGCCAGACCAGCCAGGCCGATCCCAACGACCCCACCCAGACCACGACGGGGCAGGACACGGCCGCCCAGGTCAACGTCAACGCTCCGGTCACGGTCTTGAGCCGGGTGCAGAGCGGGAGCGTCAGGCAGGCCAACATCGCGAGCGGCGAGGCCTCCAACAGCAGCGAGACCGCCCAGGAGTCGAGTGGAGGGGATCTCGTCAGCGACGGGTCGTCCTCCCTGACCTCCGGATCCGTGAGCAGCACCACTGACCAGTCGGCAACCGGTCAGACTGGCGTGGCCCAGGTCAACGTCAACGCTCCGGTCACGGTCTTGAGCCGGGTGCAGAGTGGGGACGTGGCCCAGGCCAACGTCGCACTCGGCCGGGCGTCGAACCAGAGCCAGACCGACCAGCAGGGCTCTTCCTCCCCTCCGGCCTGAGGCCGGCGCTTTCCTTCCTCCCATCCAACGGGACGGTGCCGCCGATCGGCGGCACCGTCCCTCTCGTTGCCCTCGGGGTCATCGCCTCGCCACCGACGTTCCTAGATCCCCGAATCGAGGTACGCTCCGCCCTGGAGGTGTGCAACGTGCGCGATGGCCGGACGGACCTGCGAGAGACGCTGGTGAGCGCGGTCGGCCTGCTCTTCGAGGCCGGGGTGATGTCCGCCAGCGGACACGGCAACGCCTCGGTGCTGGACGGCACCGACGGCTTCTGGATGACCAGCGGCGGTCACCTGCGCGGCCTGGAGGCCCGACAGCTCGTGCGCGTCCCACTGCGGGGGGAGCCAGAGGGTCTCGACCCCACCACCGCCGAGGTGGTCGAGATGCACCGCCAGGTCTATCTCCTCGGCCTCGAGGAGGTGCGCTCGGTGATCCATACCCATTCGCCCGCGGTGACCGCGTTCGCCCTCGCCAACCGTCCTTTGCCCTGCCGGTACGAGGCGATGCTTCGCTTTGGCGTGGAGGAGGACGTGCCGGTGGCGGCCTGGGCCCCCCGAGGCTCTCCGGAGTCGGTGGCGAACATCCTGGGCCTGCTCCGCGAGCGGCCCAGTCGGCGGGCGGTGCTCCTGGGCAACCACGGCCTGCTGGCCATGGGGCCCGACCCGGTCTCGGTGGCGCGCCTCATCACGGCCATGGAGGAGGGCGCGGCTGCGGTCATCGCCGCTGAGGCCCTGGGCGGCGCTCGCCCCTTCCCCTCCGGCGCCTTGACCCGGGAGCGCGAGCACATGGCTCGCCACGGAAGCCGTCCCTCCCCGGCCTAGCGCCGGTGCTCGGTGCGCCGGGATGGGCGTGGGGTGGCGGGGGCCCGCTCGCCTCGATGGTGGTGTCCCTGATGGCCCCGTCACCTCGGCGTCAGGGTGGTTGGACCCCGAGACGAGGTGGGATGGTCCGGGCGCGTGGCGCCTGGGCCAAGCCTGACCAGGTGGGAGGTTGGAGCTGGAACGATGGCTGATGCTGAGGCCTGGAACTTGCGTCTGCTCGGGCAGCACGATCTGGCTGGCCACGGCAACGGTGGAGAGGGGATGGGCATCCACGTCGCCGGGGGCCGCCGCTACCTGTACATCGCCCACGAACGTGGGCCCATCAACTTCAGCGTGGTCGAGGTGACCGATCCGCGCCGACCCCGTCTGGTCGACCAGGTCCGGCTCCGTGACCCGCGGCTGCGCTCCAACTCGTTGGCCGTCTGCGCTGGCCTGCTGCTGGTCGCCTACCAGGTTCATCTTGAGCAGGCATCGACCCCCGGCACCGAGCCGGGGCAGGTGGGGCTCGAGATCTTCGACCTCTCGGAGCCCGAGCGACCACGCCCGGTGGGCTTCTTCGACACCTCAGGCCCCCACTCCTTGGGCGCCCACTTCGTCTGGTGCGTCGACGGTCGACGTGCCTATCTGTCCACCGGCATGCCCGACTTCGAACCCTCGCATCCCAAGGACCACCAGATCCCGGTGATCGTGGACCTGAGCCGGCCCGAGCGACCGGTCGAGGTGGGCCGCTGGTGGCTGCCGGGGACCCGGCGCGGCGACGACGTGGCCCCGCCAGCTCGTCATCCACGCTTTGACGGTGGCTACCGGGCCCACAACGTCAACGTCTAC
Source organism: Candidatus Dormiibacterota bacterium (assembly GCA_035294145.1). Lineage (GTDB taxonomy): Bacteria > Chloroflexota > Dormibacteria > Dormibacterales > Dormibacteraceae > CADDZO01. Next base: position 7,259 of record DATGLL010000188.1, on the reverse strand, counting down.
CCCCAGCGTCCTGATCGGGCGTACGTCGGCTACCTGGACGGGGGGATCGTCATCCTGGACATCACCGATCCTTCCCGGCCCCGACAGGTGTCACGCCTCGACTACCACCCGCCGATGACGGGGTTCACCCACACCGTGCTGCCCCTGCTGGGCCGGGGGCTGCTGGCGGTCACCGACGAGACCGTGGTCGACGGCGGCGCTGACCACCCGAAGCATCTCTGGATGGTCGATTGCCGGGTGGAGGAAAACCCGGTCATCCTGGGCACCGCCCCGCTCCCGCCGGCGGAGGACTTCCGGCATCGAGGAGGACGGTTCGGCCCCCACAACCTTCACGAGAACGACCCAGGAGAGGTGTCCTGGCGCTCCGAGGAGCACCTGGTGGGGGCCTTCTTCAACGCTGGGGTGCGGGTGTACGACGTGCGCGACCCCTTCCACCCCCGGGAGGTGGCTTACTTCGTGCCGCCGCCCCCGCCCGGCTCACCGGCCGGCGCTGCCCAGGTCAACGACGTGTTCGTCGACGAGCGCCGGATCATCTACGCCGTCGATCGCTTCACCGGCGGCCTCTACCTCCTTGAGGGCGACTTCTGACCCCCCTCAGCCGGTCGAGCCTTCCCGGCTCGTGGGCCTGGCTAGGTGGCCGGGTCACCCCCGCAGCCATCAATAGGATAGCGGTTTGCAAGCCCAAGGTCTAGTGATATCTCAAGGTGGTACGTACCTCGATGGGCGTGTGCCGGGTCCCCGTGCGGGTCGGGGCCGTGGCGGACGTCTCGACGAGGTTCCCGCGGCGCTCTATGCTGTCGGCGTGAAGCGCCTCAGCCATCATGGATGGGTTCCCTTTGGCCCCTGCGCGGTTGGTCGATCGGGGCCTGCCCGAGCAGGGATGCCGTCCCGGCAGGCCAGTGGTGGCCGGAGCTGATGGGCCGGACCGCGATCTGCGTCACGGCCGCCGAGGCGGTGGCCGATGTCCCCGACGGCGCCAGCGTCATGGTGGGAGGGTTCGGCCCCTCGGACTGCCCCAGCCTCCTGGTCCAGGCCCTGGCCGAGGCCGGGCCACGGGAGCTGACCCTGATCTGCAACGGACCCACGGGTCGACCGGGCGGCTCGGACAGCAGCCTTTTGGTGGAACGGGGTCTGGTTCGCAAGGTGATCTGCTCGTTTCCCGTCCCGCCCACCACCGCGGGCGAGATGACCGCCTTCGAGCGGCTGTTCCGCGAAGGGCGGATCGAGCTAGAGCTGGTGCCCCAGGGCACGCTGGTCGAGCGGATCCGAGCCGGGGGGGCGGGGATCCCGGCCTTCTACACGCCGACCGGGGTGGGGACGGTGTTCGCCGAGGGGAAGGAGGTGCGCGTCATCGATGGTCAGGAATGCCTGCTCCAGTTCGCCCTGCGCGCTGACTTCGCGCTCGTGCGGGCCCACCGTGCCGACACCATGGGCAACCTCACCTACCGGCTGGCCCGACGGAACTTCAACCCCGCCATGGCCATGGCCGCCGAGGTGACCGTCGCCGAGGTGGGGGAGATCGTTCCCGCCGGGGGGCTCGACCCTGATGCGGTGGTGACGCCAGGGATCTTCGTCGACCGCCTGGTGTGCCGGGAGGGGGCGGGGTGAGCGGCAAGGAACGGCTTCCGCGTGAGGCCGTGGCCCGGCGGGTGGCGGCTGAGCTCGCCGATGGCGACTACGTCAACCTGGGGGTCGGCCTCCCCACGTTGGTCGCGAGCTACGTCGACCCCTCGAAGACGGTGGTCTTTCACGCCGAGAACGGGATCCTCGGCTTTGGGCCGGCGGCCAGGCCGGGGGAAGAGGATCCCGACCTCTTCGACGCCGGCTTCCGTCACGTGACCTTGCGGCCCGGTGCGGCCGTGGTCGACGGGCCGACCTCGTTCGCCATCATCCGCGGCCGCCACCTCGACGTCGCCGTCCTGGGGGGCCTGCAGGTCTCAGAGCGGGGCGACCTGGCGAACTGGATGCGGCCAGAGCGGGGGGTGGGGTCGGTGGGAGGGGCCGCCGACATCGCCCAGGGGGCCCGTCGCATCTACGTGGCCATGGAGCACACGACCAGGGATGGGGGGCTGCGCATCGTTCGTCGTTGCACCTATCCCCTGACCGCCATCAAGGCCGTGCACGTCATCTTCACCGACGTCGCCGTGATCAGGGTGACCCCGGGGGGCCTCGTCCTCGAGGAGGCGGCCCCGGGATGGTCAGTCGAGGAGGTGCAGAGGATCACCGAGCCCCGGCTGGCGGTCAGCCCTGACTTCCACGAGATGGCCGTGTGAGCCTGGAAGACGTGGCGCCTCCTCTGCGCCCCGCTTGTCGGCACGGGGGATGAGTGGGTAGGCTGCGTCCACACGGACGCCGAAGCCTGTATCCCATTCACCCCTCCGCCGTCGATGAAGCTGCTGCACTTCGCCGATCTGCATCTTGACACGCCGTTTCGCTGGGCCGGGCCCGACCTCGCGCGCCGCCGCCGGCAGGCCCTTCGCGACGCGCTGACCCGCATTCTCGACCTCGCCGGTGAGCACCGGGTGGACGCCGTGCTCTGCGGCGGCGATCTCTACGAGGACGAGCGCTTTACGCCGGACACGGTGGAGTTCGTTCGTGCTGCCTTCGAGCGCGTGCATCCGCTCCCCATCTACCTGGCTCCCGGCAACCACGATTGGTTCGGGCCCCAGAGCTTGTACCGTCAGGCCAGCTGGAGCCCCAACGTGCACATCTTCACCTCGGATCGACTGGAGCCGATCACCCTTGCCGAGGGCCTCACCCTGTGGGGGGCGGCCCACCTGAAGCCAGCCGGGACTGTGGGTTTCCTGTCCAGGTTTCGGGTCGACCGCGGTGGCGTCCACCTCGCCCTGTTCCACGGCTCGGAACGCTCTCAGCTGCCCTTCTTGCCCGAGGGAGAGGAGCCTCATGCCCCCTTCGACGCCGCCGAGGTCGCGGCTGCTGGCCTCCACCACGCCTTCGTCGGTCATTACCACCTCCCACGCGATGCGCCGTGGCATACCTACCCTGGCAACCCGGTGCCACTCACCTTCGGGGAGGAAGGCGCCCGGGGCGTCGTGATCGCGACCGTGGGCCCGGAGGGGACCGTCCAGCGGGAGCGGCACCAGGTGGCGACCGTGGGCCTGCGCGACCTGGCCATGGACGTGACCGGATGCGGCAGCGCCCAGGAGGTGCGTGATCGGGCCGCGCGGCTCCTGGCCGGCCAGACCGGTGTCGTCCGCCTCACCCTGACCGGGGAACTCGACCCTCGCGTCGACCTGCGGGCCTCCGACCTCGCCGATGTGGCCCCCTGGCTCGAGGCCCTGACCGTGCGCCTGGGCGCGCTCACCGTCGCCTACGACCTGGACGCGATCGCGGCCGAGCAGACCGTGCGCGGGCAGTTCGTCCGGGACGTGATGGCCTCCGACCTGGACCCGGAGCTCAGGCGGCGGGTGATCGTGACCGGCCTGCGGGCGTTGGATGGACGCTCCGACCTGGAGGTGGGGTAGGTGCGGTTCGAGTCGCTGAACCTGATCGCCTTCGGGCCCTTCTCCGGCCGTCTGCTCGAGCTGGCCCCGGGCATGAACGTGATCTACGGTCCCAACGAGGCGGGCAAGTCGGCCTTGCACGCTGCCGCCTACGCTGGGCTCTGTGGGATCCGTCGCGGTCGCGGCCTGTCTCGGGAGGAGAAGATGTTCCGCGACCAGCATCGGCCCTGGGATAGGGACGAGTGGGTGGTGGGGGCGGTGATCGTCCTGGCCGATGGGCGCAGGATCGGCCTTCGCCACGATCTCGACGGCAGGGCCGGATCTCAGGCCGTCGACCTGACCCTGGGCTCCGACTTGGCGGGGGAGGTGGTGTTCGAGGGCGCCCCCGACGGGTCACGCTGGCTGGGCCTGGACCGGCGGACGTTCCTGGCCACCGCCTGCGTCCGCCAGGCGGACGTGCTGGGGGTGATGGAACATCCGGAGCTGCTGGCCGAGCATCTCCAGCGGGCAGCGAGCGCCGGTGGCGACGCCACCGCCGCTGCCGCCCTGGAGGCGATCGACCGGTTCCTACGAGAGCGGGTGGGGCTGGATCGCGCCTCCAGCACCCGGCCGCTGAGGAGAGCTCTGGAGGCTCGGGAGGAGGCACAGAGGCGCCTGGTGGCGGCGCGAGAGGCGCATGCCGACTACCTACAGGCGGCGGCCCTGGTCGAGGAGCTTGAGGTGGCCGAGCAGGCCGCTCAGAGCGAGGTCCTGGCCTGGGAGGCGGCGGTGGCGAGGCGCCGGGCGGCTGAGGTGGGCCGCCGTCTGGTCCGGGTGCAGGAGCTCCTCAGCCGAGTTCCAGAGCGACCGGAGCTGGACCTGGCGGCCAGCGAGAGCCTGGCCCGGCGAGCCCAGGCGGTGCTTCGGCGCTGGCTGGAACGGCCCGGCCTGCCCGCGCTCGCCGGTCCCTCGGCGACGGAGATCGAGGCCGAGCTGGCGGCGCTCCCCGACCCACCCCAGGGGGACCTGGACCCTGATCCGGCCGTGCTCGTGGCTCGTGATCGGTGGATCGCCGCGCGGGGTGCGGTCGCGGCCCACGAACGCGCCCGGCCGCCGGACGTGCCGCCGCTCCCTACCGAACATCCTGAGTCGGTGCTGCGCGACCTGGCGCACCAGCTGGCCGGACCCGAGCCGGAGCTCGATCCCGAGCTGGTGGCGCGTCGCGCCGAGGCCAGTCGCCGGGTCGAGGCCAGCCAGGGTTCCCCCTTCGAACTGGCTCTCATCGCGGTCTTGCTGGCGGTCCTGGTCGCCGGGCTGGCGGGGGCGGTGCTGGTGCGGCCGGCGTTGGTGCTGGCGGCGCTGCTAGTTGACGTGGTGCTGGGCTCGGTGGTGTGGGTCCGCCATCTCCAGGAGCGCAACGCCGCCCTCACCGCGCTCAATCAGGCTGATGCGGCGCTCGGCGGGGCCGGGGTGGCCGCCCAGCGTCGACGGCAAGCGGCCGCGCGAGCCGCCGAGCTGGGCCTGCCCGCCGATCCTGAGCGACTCCTGGAGCTCGCCGACGAGGTTGCGGCGGCGTCGGCGGCTCGCTCCCAGCTGGAGGCTTGGGCGCAACGCGGCCCCGAGTTCAGCTACCAGCTCCAGAAGGCCGAGCACGAGCTCTGGGAGGCGCTCCAGCGGCGGGGCCAGGGGTGGCTGGGATCGGTGGATGCGACCCTGAGCGCCTATCTGGAGGGGTGCCGGGAGCGCAAGGCCCGGGCCGAGGTGGCCGCCCGGCGGCGGGCGCTGGAGGAGCGGCTGGAGGCACGGCGGGCGCAGGAGGCGAAGGCTGCCGAGGACCTCGCCTCGCGTCGGCAGGCCGGCGAGGACCTGGTCTCGATCGCTGCCGAGATCGGTCTCCAAGCCGAGGGCGAGGAGGCGCTGGCGGAGGCCCTGGAGGACTGGCTGGACCGGCGGCCGGAGACGATGGCCGAGCACCAACGCCGGGTTCGCGAGTGGGGGGAGCTGGAGACCCTCCTGGAGGGGACCACCCCCGATCAGCTCAAAGCGGAGGCGGAGCGGCGTGACGCCGAGGCGCGCCGGCTCGAGGCGGCCGCCGATCGCGATCGCCTGGCCGCCATCCTCGCCCTGGACGTCGACCTTGAGGCCGAGCTCCAGCGTCGACGCCAGGAGGCGGTGGCCGCGGCGGAGCGTGCCGCTGCCGCCCGTGGCAGCCTGCGCCAGCTCGCCGCCCAGGTGCCCGACGTCTCGGCCGCGGAGGAGGAGCTCGACCGCGCCGAGGCCGAGTTGCGGCGGGTGCAGGAGCTGGAGAAGGTGCTGACCATAACCCGGGACATCCTCCAGCGTGCCCAGGACCGGGTCCACCGTGACGTCGCCCCCGTGCTGACCCGCAAGCTGCGCGACTGGCTGCCACACGTGACCGGAGGCCGGTACACGGATGCGATCGTGAACCCGGGCACCCTGGAGGTGCGGGTTTGTGGCCCCCGAGGCCAGTGGCGCGAGGCCCATCTCCTCTCTCAGGGCACCCGGGAGCAGGTCTACCTCCTGCTCAGGTTGGCCTTGGTCGAGCACCTGACCCGCCCGGGGGAGAGTTGCCCGCTCCTCCTCGACGAGGTCACCGTGCACAGCGACGCCAGCCGGACCGGGGCCTTGCTCGACCTCCTGCATCGGACCAGCGAGGTCCATCAGGTGCTGCTCTTCACCCAGGAGGACCAGGTCCAGGAGTGGGCGCAGCGCGCCCTCTCCGGCCCGCGGGACCGTCTCGTGGTGCTTGAAGGGGCCGCATCCCCCACCTGAGCACGGGGCTGGATCCCGCCCTCAAGGGCGATCAGCCACGAGCGGAGGGCTCGGCGGGGCGGCAGATCCGGCAGGGGCGAAAGCCGGCCCCCATCGCTGCCCGCTCGGAGCTGAGCTCGACCCGGCGATGGGGGGAGATCCGACGGGCCCGCCGGCAGGTTGGGAAGCAGAAGATCCGGGTGGCGGAGCTGGCCACGAAGCGCACCCCCCGCTTGCCCAGCTCCTCCAAGACGTCGGGCTGGGCTCCCTCGAGGTCGAGCAACGTCCGCTTCGCCCCCGGTCCTCCACAGCTGTAGGAGCCCAGCCCCCCATCGTTGCGAACCACGCGATGGCAGGGGATGAGGAGCGGGACAGGGTTGTGAGCGAGGGCGTTGCCGACGGCTCGGGCGGCCTGCGGTCGGCCGATCTCCCTGGCCACCCACGCGTATGGGCGTACCTCGCCGCGCGGGATCTCACACGTCTTGGTCAGGACCGCACGTTGGAAGCTGCCCACGTGGCTCAGGTCGACGGGTAGGCGACGATGGGCCCCGCCCATCACCGCCGCCAGGCGCGCGGACAGGGCTGGGGGCAGCTCGGCTGCCCGCCTGGCCGGTCGCCCGGTTCGCGCCCGGAGCCACTCCTCGAAGCGGGTCGGATCGCCGGCTGGGCGCAGGCCGAGGATGCCATGAGGCCCCCATGCGAGGTAGAGGGGGCCGATCGGGCCCTCGAGCTCGGCATACCAGTGGCCCAGGCCCAGGCCGTGCAGGACGCGGGGCAGGAGGGTGGCCGGCGCGGGCGTCGGTGGCGAGGCGCGAAGGGCGGTTCCCAGAACGTGATGGTCGTCCATCTCAGATCACCTCTGGAGGCAGGTAACGACGCAGCCGTTGCAAGCCCCGGTGGACGTTGGCCTTCACCGTCCGTTGCCGCTGAGTAAGCGATAGTCTCACACGGCACCCCTCACGGGGTTGCCCTTGCGGGCTTCGCGCTTCCTCGCCGCGTGCCCGGGAAGCCCGGGTCTTACCGCGGCTCTGCGCTTCACGAAGG
>DATGLL010000187.1:0-3206 GCA_035294145.1 Candidatus Dormiibacterota bacterium | reverse complement strand
GCGAAGGCCGAGACCGCCTCTCGATAGGCGATGAGGCGGTTCCCAGGCTCTTCGTCCACCGGTCCCAGATGCCGGATGGCGCTCTGAGCAAGGATCGCCCTGAGCTCGCGTGAGGCCTGACGGCCCAGCTCGCTCCACCAGTCGACTTCGGAGCGAGCCAGCAGCAGGATGCGGATCCACGTCTCCGTCCCTAGGCGCGTCAGCGGCTCCAGTAGCTCTTGCAGGGATGCGCCCGAGGCAGCGCCCACCGGACCCTGCCCTCGGCGGGCGCGGGTCTCCGCGTAGTCGATCACGATCAGGGCCGGACCGCCCGCGATCGCCATCGACTCCAGGACACCCTCTGCAGCCCCCTCGCGCAGGAAGCGACAGACCCAGCCCCTCTCCTCCAGGCGCCGGCAGAGCTGGACGGCGAGGCGGGTCTTGCCGCTCCCGGCCAGACCCACGAACAGGCGCAACGGCGACGCCTTGGGGTCCAGACACCAACGCTCCGCCTCCTCCAGCTCTCGATCCCGACCCCGGAACGGAACCACGGCATACTCCGGCCGCAGCAGCCGCGCCGGACCCCCGACCGCTGGCAGCGGCTCCCACGCCGCTCCGAGGTCGTCCCCAAGGAGCTGGTCGAGGCAGGCCCGCCGCCAGGTGGCGTCCTGCGCATGGAAGGTATCGTGCTCCCGGCGCAGCCCGGGCTCGAGGTCCCAGAAGCGGAAGACGGGGGTCGCCCATCCTCCCCGGTCGTCGGTGTTGTCCCGGGTGGTGGTGATTATGCCCACCACCCGCCAGGTCCGCTCGCTGAGCAGGGGCGCTCCGCTCATGCCACGCATCACCTGGCCACCCTTGACCTGGAGGCGAGGACCGTCGGCGTCCTGGTAGGGCCCCTCGTAGACGCAGGTGACGGGGGTCAGGCCGGACCTGCCCAGGTGCAGGACCTCGGTGAAGCCCAGGGCACGCAGCCCGTCGGCCGGCGGCCCGAGGCTGGGCTCGGCCTCGTCCAGGCGGACGCAGGGATGATCCCGGCAGGGGACGGTGAGCAGGGCCAAGTCGGGATAGCGATGGGGCGCAGCCGCGCCACCGGCTGGCAGCATCCGGGAGACGATGGCCTCGAGGGGTGCTGCCGCCCCCTCCCAGTGCACCGAGACCTCGCTGCTCCCCTCCACCACGTGGGCGCAGGTGAGCACCTTGCCGGGGGCGACGAAGAAGCCCGTGCCCGCGTGCTGGCCCCCGACCGCGACCCGGACGACGCAGCGCTCGAACAGGCGCTGCACCGCATCCCGGGGGCTATCCGTCACCGGCATCCGGCAGCTCGCCCATGCCCGAGGACCGATCCTTCCCCTCCGCCTCGCCCGGTCCGCGCTCCCAGCCCAGGCTGATCCGGAGCGAGGCGCTCCCGCCGGCCTGGACCAGGACCCCGGTCAGCTTCCCCGACTCCACCGTGAGGCTGAGCCCCAGCTCGGCCGTGGCCCGCTGCGGCCGCACCCGCCGGAAGACCTCGCCGATCACCTCGGCCAGGCCCTCGATGGCGCGCTGGACCTCGGTGAGGTCGAGGTGCGGAAGAGCACCGACGTCTTCGGCCCCGCGCACCCTCGGCACCTCGACCCCCATGACCGCGCCGTTGGGGAGGGTGACTGCCACCACCTCGACCTCGTAGCCCATCGCCTCCTCCTGCATTGCCCGCGCTCAGCCTACCCTGGTCAAGGACAGGTCAGGGATGGACAGGAGCACGTGCTTCTTGCTCCGCTGTTCGTCGGTCCTTGCGTCGCTGACGCTGGCCTCGTGAAGTATCTCGCATCATCCGGCGAACCGGGTTGTCATGCTCCGGGGCTGATGGCTCCCATCGATTCTTCTTCATGCCTTGAGGAGATGCGACGCCCAGCCGGGGCTGGCCATGGGTTGAGGGAGGCGCATGGGTGGGCGATCGGGTTCCGGCCGCAGAGCGTCTTCGGCATCCGGCCCGCGGGCCGGGCAGGGCGATTGTCGTTCCTCTGTCTGAGAAGGAGAGGGAGCGGCCCTCTGGGCCCAGCACGGCCGGGTGGCCCGCTGAAGGACGAACCGGTTCGGTGACCTCTTGACTCCGGACTTTCTCCTTGCCCTACCTGATCGGTCTCGGCAGCGGCTCGACCTGGCCATCGCCGACCAGGTTGCGCAGCACCCGCACCCAGGGCCCGATGATCCGCTCCGCGCACTCCAGGCGCAACTGGGGGTCGGCGTCCTCCTCGGCGCAGCGCTCCAGGGCGCAGAGCGCCACCGCCACGTGGCGCACCACCGGCTCCCATACCTGCGATCGGGCGCTGGGCAGCCCGGCCTCGGCGGCCGCCGCCCGCGGGTAGTCGGGCGAGCGCCAGGTGACCCCGCCGATGGGCGGCAGCAGGTGGCCCAGCACGTCCACGTAGCCGCGCTCGTCGAGGCCCGCCCCGCGGCCGCTGGCCGAGGCCGGGAGGTCGCGTCCCAGCAGCTCGCCGAGGCGGGGCAGCCAGCGCTCCCACCAGGCGTGGTCGGCCAGCAGCTCCGCCATCGGCCACTCCCAGCGCGGCCCCCGGCAGGGCGGCGGCTCGGGCGGTCGGTGGCTGGAGAAGACCGCCTCCAGTTGCCGCTCCAGCTCCGCGATCCGGCGCCGGGCCGCGGCCAGCTCGGCATCGGCCTCGCCGGTGGCGGCCTCCAGGCCGGCCAAGAGCAACTCGGCCGCGACTGTGGTCGGCCGCCGCTCCACGCTGGCCGCGTACGCCTCCAGGCGCTCGGCCGCGGCCGCGCTCAGGGTGATGAAGTAGCGTCGGCTCCCCGCCCGCGGACGTGGCATGACCTACCCCTCCACCCGGTCCTCGTCGGAGAAGAGCACGCTGTCGGGGTCGCCCCTGGCCGCCCGGTGGGCCTCGACGATCAGCCAGCGCTGCTCGTCGTCCAGGGGCCAGATGGCTCCGCACCAACGGCCGGGGGAGAGGTCCTCGGCGGTGGTGACCACGATCGTGCCCGCCCACGCCTCGGGCTCGACGCCCGGCCAGTCCAGCCCCCGGAGGAGGTCGAGGGTCCGGCCCCCGATCGGGTTCGGGGGGTAGTCCCGGGGTCGGAGCCAGGCCTCGTCGGCCACCCAGGCCATGAGTTACCTAAGTCAACCCCTCCCTTCGACGGAGGCGGTAGGCGGCCTGCCGGCAGGCGTCGGAGCAGTAGGGGGCGGGCCTGCCCTTCCAGGGCTTGATCCAGAACAGCTTGCCGCA
>DATGLL010000186.1:0-9832 GCA_035294145.1 Candidatus Dormiibacterota bacterium | reverse complement strand
GGGGTCGCCCTCGAAGTGGCCGTGCCAGCGAGGGGCGCGTGCCACCACCAAGGCCGGCCCCTCCTTGGCCCGACAGCGCTCGGCGGCCCGTGCCACCACGTCGTGGACGGCCAGGGCGTCGGTGCCGTCGACCTCCTCGGCCCGTATCCCATAGGCCGTCGCCCGGGCGGCGACCCCGGGGCCGGCGGTGTGGAGGTCGGTGGCGGTGAGCTCGGCGTACCCGTTGTCCTCGCACACGTAGACGACCGGCAGGCGCCAGAGCGCGGCCAGGTTCAGCCCCTCGTGGAAGGCCCCCTCGTTGACCGCCCCATCACCGAAGAAGGCCAGGGCCACGCGCCCCATCCCCTGCGCCTGGAAGGCGTAGGCCGCTCCGGTCGCGATCGGGATGCCCGCTCCGACGATGCCGTTGGCGCCCAGGATGCCGCGCTCCAGGTCGGCGATGTGCATGGAGCCGCCCAGGCCGGCGCAGTAACCGTCTCGACCTCCGAAGAGCTCGGCCATCATGCGGCCGAGGTCGCCGCCCTTGGCGATGCAGTGGGCGTGCCCGCGGTGGGTGCTGGTGATCACGTCGTCACCGCGCAGGGCGGCGCAGGCGCCGGCCGCCACCGCCTCCTGGCCGATCGAGAGGTGGACGAAGCCCGGCAGCCGGCCCTGGGCGAACAACCGAGCCACGGTCTCCTCGAAGCGGCGGATGCGCAACTGGGTCACGTACAGGTCCCGGGCCAGCCGGGGCCGTCGATCGCGGTCGCTCATGGCTCCCTCCAGCGCGGCTCGCGCTGCTCCAAGAACGCGCTCAGTCCCTCCACCCGGTCCGGCGTGGCGAAGTTGACCATCCAGCCCTCGATCTCCAGCCGTAAGGCGGTGGCCAACGCCTGCTCCCCGCCGGCGGCGATGGCCATCTTGGTCTGGCGGACGGCGGAGGGGCTGTTGGCGGCCACCTGCTCGGCAAGCTTGAGGCAGGTGGGGAGCAGGCGCTCGGCCGGCACCACCCGGTCCACCAGCCCCAGGGCGAGGGCCTGTTGGGCGTTCACCCGCTCGCCGGTCAGCATCAGCAGCTTCGTCTTCGAAGGGCCGATCAAGCGGACCGCGCGCTGGGTGCCGCCCCAGCCTGGGTAGAGCCCGAGCCGCACCTCCGGGAAGCCCAGCACCGCTCGCTCCGAGGCGACGCGGAGGTCGCAGGCGAGCGCCAGCTCGGCCCCACCGCCGAGGGCAGCGCCACCGATCGCCGCCACCGAGACGAGATGGCTGGCGGCGATGGCGTCGAGCACGCGGTGGCCATGCTCGACGAAGCGCCGACCCTCCTCCAGGGTCATGTCGCGCATGGCTCGAATGTCGCCGCCCGCAGAGAAGACGTCGCGCGCCCCGGTGAACACCACCGCTCGCAGCCGGGGCTCCGACTCGAGATCGCCGAACGCCTCCTCCAGCTCGGCCAGCACCGCCTGGTCGATGGCGTTGGCGACCTCGGGTCGATCGATGGCCAGGATGGCCACGCGATCGTGCCGTTCGAGGCGCAGGAACCGCGCGCCCACCCTGGCTCAGGCCCTCCCGGCCAGCTCCCGGCGGAGGGCCCGGGTCGCAGCCTCGTCCACCCGCAACCCCTCCGGGTCACGCTCGGGATCGCCGACCACGACCACCCCGTAGTCGCGACGGGCACCCTCGACGCTCACGTAGCCGTCGCGGACGTCGCGCAGCACCCGCTCCGGCTCCCGCTCCAGGGGGTTGCCCCAGCCACCACCACCGTTGGTGAGGTAGCGGAAGACGGTGTTGGGCCCCGTCCTCCAGATCGGGGTGCGTGCGAAGTAGAAGTACCTGCCTCGTGGGTCGGGTCGGTGGGTCTCGGGGTCGAGCACGCCAGCGACCGGCGTCGAGCGACGGTAGATCTCGCCGTCGACCGGCACCAGGTCCTGCTGGGCGACGACGTCGAAGGCCGCTGGCTCGAAGACCCAGGCCCCGCCGGTGGCTCCGTCACCGCCGCCGTAGACGCCGATGCCGCTGGGACGCTTGCAGTGCAGCGGCATCGAGTACTGCTCGGCCTCGGTCAGCCAGAGCGTGTCCTTCATGACCGCGGCCCCTCCCCGGTTCCGACCCGGGCCGCCCGTGTCCGCGACGTACTCCTTGCGCAGGACCACGGTCGGGAAGTCCGACTCGATGGCCTCGGTGGCCGGGTCTAGATTGTTGGCCAGGTAGAAGACCATGTAGCTGTCGGCGTCGCCGTGCTTGGTGGCACCCCAGGGGCCGTGCTCCCCGCCGCACTGCGCCATGGTGACCCAAGGGGTCCCGTCCGGATGCACGCCGTTGGCGTTGTGGATGTTGAGCGAGCCGTAGTCGCCGCCCACCGCGTTCTCGCCCAGCGCATCCTTCAGCGCCCGGAAGATGGCCAGCAGCAAGGGGGCCGAGCTCTCCCAGTAGAGGAAGACCGCCCCCTCGGGAGGGAGGGCGGAGAGGAAGGTGCCGGCGGGCAGCACGATGTCGATGGGCCGATAGGTCCCGGAGGTGAAGGGGCTAGTGGGGTCGAGGAGGAACTTGAAAGCCACGCCGACGGCGGTCTTGGCGTCGAGCCAGCCGGCGTTGATCGAGGTGCGAGCTTGCCGCGAGGAGCCGCTCAGGTCGACCTCGGCTCGGCCCCCTCGCTTGACGATGGTGACCTTGACCTTGAACTCCTCGGTGTCGTCCACCCCATCGCAGTCGATGGCATCCTCCCCCTCGTAAATCCCGTCCGGGATCCGCTCCAGCGCTTGACGCATGGCCTCGGCCGACACGTCGCAGGCGTAGCGCAAGCCGCCCAGGTAGGCATCCACCCCGTAGCGGTCGATGGTCTCCAGGAGCAGCCGCTCACCGAGTGCGAGGTTCTGGTAGATGGTCTTGATGTCTGGGAGCAGGAGGGAGCCAAAGCGGGCGTTGTCGAAGATCAGGCTGTACGCGGATGCGACCGGCTCGTCGCCGTCGTACAGCAGCATGGACGGGATCACCAACCCATTCTCGTAGACGTTTCTCTTGGTGCAGCTGAAGCCGGCTGGGACTACCCCGCCCATGTCCAACATGTGCGCCTGCAGGTTGACGAAGCCCACGACCCCTCCTTGATGGAAGACCGGTCGGATGAAGCAGACATCGTTGACATGGGTGCCGATGCGGTAGGGATCGTTGCACATGAGCACGTCCCCCGGCTTGAGTCGCTCCGGGCCGTACTCTTCGACCGAGTTGCGACACGCCTCGGCCATGGTGCCGAGGAAGAGCACCAGGCTGTTGCTGACCGCCGACATGGGGTAGCCCAGCGAAGGTGGCCCCGAGATCGTGGCCGCGAAATCGTACCAGTCCCTAAGGATGATCGAGAAGGCGTTGGTGAGCAACCCGCTGCACATGTGCTGGACGATGTAGCGATACCGGCTGGCCAGCACGGTCGCGGTGAACCGGTCGCAGCCGTAGATCCGCTTGAACTCCTCCTCAGGGAGGTCCTTGAGCAGCGTGCTCGGGTTCAGCCTGATGGTCTCGCTCATGGAAGTCTCCCCCGTGTCTCAGGCTCTCTCGACCACGATCTCGCCATATGTCCCCACTGAGGCCAGGTGATCAATGGGCACGAACGTGGTCGACATCGCCTCCCTGATCACCGCCGGCCCCTCGATGCGATCGCCACGACGCAGATCATCGCGCCGGTACTCTCGCGCGACCAGCTCACCGTCGCTGAGGTAGCGCAGCTGCACGACCCTGCTGCCCGCTGCCGTCCGGCCGTCGCGTTCCTCGATGGGCGCGTAAGCGACCTTGCTCGAGGGCACCACCACCTGTACACGGTAGGTGACGCCTTGAACCGGGATGGCCTCGAAGCGGTTCCCGGTCCGCCGCTCGTAGACGTCGTGGAAGCCGGCGACCATCCGAGCGACCGCATCCGGCGTGATCGGGCCCTCGGGGACGTCGACGAAGGGCGTCTCCCAGGTCTGCCCCAACAGCCTGCCATCGAAGCTACGGACCACCTTGACCTGCCGCCGGTCGACCCTGATCCGCGAGAGCAGGTTGTCCTCCATCGCCCGGTACACGCGATCGATGGTGGCCGCCGCCTCCGGGCCGAGGACGGTGTAGGAGCTGCGGCTGTCAGCGTAGACCAGGTCCGAGCTCAAGAGCCCCAACGCGCTGAAGAGACCGGGATGGGGAGGGATGACCACGCGTCGGACGTGCACCAGATCCATGATCGAGGGAAGCAGCATCGGTCCCGCCGCCCCGTACGCGATCAGCGTGTAGTCACGCGGGTCGACACCGTGCTTGATGGCGACGTCGACCAGGCCCTCAGCGATGTTGTTCAGGCCCATGCTCCAGGCGTAGCTGACCCGCTGCTCCAGGCTCAGGCGGCAGTCCAGGCGATCGAAGGCCGCTCGCGCCAGCTCGGGTTGGAGCTTCATCTGCCCGCCCGCGAACTGATGAGGATCGAGGATCCCGATCAGCAGGCAAGCATCGGTCAAGGTCGGCTGTGTGCCACCCTTGCCATAGCAGGCAGGGCCGGGGTCGGCGCCAGCGCTCTCGGGGCCGACCTTGATCTCGCCGGCCCCGGTGACCGTGACGATGCTGCCGCCTCCCGCCCCCAGGCTGGAGATCTCGTTCGACAGCGCGTTCACGATCAAGTCGTGCTCGAGCTCGAAGGTAGTGTTGACGAAGGGCTTGCCGGCGGTCACCACGCTGATGTCACAGGACGTGCCTCCCACGTCGGCGCAGATCAGGTTCCCCTCGCCGATCAGCTGACCGAAGTGGGCGCTCGACACCGTGCCCGCGGCGGGACCGGCGAAGACGATCCGGAAGGGATGCTCCATGGCGAAGTCGGCGGCGACCAGCATCGCCGCGCAGTCGGCGAAGTTGAGGTCACCGCGGAAGCCGAGCCCTCGCAGGCCATCGTCGAGACGTCCGGCGTAGGCGGCGTAGATGAGCTTCATGAAGACGTCGATGACCGTGGTCGAGGCCCGTGCGAACTCCTTGGCCAGCGGTGATACCTCGCTGGAGATGGAGCAGGGCACATGCCCACCGAGCTCCTCGGCCACCAGCTCCCGCAACCGCCTCTCGTGCCGCGAGTTGACGTAGGCGTTGATCAGGCAGATGGCCACGCCCTCCACGTGGCACCGCTTCAGCACCTGCAGCTGCTCCCGGGCCTGCCCTTCGTCGAGCGGGATCAGCACCTGCCCGGAGCTGGTGATGCGTTCGCGGATCCCGCGCCGGAGGTAGCGAGGGACGAGCGGCGCCGCCGCGTCACCGAATGGTCGCCGCCAGGAGGGGTCGGTCAGCGCCTCAAGCGGGCGCCAGGTCCGCCCGATGTCGAGGATGTCGCGGTGCCCCAGGGTGGTGAGGAAGGCGACCTTGGGCAGCCGGCGGGTGATGATCGCGTTCAGCCCGACCGTGCTGGCGTGGTTGAAGACCAAGGCCTGGTCCACACCGAGCCTGGCCGCCCCCTCCAGCACCGAGCGGTCGGGGGCCTGCGGGTCGCTTGGGACCTTCGCCGTGTGGATCCGGCCGTCCTGCACGGCGACCACGTCGGTGAAGGTCCCTCCCACATCGACTCCCAGCATCCTGCCTCTCTCCTTCTGCCCTCGCCTCGACCTCAGAGGCCGTCCACCAGCAGCGTGATGGGTCCCAGGCGCGACCATGGCTCCCGCGAGACAGAGCGCAGGCACTCCTGGCACTTCACAACCTGGAACCACCCTCCCTCGGACAGCACGGGATAGCGCCGGAGCCTCTCGGCGCCGCACCCCGGGCAGGCGCCCGCCACGGGCTCCCGCTCCACGGAGAGGGTCAGCTCCGCCGGTCTCGGGTAACTGCTCATCTCGCACCTCCTCGCGCTCGCGTAGGCGATGGGGTCACCAGGACACGCAAGGGCGCCCGGGGATCGTGGAGCATCCGCTCGAAGCCGTCGGGCACGATCCGGTCGAGGTCGATGGCCGCCCCCAGCAGGGGGTCGGGGTTGACGCGGCCATCGGCCATCAGGCTCAGGACGCGCTGGTGATCGAAGCGATAGCCGAGGGCACCGACCACCTGGCGCTCGAAGTAGACCAGGCGGTCGAGGCTGACCGAGGTCGGCCGATGGCTGATCCCGCAGAGCACGATCGTGCCCCCGCGACGGCTGAGTTCGACCGCGAGCGAGAAGGCTTCCGGGTCGCCGGTGCAGTCGACGACCAGGTCGGCACCGACCGAGCCGGTGCGACCCAGGATCTCGCGACGCGTGTCCACCCGGTCGGGGTCGAGCGCCTCATCGGCGCCCATGCTCAGGGCCAGCTCACGGCGCGCGGGCCGTGGCTCGAGCACCAGCACCTGCCCCGCCCCGGCCGCTCGGGCCATGCACGCGGCGGCCGCGCCGATCATGCCGTAGCCGATCACGACCATCGTGTCGCCCGGCTGCAGCCGCCCCTGCGTCACCGCGTGCAGGCCAACCGCCAGCGGCTCTGTGACCGCCGCCCAGCTGTCCGCCACCGCTTCCGGCACCGGCTCCAGGGTGTAGGCTGGCACCAGGAGCCGATCGGCGAAGGCGCCATCGGCGTGGAGCCCCACCGAGGCCCCCAGGCGGCAGATGTTGTACTCCCCCCGCTGGCACCAGCGGCATCGGTGGCAGCGCAGGCAGGCGTCGCCGCAGACCCGGTCGCCGGGCCGGACAGCGTCCACCCCCTCCCCGACCTCGAGCACGCGCCCCACGTACTCGTGACCGAGGACGATGGGCGCCTGGCGCCCGGTCAGCCGGTGGGGCCGCGTCACCGGGATCATGTGGGGGCCGTCACGGTACTCGGCCAGGTCGGTGCCGCAGATGGCAGCCAGGAGGACCTCGACCAGCGCCTCCCCTGGGCCGGGCGAGGTCGGCTCCGGCCAGCCCTCGACTCGGATGTCGCCCGCCCCGTGCCAGACCGCCGCTCGCATCAGCACCCCAACTGCCGCGCGATCACCAGCTGCTGGATCTCGTTCGTGCCCTCCCCGATCTCCAGGATCTTGGCATCGAGGTAGAGCCGAGCCACCCGGGAGTCCAGCACCCAGCCGTAGCCGCCGTGGATTTGCACCGCCTCGCTGACGACGGCGGTCGCGGCCTCGGAGGCCACCAGCTTGGCGATGGCGGCCTGTTTGGTGTAGGGGCGTCCCTGGTCGTACAGCCAGGCCGCCTGGTAGGTCAGCAGCCGTGCCGCCTCCACCGCCGCCGCCATCCGCGCCAGCTTGAACTGGATGGCCTGGAACTTGGAGATGGGCTGTCCGAAGGCCCGGCGCTGCTGGGCATAGGCAGTGGCCTCATGCAGCGCCGCCTGGGCCAGCGACACCGCCAGCGCCGCCACCGAGATGCGGCCGGCGTCGAGCGAGGCCAGGAAGGCCCGAAGGCCGCTGCGCCCGTCCCCCAGCACGTGATCCCGGGGGAGCCGGACCTCCTCGAAGATCTGCTCGCGGGTGTCGAGCGCGTGCCACCCGACCTTGTCGTAGGGCTTGCCCTGGGTGTAGCCGGGCGTGCCTTTGGGCACGATCACGGCGACGAAGTTGCCCTCGGGGTCCTTGCCCAGGGTCACCACCCCGTAGCTGATCTCCGTCCCGGCGTTGGAGATGAACGTCTTTCGCCCGTTGAGGATCACCTCGTCGCCGTCGTAAGTGACGCGGGTCGCCAGGCTGCGGACGTCAGAGCCGCTGCCGGGTTCGGTCAGGGCGAAGGCGCCCAGCCGCTCCCCGCGCGCCAGGGGTTCGACCCAGCGGCGTCGCTGCTCCTCGGTGCCGTGGTCGAGGATGGGAAGGGTGCCGATGGTGCAGTGGGCGTTCCAACCTGCGGCCAGCGACTGGTCCCCTTGGCCCAGCTGCTCCATGGCGACCACGTAGCCGACCATGCCCAAGCCCGAGCCACCGTACTCCCGCGGCACCAGCGGGCCGCAGAGATCCAGTTCGCCTAGCTGCCGGAAGACCTCGCAGGGGAATCGGTGAGCCCGGTTCCACTCCTCTGCCCGAGGCGCGATCACCTCCTGGGCGAGATCCCGGCAGAGGGCCTGCAAGGCCCGGTGCTCATCGCTGAGCTCGAAGTCCATCCCACCTCACCCGATGTCTATCGACCGACCGGTCGGTCGATAGACCAGCCTAGTGGGCGTGGCCTCCCTTGTCAAGCCCATCCTCCATCGATGCTCATCGATGCTTGGAGGGAGGCTCAACGTCGGATTCACGACCGACTAGTCGGTCGAGAAATGGAAGGCAGGGGAACCGGATGGCCCCAGGGCCGGGCATGGTCGGCACCGCTCGCCCGCCCGTCCTTCGCGCCCCAGGGGCACCCAGCCCACTGGCCACCCCGGCCCCGCCGACCTCAGTACGCGGCCTCCAGCAGCTCCATCACCTGGCCGTGGTCGACCCGCACCGGCGCGAAGGCCACCACCAGGTCGGCCATCGCCGCCTCGGCGATGGCCGGGAACTGGTCCCGGCGCACCCCGAGCGCGGACAGCTGGCTGGGCAGGCCAAGGCGAGCGACGAGCCGGCGCACGCCTGCGGCGGCGTCGCCGTCGGCCAGCTTTCCCATCGCCGCCGCCAGCCGGGCCAGGCGCGGACGTGCCGCGGGCAGGCGCCTCGCGATCAGGTCAATGACCGGCGGCAGCATCACGCACGAGGTCACCCCGTGGGGCACGTCGCAACGTCCTCCCAGCTGGTGACCGATGCCGTGGCTGAGCCCGAGCACGACGTTGCTCACCCCCAGCATGGAGAGCCAGCCCGCCAGCTGGCACTGGAGCCGGGCCTCGAGGTCGCCGGGATCGTCCGCGCAGCGAGGGAGGAACTCGAACAGCATCTCCAGCCCGTGCAGCGCAGCGGCGTCCGTGACCGGGGTCGGGCTGCGGGACAGGTACGCCTCCACGCAGTGGTCCACAGCGCGCACCCCGGTGCTCGTCCACAACTCCTGAGGTGTGAGCAGGGTGACGGTCGGATCCAGGATCACCACCTGCGGCGCCAGGCCAGGGGCGATGGAGAGGTGCTTCACGCCCTCCGCGGTGTAGCCGAAGATGCCGTCGTACTCCGCGGCGGAAAGGGTGGTTGGCACCGCCAGGTGGGGCAGGAAGGTGGTGGGATACGGCCGTTGCGAGACCTCGTCGGGGTACCGGAACACGGCGCGGTACGCGAGCAGCTCTTGGCCGGTGCGGCAGCCGGTGGCCAAGGCGGCGGCGACCGCTTTCCCGGAATCGATCACCGACCCACCGCCGAGCGTCACCAGGAGGTCGGGGCGTGCCTCAGCGACCGAGGCGATCAAGGTATCGAGGCTGTCCGCCGGCACGTGCTGTCGCGCACCGCAGGCCACCCCGACCAGCCGCTCGCCGAGGTGCTCCTCGATAGACCTCACCGCCTCCGATCCCAGCAGGGAGCGGGTGGTCAGCAAGAACGCCCGGCGGAAGCCCCGCTGCTCGCACAGCTCGGGAAGCCTCCCAAGGCTGCCCTTCCCGTAGACGACGATGCGCGACACGGTCTCGTCGTAAGCGGTGATGGCCTCCAGCGAGTACCGGTGCACGTCGCTCATGCCTGCCCTCCTCGGCGGCCAAGCCGCCCGGCGATCGCATCAATGGAGCCCTGTCCCTCCCTCGCGAGATATCGGCGATGAGCCGGCGTCGGTTGGATCTCCGTGACCATCGTGCACACCCCCTGACTGCGGTTCCGGTGCCCATCCCCCCGAGGCGGTCCCCGGGGAGAGCTGGCGCGCTCGACGAGCGGGTGGCCGGCGAGTCCCCCTCCTCACACCGCGATCTCCTCCAGCTCGACGTTGGGGTCGATGTTGCGGTTGAAGAGGAGGATGACGAAGGCCACGGCGGCCACCCCGACCAGGAAGACCAGGAGGGCGGCGGTGGCGCCCAGGGTCTGCAGGATCCAGCTCGCGGCCAGG
>DATGLL010000185.1:0-8587 GCA_035294145.1 Candidatus Dormiibacterota bacterium | reverse complement strand
GCGGTGAGCGATCTCACCCAGATCGCCCCGATCGCCTGCGTGACGGTCACGTTGCTGGTCGCCATGCTGGTCGATCTGGCCCTCCCGCGCCCTTGGCGCGGCTCGGTCGCAGCTGGGATCTCCCTCATCGGCCTGCTGGTGGCACTGGCGCTCGCGGTCTGGGCCTGGTATCGAGGTGGAGGGCACAGCGCCTACTTCGGCTTCGTGACCGGCGATCGTCTCGCGGTCTACTTCGAGATGCTGTTCGCCTCCTTGGGCGTCCTCACCGTCCTCATCGCTCACGTGTACGTCCAGCGTCGTGGCTTCCTGGAGGCGGAGTTCCATGTCCTGACCCTGGCAGCGGTGGTCGGCATGATGACGCTCGGTGCTGCCACCTCGCTGGTCAGCGTGTTCCTGGGCCTGGAGACCTTCTCGGTCGCCCTCTACGTCGCCTGTGGCTTCTCCCGAGCCGAGACAACCTCCCAGGAGGCAGCCGCCAAGTACCTGCTGGTGGGCGGCTTCGCCAGCGCCATCGTCCTGTACGGGATGGCGCTGCTCTACGGGAGCGCGGGCAGCACGGACCTGAGCGTGATCGCGGGCCGGATCACGGGTTCGAACCCCTTCCAGAACCCGATGCTCCTCCTGGGCGTGCTCCTCCTGGGCGTGGGCTTCGCCTTCAAGATCTCCGGGGTCCCCTTCCACCAGTGGACGCCGGACGTGTATCAGGGTGCCCCTCTTCCCGTCACCGCCTTCATGTCGGTGGGGACCAAGGCCGCCGCCTTCGCCATGATCCTCCGCGTCTTCAACTTCGGGCTCGGGGGCATGAGCCCGGAGTGGCAGTGGCTGCTGGCGGCGGTGGCCGCGGCCAGCATGATCGTCGGCAACGTGGCCGCGCTGGTGCAGACGAGCGTGAAGCGGCTGCTCGCCTACTCGGGCATCGCCCAGGCCGGCTACGTGCTCATCGGCGTGGTGACCGGCGGGCGTGCCGGCGTCGGCGCCGTGCTCTTCTACCTCTTCGTCTACCTGTTCATGAACTTCGGCGCCTTCGTCGTCCTGACCCCCCTGGTGACGCCCGAGCGCGAGCGCGACCACCTGGGCGACCTAGACGGCCTGGGCTTCCGCCACGCACTGTCGGGCGTGCTGATGTCGGTCTTCATGCTCTCGCTGGCCGGGTTCCCGCCCCTGGTCGGCTTCTGGGGAAAGCTCTACCTCTTCACCGCCGGCGTGGCCGGGGGCTGGACCTGGCTGGTGGTGATCGCGGTCCTGGCCAGCGTGGTCTCGGTGGCCTACTACCTGCGGGTGGTGCTGCACGTCTGGATGCCGCAGCCGGAGGCCCCGCTGGAGCTGTCCATGCGGCCGGGCCCGGTGCTGGCCATGGTCAGCTCAGGCATCCTGTCGGTGGTCTTCGGCATCTACTCCCCGCTGCTGCTGGGGGCGGCCCTGACCGGAGCGCTGCCAATCCTGGGTCACTGACGCTCTCGCCGGGGTCCGGCGGGTGCGTCGCTTCGGCCATCTGCCGGGGACGGCCGTTCCGGCTCCGGCCGAGCGGCCGTCCAGGGCAGACTCGACGGGTGGCGGACGCCTCCTCGGTCCGGACGCGGTCCGGGGAGGGCGGCGGGAGACCCGGGCTCAGCCCGCCCGAGGGTCACCGGCGGACGGGCCCACGGGAGCTCGGGCCGGCATCGTCCCCATCACGTGATCAGCCACGACCCGCTCGCTCACCGTCCACTCCGTCCTCTTTGCTGTCGTCGGGGTCCTCGAGGTCCCCGGACCGAAGCTGGTACCTCTTCCACGGCCAGACACCGTCGATCTCGACGACGAGCGACCAGCTCAGTACGATCCTGATGATCACGATCGTCGCGAGCACGGCCACGCTGCTCGCACTCGAGTCGACGATGACCGTTCGAATGATGTCCGCCATGATGAGGACCTCGAGTCCCAGCAGGATGACCCGCCCGAGGTGCCTCCGTGAGTGCTGGTAGACGCTCCGGCGGCGAGTCGGGCTCGCATAGAGCACCACGGCCTGAACGAGCACGAGGAGTCCCCCGACCACCAGGATGGCTACTCCGATCCCTTCTATGACCTGGACGACGTCCTCGACGATGTGACCGAAGCTCACCAGCGCCAGGCCCTGTCGGGCGCCCTCACGGCCTCCTCCCGGCGGCCTTCCTGCTGGCCGCGGCGCCCGGCAGCACGTCGACATCGCGCTCGTTCCGGTCCACGTGCTCCCTGGCCGCGCAGGCGGGGGCGCGGTCGGAGGGGCTGCCGTCGCTCTTGTCGCCTCCGATCGCGGCGACCTCTACGGAGCGCAGCATCGACGTTGGGGAGCGTCCGCCCGCAACGCTCGGCGCCAGCCCGCATCGTGCGCGGGCTCGTCGCCCGGCCTGATGGCCGCGCCCGTCGCGATGCTATCGACGACCTCCGCGGTCGACCGTCCCAACGATCGACGATCCACCGTCCATTCCGGCGGAACTCTTCCGGCAGGGGGCTTCCCGTGCGCAGGGTGGACCGCCACATGGGGTCCGTCGGGGGGCGAACCCGACCAGGGGTGGTCCTGGTTCCGCGGTCCGCCCAGTTGCTCGGGGAGGCCCGCGGTCGGTGTCGCCACCGGCGCCCCGGTGGGAGCACGGGTCATCAAGCGCAGCGACATCGCCGAGCAGGCCACGATCTCCCACCAGCGGCTGCGACACGTCCGTCTTCCTGGGTGGACGAGGTCAGCTCCATTGCTCCACCTTCCGGCCGTCCCGCCCCCGGGGCGGGGCCTCGGTGGACGGTTGGGTGGCGATTGGGCCGGGCGGGAGCAGCATGGCGGCGCCCAGCCCCAGCACCGCGATCACCACCAGCGCGATCAGGGCTCTGCCGAATGGCCCCGCCCCCGGCGCGCTGGCCGCGACCAGCACCGACCCCACGATCGCCGTGCCCAGCGACGATCCGAGGTTGGACACGCTGCGGGAGAGGCCGGAGATCTCACCCTGCTCGCTGTCCGGGAAGCTTGACTGCACCACGTTCACCGAGGCGGTCAGCATCACCCCCACGCCCAGGCCCATCAGCAGGAGTCCGGGCACCAGCGCGACGACCCCGGACGTGAACACGTTGCCCAGGAGCAGGAGGAGAACCATGCCGGTGGTGGTGAGCACGAAGCCGCCGCGCACCAGCGTCCGCTGCGAGCAGCGCCGGGCGAGCCCTCCGGCGATGGCCGAGGAGAGCAGCACGCCCGCCGTAGCGGGCGTGAGGATGAGTCCCGTCTCGATGGCGCTGTAGCTCCGCTGCGTCTGCAGGAACACCGAGATCACGAAGAAGCCACCCTGCAGGACGAGCCACTGGATGTTCTGCGTGAAGAGGCCCAGGTTGGAGGTTCGGCTCTTGAACAGCCGGGTGGACAGGAGGGGCTCCTTGTGGGCCTGCTCCCGGCGGCGGATGTGGAGGAAGAACCACAGCAGAATGAGCGCGCCGATGGCCATGATCGGCCAGACGGGCGACACCCCGCCCTGCTCGATCAGCACCACCGACCCGATCGCGAAGTCCTTGCGTGCCTGGAACCAGCCGTAGCCCCCCGACTGGAGGATGCCGAGCACGATGAAGAAGAGGCCGACCGCGGAGAGGATGGCGCCGAGAAGGTCGAACCGTGGCCGGGCGCCCGCCCGCCGTGGGTAGGAGACCCGCAGACCGAGGGCGAGGATGACGGCGACCACCAGGACCTGGAGGAGGAACGACGCGCGCCAGCTGATGGTGGTCGTGACCAGGCCCCCGATGAGCGGCCCGGCCGCGGCTCCGATCCCTGCCGCGCCGCTGACCGCGCCGAAGGCCCGAGCGCGAGAGGGAAGGTCGGTGGTGATGACGGTGATCAGGATGTAGATCGGCGGGATCATGAGCGCCGAGCCGATCCCTTCCAGGGCCGAGTAGCCGACCATGAGCACACCCAGCCCCGGCGCCAGCAGGGCGATGAGGGCGCCGGCTCCGTACGTGACCAGGCCCAGCCTGAAGCACGCCTGCCGGCCCCAGATGTCGGTCAACTTGCTCCCCGGGATCATGAGCGCCGCCATGGTGAGGGTGAAGAAGGTGATCGTCACCTGGACGCCGTGCACGTCCGTGTGCAGGTCGTTCGCGATGTTGCTGACGGCGACGGTCATGTTGCTGGCGGCGTAGCTGGCGATGAACTGCGCCAGTGCGAGGGGCAGCAGCAGCGCGGGGGCGGTCGGGCCGGCCCGCGGCGGGGCGCTGTTCATGGCCGTCTCAACCAGCCGGGGCAGGGGGGAGCGCCGCGATGGCCGGACTTTGCCCAGCCACGGCTCGGGGGGAGTCCACCCACCGGAGGGCCGAGGCCGTGATCACGACGCCGGCCCGTATCTGTCGAGGTCCACACCGAGGACGGCCAGATCGTCCTCGTGTACCCACGCGTCCGCTAGGGCGGTACCGCCCGCGCGGGCGATGGCCGCATTGAGCGGGACGGCCCACCGATGCTCGAGCAGGGCGACCGCCGCGACGGCGCCATCCGGGATGGCGTCCGCCACGTTCCAGGGCTCCTCCGCAAGCTCGCGGACTGGCCCCGCATCGGTCTCCTCACAGAGCGCGCGGATCAGCGCACCGGACGGCAGCCCCAGCTTCACGACCTCAGCCTCGGTCTCCGCCTCCGCCGCGCGCACGCTCCCCTCGGGATCCTTGCTGACGATCAACAGGTCGAGCAACCGAACGATGTCCTGGTCCCGCAGGCGTCGTAGAACCTCCAGGATCTCGCCGCGGAACTGCCCGTGTTCGAACCCCACCACCAGCAACTGCAACGGTCCATGGGTCATGTCGAGCCCTCCTTGCGGCTCATCCGGCCGCCAGCAGCTGCTGTTTCTGCTGGTCGAACTCGGCCTGGCTCAGCACCCCCGCGTCCAGCAGCTCCTTGAGTTTGGACAGTGCCTCGACCCTCTCGGCGGGGGACATGGGCGCCGCTGCAGCCGGCGGGACCGGCGGGGTTGACGGGCTCTGATAGGTGGGAGCCTGGGACATCTGGGCGAGCTGGGCGTCCTGCGCCGCCTCGTGGGCCTCCTGCGCCTGCCGTCCGCTTCCGGCGCGGTAGGCCGTGTACGCGACGCCGCCGAGCATGGCTGTCCGCATGAGTGGTCGTCTCAACATTGGGGTTGCTCCTTGGGGGTGGTTCTGGCGACGCTCACCTCGCCGGAGGCGTAGGCTGGACGCCGCCGGGCTGCGAAGCCGCCGAATACCCGGGCTTGGGCACCGGGCCGCTCACCTGCTCACCACGTTCGTCGCCGAGCGCCAGCCCACGGTGAGCCCGGAGATGACCGGGATGTGGATGGCGATCGTCGCCAGCGACCACCAGGGGTGGAGAGAGTGCGATCGCCATCAGGTGGGCCGGCGCGTTGGAGAGGCCATGACGATGGCGAACGCCAAGCGGAGCGGCAGCCAGATCCACAGCGTCCCACCGATGTGAATTGCCGAGGTAGTGGGTGGAACGGAGGAGGCCGAACAGCCCGTCGAACGCGTTGAGGACCCGGCCGATGAGGACCACGATCGACGCGAAGGGCAGCCATCCGCTGCGGCTCGCCTGCCAGTCCAACGACGCGGTTGCCACCGCAGATCTCCTTGTCCACCCGCAAGGGCGGACTCACTCGAGAGGCGCCGCCGCGGACGCATCGAGGGTGTCTATCACATCTTTTCCTTTCCAGAGGATCATGGCCCAGGGGGGTGGTGACACCCACCGGCCACCTGCGCCGGTGTCGACAAATCGTTGGACACGCTGGGCCACGATCCCCCGGGCAGTGCTCCCGCCGACGAATGCGGGTGTGAACTCAGGACTCCTGACATGCCAATCCGACGACCACGCCGGCACGGCCTGGGCGCGCTGGTGGCCCTCGCCCCATCTGCCCGTGGAGTTGCAGGGGCCGGTGCTGGAGGAGGCGTGGGCGGTCCACCAGGAGCCGTCCCGCCCCCCCGACCGGGAAGCTGAGGTACCGATGCCCTCGTGGCGCCGCCGGCTCGGTGGGGACGCTGTCCCCGGGCCCGGGGCCGCGGACCCGAGCGTGCGGTCAGATGTTGCTCCGCGACTGGCCGCCGTCGACGGGCAGGCAGACGCCGTTGACCAGGCCAGCCCGGCGGGAGCAGAGGAAGGTGACCACCTCCCCCACCTCCTCCGGGGTCCCGAAGCGGCCGAGCGGAAGCTCCCGCTCCACGAAGGCGGCGATCCCCTCCGGGTCGGCCTGCTGACGCCGGTGCCAGGACCCGCCCTCGAAGAGGATGGATCCGGGGGCGACGCAGTTGACGGTGATCCCGTCCCGGGCCACGGTTCGCGCCAGCGAGGTGACGAAGCTGATCTCCGCCGCCTTGGCGGCGTTGTAGGCCGGCGGTCCCCCCGCCTCCCGGCCGTAGATGGACGAGATCACGACGATTCGTCCCCAGCCGGCGCGTCGCATGCCCGGCAGGACCAGCAGGCTGAGGCGGACCGCGGGGTACAGGTTGCCGGCCATGGCCCGCTCCATCTCCGCGACCCCGGTGTCGGACCAGCTGGAGCCGGCCCGTAGGCCCAGGTTGTTGACCAGCACCCGGACCTCCCCGGCCCGTTCCACGGCCAGCCGGCAGCCTTCCTCGGTGGTGAGATCGGCCACCACGGGGATGCCGTCCAGCTCGGTGGCGACGCGCTCCACGTCCTCCCGGGTGCGGGCGGCGACGGCGACCCTGGCGCCCTCCGCGGCCAGGGCCCGGGCGATGGCGAGCCCGATGCCCCGCGTGGCGCCGGTGACCAGGGCAACGGTTCCTTCGAGTCCCAAGTCCATGGCCGCACATCGTAGCCGTGCTCGACGGGGAGACCTCCCTCCCCGGCGCGGAGATGTCAAACTGTCTGCGGTGGAGGTGCGCTCGGGTCTGGCGGCGGCGCTCAACGATGGCCCTCCGGTGGTTCCGCGCCCATCGGCCTCGGTGCTGCTCGTCGATGCGTCGACGCGGCCCTGGCAGGTTCTGATGATGCGCCGGCCGCGCGCGGCCGACTTCGCCCCCGGGGTCTACGTCTTCCCGGGGGGATCGGTGCACGGCGAGGACGCAGCGACCGAGGTCGACGACGTCTGCCGGGCGGCGGCGGTTCGGGAGCTCTTCGAGGAGGTGGGCATCCTGCTCGCGCGGCGACGGGGTCGCCTGGTCCGGGACCGCGAGTGCGATGAGCTGCGCCGCCTGCTGAGCGACGGTTGCCCCTGGCCGCGGGCGCTGCGTGAGCTGGAGCTCACGCTGGCCGAGGATCGGCTCACCTTCCTCTGCCGCTGGATCACCCCCGAGGCCGTGGCCCGTCGCTACGACACCCGCTTCTACCTGGCCCGCCGCCCCGCCGGTCAGACGGTGCAGCCGCATCCGGGAGAGGTGGTGGACTGGTGCTGGACCTCGCCCACGGAGGCTCTGGCCACCCTGCCCCTGGTGCACGCGACGCGCCGGATCCTGGAATCGGTGGCCGAGGAGGCGGATGTCTCGCGTCTCATCCGTCGTCTGCGCCGCCGACGAGAGGCGCCACCGATCATGCCCCGGATCGTGAGACGGCCCGACGGCGGGGTCGAGATCGTCGACTGATCATCCCATGACCTCCTCAGGCAACCGAGCCGATGTTCCGCGGATGGGTGAAGTGGTCGCCCGCGCCTCACCGCGAACGATCCCGAGCTCGATCCGGCCGTCGTAGAGGCGGCCGGTGGGGGCCATCGTCCAGGGGGGGCGCAGGAGCTGGTTGGCGACCGCCACGCAGGCCTGCCGCTGCTCCAGCCGGTGGCGCTCGCGCTGGATGAGGACGAGGAGGCGCTGTCGGAGGTCGGGGCGGGGGGCGACCAGGCAGACGGGGGCCTGGTAGGCGAGCAGGCGCAGAGCTTTGCGGCCGCGGCGGTGGAGGCCGCCGGGGGCGTGGGACTGGCCGGAGCCGCGCTCGGTGGGGTTGCTGCCGGCCAGCTTGGGCAGGCAGCGGGCGTCGCCGAAGCGGCGGAGGTCGCCGGTCATGGCGAGCAGGTTGACGCGGCTGACGTCGCCCAGCCGCGGATCTGGCCGCGCCGCCAGCCGAGGCTGGTGCGCCCGAAGGCGGCCAGGACCCGGTGGACGGCGGCGGTCGTCTCGTCGGCGTCGGTGGCCGTCTGGGCCGTGCTCCAGATGCGCCGAGCCATCCAGCGCAGGAAACGGCGGTCGAGGTGCCCCTCGTGCGGTCGCCGGGTGGGCTCGTCCAGCGGCCGGGCGGCGATCTCGAGCGGCGTCGGGCCGAGGCGCAGGGTGGCCTGGAGGTGGGTGCCGGTGATGAGGGCGGTGTCGCGAGGATCCGGTCCCGCGCGGGGTAGGTCGTCGAGCTCGCGGGCCCGGGCGAGCAGAGGGACGGGACGATGAGGTAGGGCAGGCCGATCTCGGTGGCGGCCTTGGCCACGACCCTCCAGCAGTGACCGCAGGCCTCCCCGCCCAGGACCAGGCGGGGCACCAGGGTGCGCACGCCGTCGGCGGTGGTCGGAAGGCGGAGCCGGTCGAGGCGGGCCTTGTCACGGGCGCGGACGAAGACGACCACCGACTTCTTCTTGTTGGCCGGGTCGACGCCGGCGATGAGGGGGTCCGAGGTGACGAGCTGAGCCCGGCGCCCCCGCTCCGTGGACCTGCGGCG
>DATGLL010000184.1:0-18886 GCA_035294145.1 Candidatus Dormiibacterota bacterium | reverse complement strand
GGTTGGGCCGAGCACTGGACGTGCGACGGCGGTGGGGCGCGCCACCAGCGCGATGAGAACGCCGCGATCAACCTGGCGAGGTACTCGCCCGGGGCACCCCACCAAGCTGGCTTGGTGGGGGCCCCGCCCGTAGGCTCAGTTAGAGCCTTCGTGAAGCGCAGAGCCGCGGTAAGACCCGGGCTTCTCGGGCACGCGGCAAGGAAGCGCGAAGCCCGCAAGGGCAACCCCGTGAGGGGTGCCGTATGAGACTATCGCTTACTCAGCGGCAACGGTACACTGACGATCCGAGGCCGAAAGGCCGCCCGCTCACAGGCAGGAGGGTGTCGCCACGTGATCGATCGGTCGGGGGTGCCGGCGTTCCCCGGTTGCCGTGCCGGCTGACCGCCTCTTCGGCCCCGGCTCGACCACGCCCGCCATGGAGGAGGCGGTGTCGGACGTGGCCTGGGTCCAGGCCATGCTCGACGTGGAGGCGGCGCTGGCTCGGGCCGAGGCTCGCTGCGGCCTGATCCCGGTCGAGGCGGCGGAGGCGATCGCCGAGCGCTGTCAGGCCGATCGCTTCGACGTCGCCGCCATCGGCCGCGGGGCGGTGCCGGCCGGCACCCCGGTCGTCCCCCTGGTCAAGGCCCTGACCGCGGCCGTGCCCGGCGAGGCGGCCGGCTACGTCCACTGGGGGGCGACCAGCCAAGATGTGATCGACACGGCCATGATGCTGATCGCCCGTCGTGGCCTCGACCTGCTGCTGGACGACCTGGAGAGGGTGGCCACAGCCTGCGCCGCCCTCAGCGAGCGTCACCGGACGACCCTGATGCCGGCCCGGACCCTGCTCCAGCAGGCACTGCCCACCACTTTCGGCCTCAAGGCCGCGGGCTGGCTGGTGGCGACGATGGAGGCCGGGGATCGGCTGGCCGAGGTCCGGCACCGACGCCTGGCTGTCCAGCTCGGGGGCGCGGCTGGAACCCTGGCCGCGTTGGAAGGCCATGGACTGGAGGTGAGCCGGGAACTGGCGGCGGAGTTGGGCCTTTCCGAGCCGACGCTGCCCTGGCACACGGCCCGGGCCCGGGTGGCCGAGCTGGGCGCGGCCCTGGCCGTCGCCGCCGGCACCATGGCCAAGATCGCCCGCGACGTGGCCCTGATGATGCAGACCGAGGTGGGTGAGGCCTTCGAGCCCGCCGCCCCAGGCCGGGGTGGGTCCTCGACCCTGCCCCACAAGCGCAACCCGGTGGCCGCGGTCGAGATCGACGCCTGCTTCCGAGGGGTGCAGGCCCAGGCTGGGCTCCTCCTCGCCGCCATGGTCCAAGAGCACGAACGCGCCGCCGGCGCCTGGCAGGCAGAGTGGGGGGCGGTGACCGAGGCCTTCCGCCTCACCGCCGGGGCGGTGGGGCTGATCCGGGAGGTGCTGGAGGGCCTGGAGGTCGACGCCGGACGGATGCGGGACAACCTCGACCTCACCCGAGGCCTACTGCTCGCCGAGCACGCCATGATGGCGCTCGCGTCCCGCACTGGCCGGGATCGGGCCCACGAGCTGGTCCAGGCGGCCTCGAAACGTGCTGCGGCCCGCGGCCGCACCCTGGCCGAGGAGCTGGAGGCGGACCCCGAGGTCCGGGCCCACCTCAGCTCGGAGGAGATCCGGGCGGCCCTCGACCCGGCGACCTACCTGGGCTCCGCCGACGCCCTCGTCGACCGGGCCCTGGCCGAGTACCGGAGACGAAGGAGCGACGAGAGATGACCGACGACGCCTACCAGCGGGGCATGGCGGTGCGCCGACAGGTGCTGGGCGACGAGCACGTGGACCGTGCCGAGGCACGCCGGACGCCGCTCACCTCCGACTTCCAAGACCTGGTCACGCGCTACGCCTGGGGTGAGATCTGGACCCGGCCGGGCCTCGACCGGCGGATGCGCAGCTGCATCACGGTGGCGCTGATGGTGGCCCTGAACCGCCCCGAGGAGCTGGCCATGCACCTGAGGGCCGCCCTCCGCAACGGGGTCACCTTAGAGGAGCTGCGGGAGGTGCTGCTCCATACCGCCGTCTACTGCGGCATGCCGGCCGCCAACCATGCCTTCCACGTCGCCCAGGAGGTGCTGGAGGACCGAGCCGATCGGCGGTGAGCGCCGCTTCCCGCCATCCGACGGCCGCCCCGACCGCCGGGCTCAGCCATAGCCGCATTCGGCCACGACTTGCCGCAGCCGTGCCTTCGGGTCGTCTCGCAGCACCGGGCCGTGGCTGAAGGCCACCACCCGGTAGTCCTCCTCCAGGAGCTTCTCGGCCGATCGCAGGGCCATGGCGGGATCGGCACAGAAGGCCCGGCGAACCCCCACCCGCAGTCGCCGCGGCATGGCCCCGAAGGCGTCCCCGGTCAACAGCAGCCCGTGCTCGTCGGAGAGGAGCGAGGTGTGGCCCAGCGAGTGACCGGGCGTGGCCACGACCCGGAAGCCGGCGATCCTCTCCCCCTCACCTACGCTCCGGCTCACCGGCACCACCGGCAGGCTGTTCCAGTGCTGCAGGAGACGGAGGAGGCGGCTGCTGGAGCGGTCCATGGCCAGGTCCCCGGCGATGATCTCGGCCTCGTGCTCGGGCGCCACCACCTCGGCGTCCGGGGCCCAGCGGCACATCTCGGGCAGCCCGCCGACGTGGTCCTGGTGGTGGTGGGTGAGGTAGATGGTGGTCAGGGTCGCCGGCTCCGCTCCGAGCCGGGCCAGCGCCCGCTGAATCCGCTTCGGGCTGCTCCGGACCCCGGTGTCGACCAAGGCCCAACCGGAGGGACCCCGGATGGCGAACACGTTGACCGCTCCGGGCAATCCCACCGCGTCGATCCGATAGACGCCGGGGGCGAGCTCCTCGGGATCGGCCATGTGGACGCAGCCTACACCTCGCCGGGCGGGCGGGGCCAGATCCGGGCACGGCCGCCGGGGCCCCTCACCCCACGATCGCCTGGTGCACGAGCTGGTGGAGCTGGCCCCGGAAGTCGAAGGTACCCGAGGGCATCAGCTGGGTCATGAAGATCACCACCAGCTCCTCCAGGGGGTCGACCCAGAAGAGTGTGCTGGCCGCACCCCCCCAGAAGACCTCGCCCGGCGAGCCGATGCAACCGGCCTCGACCGGGTCCAGGAGCACGGCCAGGCCGAGTCCGAAGCCCACGCCGGGGAAGCGGGTCTCGCCGAAGGCGCCCAGTGCGACATGGCTCAGCGACGCGCCTCCGGGGAGGTGGTTGCGGAACATGAAGGCCAGGGTGCGTGGACCGAGGATGCGCTCCCCGTCCAGCTCGCCCCCGCGGCGGAGCATCTCGCAGAAGCGGAGGTAGTCGGGCACGGTCGAGACCAGGCCGCCGCCGCCCGACTCCAGCGCCCGGGCTGTCAGGTAGGGACTGGTGGCCGGGTCGTCGAGGAGCCGCAGTCCCCCTTCGGGGGCACGCTGGTAGCTGGCCGCGAAACGGGAGCGCGCACCGGCGGGGACGACGAAGCCGGTGTCGACCATGCCTAGGGGCTCGAAGATCGTCGCTTGGAGGTACTCCCCGAAGGGACGGTCGGCAAGGACCTCGACCAGCCGCCCGCAGACGTCGGTGGCGAGGGAGTAACGCCACCGGGTTCCCGGCTGGAAGGCGAGGGGCAGCGAGGCCAGCCGCCGGCTGAGCTCCTCCAGCGTCATCGATGGATCGCGCAGGCCCGCCTCCGCGTACAGGCGGTCGACCGGGTGCTCGGGTTCCATGCCGTAGCTCAACCCAGAGGTGTGGGTGAGCAGGTCGCGCACCGTCACCGGCCGCTCCGGCTCGACCAGGCGGATCGTTTCCCCCTCGATCACACCCACCCGGACCTCGCCCCATTCGGGGAGGAAGCGATGGACCGGATCGGTGAGTCGGAACCGCCCTTGCTCGTAGAGCGCCATCAGGGCCACCGAAGTGATGGGCTTGGTCATGGAGTAGATGCGCCAGACCGTGTTCTCGCGCACCGGCGTCCCCCGCTCCCGATCGGCCAGGCCCAGGCAGCGCGAATAGGCGATCCGGCCTTTTCTCGCCACCAGGACCTGGCAGCCGGCGATCTCACCCGGCTGGACGTATTGCTCCATCAGATGGCTGGTGATGCGCTCCAGGCGCTCTGTGTCCAACGCTGTTGCCTCGGTCCCCACTCGACCCTCCTCGCCCCTCACCATAGCGGCTCCGCGCGGTCGGCGGCTGGCGCCACCCTGGCCGAGGCACCCAGGCTCTGCGAGATGGCGTACCTTCGGAATCGTGTCCGGCTTCGATCGAGACCTGCTCCAGCGCCTGGAGCGGGAGCGCGAGATCCGTGTCCGCACCCGGCGCCGGGACGGCTCGACCACCGACCTGCCCATCTGGGTCGTGACCGTGGACGGCGAGCCGTACGTCCGCTCCTACCGGGCCGAGCGCGGCGCCTGGTACCGGCGGGCGCGGGCCGAGGGGCGGTTGACGCTCGTGGTGGGCGACCGAACGGTCCCGGCTCTGGCCCGGCCGGTCCTCGACGAGGAGCTCAACCAGCGCGTCTCCACGGCCTTCACCGCCAAGTACGGCGAGGGCGGCCCGGCCCGGACCATGGTCAGCCCGGCGGTGGCCGCCACCACCCTGCGACTGGCTCCGGGGGGCTGAGCGGCGTCGGGGATCGCCGACGCCGTCTGGCGCCACCGAGCACGCCACAGGCGGGCCCGGTTGTCAGGACGGCTCGGGCACGAAGGGGCCGGGCGACCGACGGTGCCAGCGCCCGCACGCCCGATCGGCGTCGGCCGAGACGGAAGAGCCCAGCGCCCTCGTCGGTAGCAGATGCTGACGCCAGACGGAGGCAACCGTCGCAACACCACATCGAACGGGGAGGATTGGGATGGACCTGGGTCGGATCGGCGTCTGGAGTTGGTCATTTGGCAGGGAGCCAGCGGAGGTGGCCGAGGTGGCGGCTGAGCTGGAGGAGCTCGGCTACGGCGCCCTCTGGTTCCCCAACCGCCCGCAGATCTTCGAGCTGGCCGGACAGATCCTCGGCGCGACCCGGCGGATCGTGGCCGCCACCGGCATCGCCAGCATCTGGACGCACACGCCCGAGGACGTGACCCGGGCGCATCGTGAGCTGACGCGGGCCTACCCCGGACGCTTCCTCCTCGGCCTGGGCGTGAGCCACGCCCACGTGGTGGATCGCGAGCAGCCCGGCCGCTACTCGCGGCCGCTGACCAGGATGCGCGAGTACCTGGACCGGTTGGATCGGCTCACGGAGCCCGTGCCGCGGGAGGAGCGGGCGCTCGCCGCCCTAGGGCCGCGGATGTTGGAGCTGGCGCGGGACCGTACTGCCGGCGCCCACCCCTACCTGGTCACGGTGGAGCACACCCGGCGAGCCCGGGAGTTGCTCGGCCCCGGGCGCCTCCTGGCCCCCGAGCAGTCGGTGGTCCTGGAGGTCGACCCGGCCCGGGCACGGGCCGTGGCCCGGCAGCACCTGGCCATGTACCTCCAGGCCCCGAACTACACCAACAACTGGCTCCGGCTGGGCTTCACGCCCGGCGACCTGGAGAACGGCGGCAGCGATCGGTTGGTGGACGAGGTGGTGGCCTGGGGAGACCTGGAGGCCATCGCCGAGCGGGTCAACCGGCACCTGGAAGCGGGTGCCGACCACGTGTGCGTCCAGGTGGCGAGGGACGATGGTCGGGCCACCCTGCCGCGCGAGGAGTGGAGGCGGCTGGCCACCCTGCTGGGGTGAGACCGGTACCCCGCTGGTAAGATTGGCACCGTCGAGCGGGAGTAGCTCAATCGGCAGAGCGCAACCTTGCCAAGGTTGAGGTAGCGGGTTCGAAGCCCGTCTCCCGCTCCACTTGCCCGCCGGAACCTGCTGTCGGCGTTTGCAGCGGTGTCGAGTCACCCGCCCGTGGTCGCCCCTCGAACCATGGCCGAGGTGGAGCGACGGCCAGGCGTCCCGGTCACCTGACCCGGCCATGGCTGGCCGCCCCGCCTCGGCGCAGCTCGTGCGGCGAAGGTTGGACGACCCGCCCGCGCCACCGGTGTCCGACCGCCGGTCACGCGCAGGCCGGCCAGGTAGGCACCGATGACCTCCAGTGACCGGTACCGGGCCAGCTCCTCATGCACCGTTGCCACTGAGGGGGCGGTCGGCTTCCACCTGCGCGGCGTCGGCCAGCCCCCGCCGTCGAGCCCCGGCCCGGGCAGCCCCCTCTGGTGGAGCATTCCGGCCGCTTCGAGTCCTTCCGCGACGAACCGGCCGTGGGCCCTGGCCTGTCGCGTCGTGAGCCGGTGGAGCTGCTGCCCCGGAGGGCGGCGACGTCGGGCTGGTCTTCGAGCCCTGCGATGCCCTTGGCGTTGAGGCGCTGGATCCCGCGTCGGACGGTGGAGGGGTCGGAGCCGGGGAGCGGGGCGACGGTGGCGGCCGGGTAGCCATGGAGGGGCATCAAGGCCACGACCAGGCGGAGGGGACCCTGGAGGAGGGCCAGGAGGTGGGGGTGAGCGTCGGATCGATAGGCGGGGCGAGGACGTGCGCTGGGGCAAACGAGTGGGGGGCCTCGTGGCCGGGTGGGT
This sequence comes from Candidatus Dormiibacterota bacterium, assembly GCA_035294145.1. GTDB lineage: Bacteria > Chloroflexota > Dormibacteria > Dormibacterales > Dormibacteraceae > CADDZO01. The sequence goes on along the minus strand of DATGLL010000184.1, from coordinate 12,374 downwards.
GGAGGTCGCCACGTGGTTACCCTGCTTTCGTGGTCCCCCTCCACCCCGGCCGGTGGCTCGGTCCATCACGCGCAAGACCTCTGGCAGCCCGCTTAGCACTACAACCGTCGTTGTGACCCATGAGTGATCGTGGCCGCCTTGAAGCGCGCGACGACGGTCGTGGCCACATCGGGTGCGCTGGCGCTTGGCCCGTCTCCACCACGACCCCACCAGACGAAGCTCCGGCGAGCTCATGGGCAGCGGCAGCGCCACCACCAGCAGCCGGCCAGGCACCGGCCGGCATCGATGAGGTGAGGTGCCGGCTCGACCAGTGCCGGACCTCGTCCCGGTCCAGCCCGGTCTCTCCCTTCGCCTCTTTGCGGCACGGCTCCGCGACCTACCGGGTCGCGGCCACCGTCGCCAGGTCCTGGAGCCAGACCTCGGTCGGAGCCAGGACCAGGGAGCCGGTCGCGCGGCCCGATGACCCGGGCCCGTCCCCGCTCGGAGCGCCGTGGCCCCTTCTCCCCTTCGGCGACGATGCGCTGCTGCCAGAACTCGAGCAGCCAGCCGCGCCTTGGTCCGGGGCTGGCCCCGGTGCCACGGGGGGCGTCGCCACGGGCGCTCGGTCCAGGCCGGCGTGGTCATAAGACCGCGAGCACTTCCCCATGACCGTGGCGCTCGATGGCCTCCCGCCGGCGAGGGGCATCGCCTCGCGTCCCCGCTCCCCCAGCGCCTCGGCACCCCCTTGCGCCCAGGCATGCTCCAGCCTGGCGACCGCCGGCTCCGTCCTGGTCGGGAAACCGTCCCCTCAGGGACGCCCGGCACACCGGGGCGTCACCTCAGGTCTCGGGCAGATACAAGCGCCGGTCGAGGTACGGCACCACATGGGATGGAGCGGGTGACGGGAATCGAACCCGTATCAACAGCTTGGAAGGCTGCCGCACTGCCATTGTGCTACACCCGCTCGAGGCGCTTCGTGAGCTAGAGATGGTATCAAGCCCAGCGAGGCATACCGCCCGGGTTGGGACGCGGCTCAGTCCCCGGTGATGCGAGCCAGCTCGGCCAGGTCCTCCTCCCCCGGCGACCAGGCGATGGCCTCCACGTTGGCCGCCACCTGCTCGGGCGAGGTGGCGCCGGCGATCACCGAGCAAACCTCGGGTCTAGCCGCCAGCCAGCCCAGGGCCACTGCCGTCGTCGACACCCCGCGCTCGGCAGCGAACCGCTCCAGAGCCTCCAGGATCCTGAAGTTGCGATCGTTGAGCCAGCGCTCGGGCCTCGGGATGCGCGCCAGCCGGGTTCCCTCGGGTGGAGCCTGATCCCGCCGGTACTTCCCCGTCAGCAGCCCGCTGGCAAGCGGGAAGTAGGGGATCAGCGAGAGGCCGAAGCGCCGACAGGCAGGCAAGACCTCCTGCTCGACCGAGCGCTCGAGCAGGTTGTAGTGGCTCTCGACGGCGACGAACCGAGCCAGGCCTCGGGTGCGAGAGGTCCAATCAGCATCCGCTAGCTGCCAGCCAGCGAAGTTGGAGCAGGCGATTGCCCTGACCTTGCCCTCCTCGATCAAGGCGGTGAGGGCCTCCAGGGTGGCTTCGATCGGCGTCTCCGGGTCCGGGTAGTGCAGCATGTAGACGTCGACGTAGTCGGTGCCCAGACGGCGCAGGCTGCCCTCGATCGCCCGCCGCACGTGCTCCGGCGAGGCGCCCCGCCACTCGGGATGGTCAGGATAGGCAGGCGAGCCGAACTTGGTCAGGATCACGGCCTGCTCCCGGCGTCCCTTCAGTGCTGCCCCCAAGTAGCGTTCGCTCTCCCCCATCCCGTAGCTATCCGAGGTATCGAAGAAGTTAATTCCATGGTCCAGGGCGGCATGGACCACTCTGGCCGTGGCCGCCGCATCCAACCGCATCCCGAAGTTGTTGCAGCCCAAGCCGGCCATCGACACCTGAATGCCGGTATCGCCCAGTTGCTGCCTGGTCATCGTCCGCGTCATCGTACCGCTGCGAACCAGAGGGATGAGCGGGCTCCCGGCTCGCCGCCGCCCTCGCCGGGTGTGCGGGACACGGTGGCCGACAGGACGCGCGCTCTCTCGCCAACCCCCGGCTCCAGGCGAGCCGATCCTCGTCGCCTTGCTCCCCCAGCCCCCCAAGACCCAGGTCTATGCCCGAGCCCGAGCCCGCGGCAAACGGCCTCCCCACGCCATCCGCATCCTCATGCGCGCCTGGCCGCGGGTGATCTGGGCCTGCTGGCACTCCGACCAGCCCTACAACTCGGCTCGCCACCGCGCCGCCAGTGCCCTCGCCGCAGCCTAGGGGTTGACTTGGGTAACTCATGTCGCATGCTGGCTACGCCAGCAGTTGCCTGCCTCTCCGCACGGGGTTGGGCGTTCCGCTCCCTCAGCGCCGTCTCAGGCCGACCCGCAAGGCAGCCCTCACGCCACCGGGCTCGCTCGGCTCAGGACTGCGGTCGCCATCGCCACTAGGTACCAGGCAGTGATCCCGAGCAGCGCTGCGTCTCCTCCTGGCCACCTGCCGTCCAGGCCCTCGACCGACCAGAACCTAGCGATGGTGATCAGCAACGGTCCTACCACGAGCTGCAGGAGCCCACGGGGACTCCTGCCCACCGCGGTCACGGCAAGCCACGGTGGTCATCCCCCTCAGCAACCCAGGGAACTCCCCGGAGGCCTACAGCCCACCAGTCGCGACCCGACGGACGCCCTTGCGGAGCAGTTGAGGCCAACGATCAGAAGCGGAGCCCCGATCATCAGCCGGAGCGATCGGGATCTCGCTTAACGCTAAGCCCAGGCCTGTGGCCAGCCCCCCCGGGACAAGGAACCGGCCGCCGCTCCAGTTCCGGCCGCACGCCAGCCACGGGTCACCCCACCCCCGTTACGATCAGCACCATTCGATCACCGCGATCACGGAGGCGAGGAAGGTGGTCAGGGCAATGACATCAGCGGAGCCGCCCATCGACCCCATCGCACCCTGCGGGTGCAACCAGCGCACCGAAGACCGGACTCACCTGGCCCCGTCCATCTTCTCTACCTCCAGCTTCCCCGTCACGCCGACCCCGGCCTCCTGATGCTGATCCGGAGAGGGCAAGGCCGACAGCGCATCACGGCCCGCTCATCCATGTCGACATGGGTGGGGACGACGTCCAACCCCCGGGCCAGGCTACGGAGTCCGCCCACACGAGCAGCGGGGCCCACACCACGGTGAGCAGGCACCATGGTGGCCCGTGCGGGCTTCGAACCCGCGATTTCCGGCTTGAAAGGCCGGCGTCCTAGTCCACTAGACGAACGGGCCACAGAGTAGACAACAGAGAGCGAGACGCGATACGTCCCTTACAGCTTAGTGGTCCGCGACAGAGGCTCGTGGGGGGCATGTCGCGACCTCGGTGGGGGCGGCCATACCGGCCGCAGACCCGCGCCATGGCGCTCGAGGTCCCGGCGGGTGGGTCGCCAGGGGCAGGGCTTGGGTTCCTTGTGGCACGCGGCCTCCAGCCAGAGGACGCGCGGCGCCGAGCGACACGGCTCCAAGCGCATGACCTGGTCCCCCAGTCGCGGGAGGGCGCCGATCCAGGTCTCCCGCTCGATACGGGCGAGGGGAGCCACTGGCGGACGTCCCCGATGGCCAGAGGCTGGATCGTGCTGCGGCGCTCGTGGTCGGGCTCGACCCGTCCCGGCGGCCCCTCCCAAAGGCCCTGGGTAGGGATCCAGGATCACCCTCGCCTTCTCGACGAACCTGGGATCACAGGTGGGTCCAGCTCCGGCAGCGCCAGGGCCTGAGGTGGTCTTTCCTGACGCCCAAGCGCCCCGTCCCGGTCTACCTCTCAACGTCAGCCGACAGGCTCCTGAGCCCCTCGCATGCCCCCCCACGAGCTTCCGCCGCGGACCACTTAGCTGGCAGCCCTCGACGGCCGCAGCCAACGGCGCCAGCAGACGTCCCGGTTACGCCTCTGACCCTCTCCTGTCCGCGGCTGCCCCGGCAAACGGCGCACCTGAGATCCGGCCAGAGACGGCCGTCCCGAGGCGGCCGTCGAGCCCAGGGACCGGTCCCTGCCGCCAGCACGGCAGGGGGGCTCAAGGGGTCGCCCCCGGAGGTGACGCCGGCGGCGGAGGACGCCGCTGGCAGGCTCCCTCCCCGTCCCGCCATCAGGCGAGGGGGCCACGGTCGCCACGAGCGGGCTCCGGGGCCGTCTCGGGTGCCTCCCGCTCGACAGCTCCCCAGACTGGACCGCCGGCGATCCGGAGTCCCCCCCGGCGCTGCCGACGGACGCGCCGCCCCTCGCGCAAGCCAGGTCGAGCGCAGAGAGCGCCTGTAGCCGGTCCCGGCACGGAAGCGAACGGCCCGAGGAGGATTCGCCGACCTGACCCTACCTTGCCAGCCGGCATGGCCAAGGGTGATGGTGGGCCCGGCCAGATCGTGAGCGCATCCTCGGTGAACCTGCCCCGCCAGCCTGGGAGCCACGGCCAGAGGCCCGATCTCGCCCGCGGCCCACGGGGCCTCACCTGGCCAACGCTCCGACTCGGCCGATGTCCCGCTGCCGGAGGAGGCTGAGGAGGGGAGCGAGTCCCGGCTCCAGGCCCACCGGGCTGTGTCCACGCACGTGACCGGCTCCGGTCCGGTTTGCAACGGGCGCGATCACGGCGAGGCTGGTCCGAAGCCTGCAACGGGCCCTGTTGGGAGCCGATCCCAGTCTCGGTCACCACCAGGTCGCTGGGGCACGCCCACCTCCGCACCTCCCGGCGTTGGAGGCCAGCCATCCGTGGCCGCGAGCGCTTCTCACCCCAGGGCGGTGACATCCATCTGCCGGGGCGATCGAGGGGCCGGCCGAGAGGCGCCACCCAGCTGTCCTCGCCGGCAACGACAGCTCCTCTTGCCGGGTCCCAGCGATCGGCGGCCGCCAGCGGATGCCCGACAGCCGAGCCCGCTTCGGAAAGGACAGCCGGGACTACCTCGGTCCCGAGAGTTGAGTGACTAGCCTCCCTATCCCTCGCCGCCGTCTCACGACGAAGATGTAGCCATGAGAACCATCATTCGCGACCGGTACGGAAGCGCGTCAGCGCCCATACGCCGGGAGATCGAGCGAGGGCTGGCCCATCTCGGCCGACACCTGGACCTCCTGGTCGAGGCAGAGGTGGAGTTCAACCAAGAGGCCAGACGCAGCGAGAAGCCGATACACGTGGTCGAGGTCACGATGCGTGGGACGGCACCGCACCTGCCGTCCATTCGCGTGACCGAGAGCGGTCGAGACCTCGCGCAGGTCGTCGATCGGGTGCTGGAGACGCTAGACCGAGGGATCTTGAAGCTCAAGGAACAGCTGAAGTCCCACCCCTGATCCCTGGTCTTGCACGGGAGGGTAGCCGGAGGCGCCACCGGACGAGCGCCCCAGCACGTCATGCCTCCAAGCAGGGTCCAGGCCGAGGCCAGATGGGTCACGGGACGGTTCAGGGACTCGGATCCGAACCGTCCCGCTACAAGGAGCGCTGGTCAGGCCTCGACAACGCCGTTCCCGCGCGGCCGTCCAGGACGTCGCGGGGCCTGCTCCGGGAGGGAATCACGCAGCTTCTGCGCCCACTCGTTAAGGAAGCGACGGCGCTGGGCGCTCTCGCTGAAGTACAACCGGAACACCGGAACCGTGCCGATCCAGGCCCGACGGGCATCGCCCACCGCTTGGCCATTGACCAACGCCAGCGTCCGATCGAGCTGCTCCCGTGTGACCTTCGCGGCCCCCACGCTCCTGCGGCCAGGGCCACCTTTGATCTCACGGATCAGCTTCTCGACAGCCTCGTCGCCGAGGTGCTGACGCAGATCATCGATCCGGAGAGTCTTGGGAGATCTTCGACTCACTGCCATCTGAACGTTCTCCTGACGCCACGAGGCAACAATCTCGCACCATCGGTCAAACCGACCGACTACATCGTAGGGCAAACCACTGGCAGGCATGGCCCTCAGCTTCGCCACAAGTATGTGGACAGGAAGGTCCGACCTCATTCTCTGCCCGATTGGAAGATGGCCGAGCTAGAAGTTGGTAGCGAACCGTCGAGCCCTGGCTCGGGATCAGGGCCGATAGAGGCATCGCTCCTCCATGTCCCACCACCCTCGGCGACCATCGGGGAGGGCCCGCTGTTCATCCCAACTGTCGGGATCCCACGGCTTGCCGAGACCGGCCCGAGCTTCGTAACCACGACCGTGAAGGACACGAGCATGGCCGCGGACGAGCCGCGGTGGAGGGCTAAGGGCACACCGGTTGATACGTCGGAGGTCGCCAGCAGATGGCCGGGGATGAACCTCCGCCGCTGGGCAAGCGGCGCCAGCGAGAGATGCCAATCCGACTTCAGGTTGGCGGCACTGATCCTGGCCCTAGAGGCTCCAGAACGGCCCTGGCAATGGCCGGCCTGGAGACACGCTAACCAACTCATGCTCAACGCCGCCCGAGAGGCGACGCCGCGCCCTGCACCCAACCCTTACGAGGGTTCCGATGCCCCCAAGGACGGAGCCTGCCGGAGGAGTTCGCCTCCTCACCCCGTGGTCACGAGGGCCACGAGGAGGAGCGGGCTGGGCCGCTGATCCCCAGGCCCAGCCCGGTGCCGTGCTGATACCCTCTCCCGCGCCTAAGCGCACCCAACCCGGGACGGGCAACTGCCGACATGGACCTGCCCACCAAGCCACGCCCCACCCCTGCGGCCGTCGCCATCGTCGACCACTGGGTCGGATCTCATCGCCCATGCTCAGCGTGCGTTCGCGGGAGCAGGGCACGGGTGACAACTCCGATGGTCGCCCCCTGGAGGAGGATGGAGGCCAGAACCACTCCATAGACCATCGCTCGAACCTGAAGCAAGGTGCTGTCGCCGGCGGGCAGGCTGAGGAGTAGCGCGATAGCGACGGTGCCACGCAACCCTCCCCACACCAGTAGGTGCTGCCAGCGCCAGCTGATGGGTCTGCCCAAGGGGTGGAGGACCGCCAACAGCGTGTACACGACGGCCGCCCTGGCGAGCAGGACGAGGGCGCTGCCCGCCACCACCGCGTACAGGTTCGCAGCCAGGACCGACCACGGGACCTCAGCCCCGATGAGCAGGAAGATCGCCGAGTTAAGCAAGAAGGCAACGTAGCCCCACAGCACGGAGACATGCTGCTGCGTTCGCTTGGACATGGCCCGAGGCCGACCGTAGTTGCCAAGCACGACACCAGCAGCCACCACACAGAGGATGCCGGACACGTGAGCCGCCTCGCCCAGGAGATAGCCGCCGTAGGCCAGCGCGACGGTCAGGGTCATCTCCACCTGGGGATCGTCGACGTAGCCGATCAGGCGAGAGAGGACAAAGCCCAGCGTCAGCCCCAACGCCACCCCGCCCAAGGCCAGCCGCACAAAGTCCAGCAGCACCCAGCCAATCGAGCTGATCACCCCACCTTCCAAGCTCAGCCCACCGAGGGCAACGGAGAAGGCGACCACGCCGGTCCCGTCGTTGAGCAAGCTCTCAGCCTCGATCAAGTTGGAAAGTCGGCTGGGCACTCGGAGCCGCCGGAACGTGGCCACCACCGCCACCGGATCGGTGGCAGCCACCGCCGCGCCGAAAAGCACCGCCGCCTCCAGCGGGAGATCCAAAGCGATGTGACCCAACGCGCCCACCACGGCCATGGTCACGGCCACGCCGACCGTCGCCAGCAACACCACCGCCAGCAGGTTGTCGCGCAGGTGACGCCAGTCGAGGTTAAAGGCGGCCTCGAAGAGGAGGCCAGGCAAGACGACGAAGAGGATGAGGGCACGGTCCAGCTGGGGAACCCGCCCGGCGAGCAGCGGGGAGGCCACGGCCCCAAGCACCGCCAGTTGGGTCACGTAAGGCACTGGCAGACCACGGGCGAACGTGGCCAGCGCGGCCGCGGTGAGAAGCAGAACGACGAACGCGGTGACCTGCGCCTGGATCACGGGGGCGCCGGCTCAAGGGGCTGCAGACTGCAGATGGATGGCACGTACGCGGTCGATGGTGTCCGCTTCCTGCGGCAGCTTGTCGGGCCGATGACGGAGGACCCTGGCAAAGCGAAGGGCCAGGCCGCCGGGGTAGCGCGGGCTCCGCTGCACCCCGTCGAACGCCACCTCGACCACCAGCTCGGGACGCACGTAGACGGTCCAGGCGTCCCGATCGACCTCAAGCTCCAAGAGGCGCCGGGTCTGCCAAGCAAGCATCTCGTCGGTCAGTCCTTTGAACGTCTTCCCGAGCATGACGAAGCTGGAGGCGAGCGGATCGCGTGCCCCGAGGTGGAGGTTGGAGAGGAGCCCCCGGCGCCGGCCGTGCCCCCACTCGGCCGCAAGGACGACCAGGTCGAGCGTGTGATGCGGCTTGACCTTAAGCCAGCTTGCCCCCCGACGTCCGGCCTCGTAGGGAGCCGTGAGCGACTTGGCCACCACCCCTTCGTGACCGCGCTCCAGGGCATCCTCAAGGAACTCGGTAGCCGCTCCGAGGTGATTGGTGACCAGGCGGGGCACGCGAAGCGCCGATGGCACCGCCACCGCCAGCGCGTGCTGACGCTCCGCGGCAGGCCGATCGATCAGATCCTCACCATCAAGGTGCAGCACGTCGAACAGGAACGGGGTCAAGGGCAACGACGCACGCAACCGCCTGACGTCCAGCTGGCTGGTGACACGACCCGCGGTCACCTGGAAGGGGTGGGGACGGCCGTCCTTGCGCAGGGCGATGGCCTCACCATCGAGCACTGCCGCATCGACTGGTAGCGCCCTGGCCATCTCCACCAGCTCCGGGACGCGGACGGTGACGTCCTCCAGGCTTCGGGTGAACACCCGGACCTCCTGGCCCTGGCGGTGCACCTGGATCCGCACGCCATCCAGCTTCCACTCGAAGGCGGCCGGGCGCAGGCGCTCCAACGCTGCCGCCACCCCGAAGGCCGTCTGGGCCAGCATGGGGAGCAAGGGCCGGCCGACCTCAAGCCGGAAGGAGCGCAGCCCCTCTTCCCCCCGGTCCAACGCGACCTCCGCCACTCGGCCGAGGTCGCCACACAGCATCAGGGCCCGTCGCACCAGCCCAGCCGGCGCCGAGGCAGCCCGTGCGACCGCCTCCATCATCACTCCCTCAAGGGCCCCCTGTCGTAGCTCCCCCAGGAGGAGGGCGCAGAGGAAGCGCTGCTCCTCGAATGTGGCCTGTCCCATCATCTCCCCCAACAGCCGCCGTCGCTCGCGCTGGGCCCCAGGCCCGTTGCAGGCCGCCAGCGCCGCCAAGGTGGCGTCGACCTGGGAGAGCGTGAGGGTTGGAGTCACGGTCGCAGGGGGCAGGTCACGCAGAGCGATCGGGCCCACCCCCACCTGGCGCTGGCGAGCCTCGCCGGAGAGGAAGGCGACCGCCACCGCGACCTCTGCGGGCGGCAAGTGCCGGAGGCAGGCGGCGAGCCGCTCCACCTTGTCCCCACGTGCAGGCGAGCCTGCCACTGCCCGCGACACCATGACGAGGTCACCCAGTAGCACCTCACCGCATTGTGCTCGGCGACCGAGTCGATGAGCAGCCCCGCTACTCCACTTCCGACGACCATCGCCCAAGATCCAGCTGGAGGCCGAAGAGCAAGCGGGTCACGACCACGGCCTTCCCGTCGACCGGGCCGGTGCTCTCCCCTCCATCGATGGGGAAGGGTCAACAGCTGACCCGGATTTCCCCATCATGGTGACGAGTGGTGATCGCCAGACCCGAGGAGGGACGATGATGTCGAGCAACGCGACGTCCAAGGACCAGCTCTCGTCGAGCGACGCGGCCCGCCAGCTCATCGAGCTGCTCGCCGACGAGGGAGTGACGCACTTGTTCATGAATCCTGGCACCGACACCGCCCCCATCCAGGAGGCCCTGGCCGCGGCCCGAGCAGCGAGGGCCCCGCATCCCCAATCGGTGCTGTGCGTGCACGAGCATGTCGCCCTCTCCTCGGCCATCGCCCACCACATGGTGACCGGCCGCCCACAGGCGGTGATGGTGCACGTCGACGCAGGGACCCTCAACCTCGGAGGCTCGCTCCACAACGCCCAACGGAACCGCATCCCAGTGGTGGTGTTCGCAGGCCGCGCCCCGTACACGGTACGGACCGACATCCCCGGCCACCGCGATGCGACCATCCACTGGCCGCAGGAGCAACTCGACCAGCCGGCGGTCATGCGCGCCTACGGTAAGTGGAGCATGGAGGTCCCACGGGGTCGGGAACTCGGCACCATCGTCCGCCGCGCCTTCCAGGTCGCCCAGACCTCCCCTCAAGGCATGGCCTACGTCATGCTCCCGCGTGAGGCGCTGATGGACCCGGCTGGGCCTTCCCCTTGCCAATTGCGGCCGCCCTCACCGCCCGCCCCCGACCCCACGGCTCTAGCCGAGCTGGCAGAGCGGTTGGCGGGGGCCGAGCGGCCGGTGATCGTCACCGCTCGAACCGGCGCCCACCCCGAGAACGTCGCTACCCTGGTCCGGCTGGCCGACCTCCTGGGGGCCCCGGTCATCGACCAGCGCGACCGTCTCAACTTCCCATCCGACCATCCCCTCTACGCCGGCACCCACGAGGAGCTGCTACGGCGGGCTGACGTCATCCTGCTTCTGGACGTAGAGGTGCCCTGGATCCCCGCCTTCGTCTCACCCCCGGCCGAGGCCACCATCTTGCAGATCGACATCGACCCGGTCAAACCGAGCATGCCGACCTGGGCGTTCCCCATCGACCTCGCGGTCATGGCGGATACCCGGCTGGCGCTGCCCGCGCTGGAGCATGTGCTGGAGGGCCTCGTCACTCCCGAGCAGCGCCGCCGTTGGGAGGCCCGACGGGAACGGGTCACGGCCGAGCTGGCCGAGGTGCGCGACGGTTGGCGCCGGCGGGCGAGCTCGGACCGACCCGAGGACGCGGCCGACGTGGCCCTAGCGGCTCTGGCTCGATCCCTCCCTCGGGAAGCGGTGGTACTCGAGGAGGCGGTAACCAACCGCTCCGCGCTGGTCAGGCAGATCGGTCGGGAGCCGGGGCGCTACTTCTCCTCTAGCGCGCCCAGCCTAGGCTGGGCGGTAGGGGGAGCCCTGGGAGCCAGGTTGGCGAAGCCCGAGGCCCCGGTGATCGCGGTCTGCGGCGATGGCAGCTTCCAGTTCGCGGTCCCCAACGCAGCCCTGTGGTCCGCCCGGCGAGCAGGCGCCCCCTTCGTAGCCGTGGTGCTGAACAACGGCTCCTACCGGGCCTCCCGACTTCCCGTGATGAACCTGTATCCAGAGGGAGCCGCGGCTCATCACAACGACTTCCCGGAGACCGAACTCCAGCCGAGCCTCGACCACACCCTGCTGGCACGAGCCTGTGGCGGCGATGGGGCCGTGGTGGAGTCACCCGCCGACCTAGGCGAGGCCCTGGCCTGGGCCTTGGAGACGGTCGATTGCGGCGGATGCGCCGTCCTCGACGTGCGACTGCCGACCACCTGAGCGTCACATCCGCGCGATCCGGCGACGTGCCGACGCCATGGGCTCGTCCCAGCTCGGCGCGTCGCCTCCCCGCTGCCGGAGCCAGCCCAAGGTCCTCACCGTGCGTCCGTACGGTCGGACCAGGAAGGCATCGTTAGCCGGAAGAGTGGCGGGCAGAGGCTGCAACCCGGAAGCACCAAGCGCGCCGGCGGCTCCGCCAGGGCGAGGTGGTATCCACCCGAACCGTGTGACCGGGCCATGATCGCGTCCTGCCCGCCCGTGACGAGCCCGATCTCCTCGCACCGGCCCACCCCGAAGCAATCCTCCGCCCACCCGCCATCGTCCGCCGCTCCGACCCAGCCCCACCCGAGGGTTGTGGCGACTGGCGGCTGGTGAGCCGGCGGAGCTGCGTCGCCACGGCGAAAAGGGGCCGGCGCGGCGGGAGCCCAGAGCGCCGGGCTGAGCCAGCCCTCCGACCTCACCGGCACCTGGGCGAGGCGAGTGACGGATGAGCAGCCGTGGAGCGCTACCCGCTCGACCCCCTTGACGGGCTCCAGGACGGGATGGCCCGGACGCCGGCTGGCCACCGACGAGCCGCCCGGGGATCGCCGGCAGCCACGGGATCAGCGTCGCCCTCCGGCCCCTAGGGCGACCGGCCCGGTTGCCCACCACGGACCGACCCTGTTGCCATCCCTCGCTCCCATCCGCCAAGCGGCGACAGGCGCCCGGCCTGGAGCAACGGTGGCAAAGCGAGGGCCGGTGCGCTATCCTCGCGGACGGCAGAGTCCATGGGGGGTAGACCGGGGCTGAGGAGATTCATCCATGCCTGACTTCGCACGTCGTGGCGGCCCGCAACGGCAGTCGGGGGGGCGAGCTCCCCTCGGTGCGATTCAACTCCGGGGGGTGGTCGCAGGTTACGGCTCGACGCCGGTGTTCTCGGGGCTGGACCTGGACATTCGGCCGGGGGAGTTCGTGTACCTGGTGGGCCCGTCGGGGG
>DATGLL010000183.1:0-2124 GCA_035294145.1 Candidatus Dormiibacterota bacterium | reverse complement strand
CGGCCGCCGCTCCGCCTCCAACCGGGCGGTCCGGACCCTCGAGGCCGATCTCGACGCCCACCGGGAGAGGGGTGCCCCACGAGGCTGGCTTCGTGGGGAGCCTCAGACCGGTGAGCCGGCAGAGTCCCACCCTCGTTCTCCGGGCTCCGCGCCCGCTGGAGCCGGGCGAAGGCGACCGAGCGCGGATCGAAAGACCGGCGAGGTCTGGTGGCCCCGGATCTCCAAGGGGTCCCCGCGAAGCCTGCTTCGCGGGGTCCCCTCCAAGGAGGCCATCGCCGACGGGATCAGGGACGCGGTGGAGGCCTCCTGGCGCTGGCAGCGGTCCCGGGCCGGCGAGGTCATCGGGCGGCGGGTCGGGCTCCCCAGGCTCGAGCGCAAGGGTCGGGACCCTGACCGCTGCCCCTTCAGCACGGGGGCGATCCGGGTCGAGCCCGATCGCCGTGCGGAACGCGTCTCCTGGGGCGGCGGTCAACGCCAGGCGCGTCGTGCCCGCCAGGCCCTGATGTCGTTCGCATGCAGCAGGTAGTGACCGTATGTGTCGAGGCGGAAACGGCGGCGGAAGCGAGTCCCGGAGCGCAGCTGGTCCGCGGGTGCCGACCGGATCAGATCGACCAGACGGCGATGGGTCTGGTCCAGCCGGTCGAGCGCGTCGCGGAGTGGGAGTTCCCTGCGCTCCTCCAGTATCCGCGCGTTGAAGGCGTCGATCCCGCCGGAGGTGGCATAGCGCGGGGGCGTGCCCCCGGCCGCGATCACCGGCAGATGCCTCAGGGCCTCCTCCTCCCAGACGCTCACGTGGACGATGAGGTCCTTCACCGACCAGCCACCCACCACGCCCGGCTCGAGCAGCACCTCGTCCGGCAGCCCCGCGTAGGACTCCCTGAACTCCGACCAGGCCCGAGCGAGCATCCCCAGTAGCCTCTCCGTCCCGGCGTTCACCGCTCCGATCTCCCCCACGACGCCATCGCCTGGCCCCTCACCCCGAAGACGCCAGGGCGATCGCCGCCGGTCTCGGGGCGGGAGCGTCGGCGGGCCCTCCGTCGCCTCGCTGTCCTGCCTGGTGTTCACCAGAGCAGGATGCTGCCCAGGGAGGATGCGCGCAGCTTGGCCGACGGCCAGCCACGCCGGCGTCAGGGCAGAGCCAGCCGCGAACGGCCTGGCCCGGCGGCGGGTGTTGTCCGGCTCGATCGGTTCGAAGACGCAGGGAGCCGCTGGTCGGGGAGGCGGGATCCGAACCCGGGGCCCGTGGGCTCAGGCCAGGGGGTCGCGCCAGCGCAGCCCCGGGTAGCGGGCGAAATCGCGATCAGCGCTCTGGAGCTCCAGCCCCCACTCCACGGCCAGCGCGGCCAGGTGGGCGTCGGGAGCGTGGTTGCCCGCCGCCTGTCCGCCGATCAGCAGGCTCTCCAGGACCTGACGATGGCGGACGGTCGGCACCGGGATCCAGACGTTGGGACGGTCCAACCACTCGGCCACCGTGGCCCAGGCCCGAGCAACGTCCAGGGGGCGCTCGAGGGCCCGGGGATGGGTAGAGATACGGACGAAGGCGATGATGGTCGGCCAGGGGATCCCGACCTGAGGGACGACCGAAAGCGTCCTGGCCCACCATCGACGTGCCTCCTCGTGGCGCGGAAAGCCATCGTGATGGGCCCAGAGAACGAGGTTGGCGTCGACGAGGGGCGCTTCGAGCTGCTCAGGCACGCCCAAGGCGCTCCAGTGCCTCGACGACGTCGGTGACGTCGACCAGCGGCCGGCCGGTGTCGAAGGTCGGAGGGTCATAGGGCGCGATCGGGGGGGGCTGTTGCAACGCCCGCAGGCCGATCCTGAGCACCTCGTTGCTCACCCTGGACACCGACCGCCCACTCTGGCGGGCGAGTTCTGTCAGTCGTCGGGCAACGTCCTCATCGAGGTTCAGCGTCGTACGCACCTTGACAAATCATAACATCATCACCAAGTCATCGAACAAGATGACGAGTACGGCACCGGGTGTCGTGGAACACCTACCGGGGCTACGAGCAGCGGACCCGTACCCACCTCGTGCCCGACCTGGGCCACCTCCGCTTGCTGGAGCTGAGGCCGTTGCACGTCGAGGAGGCCCAGCGGCGCTGGCTGGCCTCGGGGAACCGGCGC
>DATGLL010000182.1:0-16997 GCA_035294145.1 Candidatus Dormiibacterota bacterium | reverse complement strand
TTCAAGTTCATGGAAGTGGATTGTAGTGTATGGGCGCGTCAGCTGTTGTCAACCCCCTGGATGACGATGCCAAGGGGCTCGCCGCCCTCCTCTTCCTGCTGCCAGAAGAGGACAGGAAGAACGCATCTGCCACCTTCGCCCGAGCTTTCGGGCATCGCAACCACGCCAGACGCCGGGATCAAGCCCATCGTTACCTCCTATTCGAACGCGGGGAGGCTCAGGCAGGGACCGGGAGAAGGCCTCCGGCCCCTGTCTGTCGACCGCCTCAGATCGCGAAGGCCCGACAGCTCACGAGAAGCACCTCCTCGCTCAGACATGGACGCCGAGCCCACCCGCGCGACGGGCTGCGTGATTGCGCGCGCACTACGCGCTCGAGCCCGGCCAGATCGTCGGCGACCTGCCGCGACACGCCGGTCCGCCGGCCAACCAGCGCCTGGCCGGTGAGACCTCGAGGCCCATCCCGACCGGCTCCGTGGCATGCGGCAGGGCACGGTCCAGCTGCTGATGGAGACCGAGGTCGGCGCCCGCTGCGGACCGGTGACGGCGAGCGCAGCGCAAAGCGGGAGGAGTGGTGACGGCGACCGGCTCCGAGGGAGGGACCCCTGGGGAGGTGGTACTGGCCATCCTGCGTCTGCGCCAGAGCTCGCCCTCCCGGGCTGCTGGAGCCGGACTGGACGGTGGGGGGCCTCTGCTCCCGGCCTGGACGCCGGCGCTCGCGCCCGGCTGCGGGGGTGAGGCCGCCGTCCCCTCTCTCCCATCGTCTCGGCCGCTGTCGTAGGTACCGGATTTGAGGGATGATCCACTACACAGCCCCGCTGCGGTGCGCCCTGCCGGGTTCCTCCACCACCACCTTCACCGCCTTCCCACGGCGCAGGCGCTCGATGGCGGTCGGGAGTTCAAGAAGGTTGATCCGGTCGGTCACCAGGGGGCTGAAGTCGACCCGTCTCTGCTCGAGCAGCCGAACCGCGGTGGGAAAGACATCTCGCCCCACGTAGGCCCCAAGGATCTGGACCTCCTTTCGGGTGATCAGGTTCTGGCTCACCTCGGCTCGGGCTCGTTGGTTCATTCCGAAGAGGACGACCCGACCGCCAGGACGCACCAGGTCGAGCGCCATCGGAAGCTGCGTGCCGACCGCATCGATCACCACATCGGCTCCCATCCCCCCGGTCACGACCCCTACGACCTCACCCGCCCGCTGGCGCGCCGGGTCGATCACCTGGTCAGCGCCCAGGATGGCTGCCAGCTCACGGCGTTGGGTGGCCGGCTCGACCGCGACCACGTCGCCCCCTGCCAGGCGCAAGAGGGCAGTGAACATGAGGCCGATTGGGCCCGCACCCAGCACCACAGCCGTCTCGCCAGGCTCCAGCCGTGCCAGCCGGATGCCATTGACCACGCAGGAAAGCGGCTCAGCGAGGGCCGCCAAGTGGGGAGGTATGGCCTCGGAGATCCGGTGGCAGGAGCGAGCAGGGACCACGACCTGGGGGGCCAGGCCTCCATCGACGAAGATCCCATGGGTCGTGAAATGCTCGCAGTGACTCGGGAGCCCCCGCTGGCACCAACCGCACTGTCCGCAGGCGACGTTGGCCTCCACAACGACCCGATCGCCCACAGCCAAGGCGCTGACCGCATCCCCCGTCTCTCGCACTCGCCCCACGAACTCGTGGCCCATGATCACCCCGATGCGGCATGGGTGCTCTGGAGGTGAGGAGAGAATGTGAAGGTCGGTGCCGCAGATCCCGCAGGCCTCCACATCCAGGAGCACCTGGTCGGACCGCGTGATCTGAGGCGGATCTCGCTCTTCGATGGCAAGCTGTCCCTCACCCACGAGCGTCGCTGCCTTCATCCTGACTCCTCAAGTATGGCTGGCCAGGTTGCGATGTCGGGCGCCCCATTGTCTCCGAGAACCTGCAACAGGAAGCTGGCATGACCATCCATGGGCACCCCTCCGAACTGCCAGCTCCACCCTTCGGGGGTCTCGTTCTCCCTCCAACTCCCGCTCGTCGCCTCCGTTCGCCCTTCCGGCGGAAGGATCCTTCCTCCCTCGTTGGCCTGGTGTCGGCCTCTATCGCTCGGGCCCCCTGCTCGTGCTCTCCATGCTTGCCGAGGCGGTTCCCTCGACCTGATCGTGAGACAAGGGGTACGAGCTCAGGTGGCCCACCAGGGCGCGAATCCCTCCTACGCTCCGTGATGCGACAAGGGGAAAAGCCATCCCAACGGCTTGGAAGCCCATGGAGCCGTCAATCCGCTCCAAGGCGCTCAGCTATTGGCGCCGAGCGGCTGGCTCAGCTCATGGGCAAGCTGATCGAGCTCGGCACCGCCGGCCATCTTGCCCACCAGCTCGTCCCGGCTGATCTCTCCTCGCCGGTAGTCACCCACGCAACGTCCAAGGTTCAGCAGCACGAAGCGGTCGCCGACCATGTAGGCGTGAGCGGGGTTGTGGGTGATGAAGATGACCGCAAGCCCACGCTCACGCGCCCGTGCGATGTACCGGAGGACCACCCCTGCCGCCTTCACGCCGAGGGCCGCCGTTGGCTCGTCGAGGATGAGCACCCGAGCTCCGAAGTAGACCGCGCGGGCGGTTGCCACCGATTGTCGCTCGCCCCCTGACAGGGTGCTGACCGGCTGGTCGGGGTCGCGGATCGTGATCCCCATCTTGCCAATCTCCTCCTGGGCGACCCGCTTCGCCGTCTCGACATCGAGGAAGCGCAGGGGCCCGATGCCGCGCTGGGGTTCTGCTCCCAGGAAGAAGTTGCGCCAGACCGACATCAGGGGGACCACGGCCAGATCCTGGTAGACGGTGGCGATGCCCGCCTCTCGAGCGCTCCTCGGAGAATCGAAGACGCATGGTCGACCATCGACCAAGATCTCCCCCTCGTCCGGCTGGTGGAAGCCGCAGAGGATCTTGATCAACGTCGACTTGCCGGCTCCGTTCTCGCCCAGGACGCAGGTGACCTGGCCGGCCTCTGCCGCCATGGAGACGTTTTGCAAGGCGATCACTCGACCGAAGTACTTGGAGACGTTACGAGCCTCGATCACCGGCGGGGTCATGAGGTGACCTCCTGATAGCGACGTCGCACCGCGTTGTTGATGAGCACCGCGAACAGCAGCATGATCCCCAAGAACAGGTCGAACCAGTTGCTGTTCCAGCCAGCGAACGGGATGCCGATCTGAGCCATGCCGAAGATCAAGGCACCGATCGAGGTCCCCACCACCGAGCCATAGCCGCCGGTCAGCAGACAGCCACCGACCACCGCGGCGATGATGTACTGGAGCTCCAGCCCGACCCCTTGTGCTGCAGTCACCGACGTGAACCGCAGCGCGGTCATCATCCCCACCAACCACGCCGACACCGCGGTGCCGATGAAGAGCCCGATCTTGACCCTGGCGACGGGCACCCCGACCCCGCGAGCGGCGACGGGATTGCCTCCCACCGCGAACACCCAGTTGCCTACTCGGGTCCGGAGCAAAAGCCAGGAGCCGATCGCGGTCAGCGCGATCCACCACAGGATGGCAACCTGGAACCTGGCCCCGGCCACGGTGACGGTGGAACCGAGGAGCAGGTACGGCTCCCGGTAGCCCGGGGCGGCGTCGATGTTGTCCACCCGCACCGTGTTGGTCACCAGCTGGGCCACGCCGTTGTTGAGGCCCTGGAGCATGAAGAAGGTCCCCAGGGTGACGATGAAGCTCGGGAGGCGAGTCCAGACCACCAGGGTGCCGTTGAGAAGGCCGACGGCGATGGCGAAGATCAGGGCCCCGAGCATGGCCAGCCAGACGTTGAGGTGGAGCTCGACCGCGAGCAAGCCCATGCAGAGGCCGGTTGAGCCGGTCATGACGCCGGCGGAGAGGTCGAACTCCCCGCCGATCATCAAGAACGCGACGGCGATGGCGACGATGCCGAGGGTTGAGGAGGGATCGAGCCAGGTCGCGATCCCGCTGGGGGTCTTGAACTGCGTGGTGTAGATGGAGAAGAAGAGGAGGACGGCGAGGGCGCCGCCCACCGCCCCCAGGCTCGGCCGCCCCAGCACCCGTTGGGCGAGCGTGGCCGCCCGCCACCGCTCGCCCGGGGGCTCTCCGGCACGCGGCGCCCTTCCCGTGAGGAGCTCACGGATCGCCGCCATCGCTCAGCAGTTGCCCGCCTTCACGCAGGCCGTGATCTTGTCCACGTTGCTGGAGTCGACGAAGCTGGGGCCGGTCAGCACCGGCTGGCCACCTCCGACCACGTTCCCATTCTCCTTGTACAGCACGAGGAAGGAGACCGGGAGGTAGCCCTGCAGGTACGGCTGCTGGTCAACGGCGAAGAGGATCTTCCCCTGCTTGATGGCCGTCAGCACGTCGTTGCTCAGGTCGAAGGTGGCGAGCTTGGCGCTGCTGTTCGCCGCGGCGATCGCGTCTTTGGCCGCCATCGCGATGTCGGGATCGAGGGTCAAGACCCCGTCGATGCTGGAGTCCGACTGAAGGGTCGCCTTGATCGATGCCTCCGTCCCTGGGATGTCGCTGGTCCCTGGCACGTACTGATTGGTCACCGTCCCCCCGAAGCCCTGCTTGGCGCCGGCGCAGCGCTGCTCGAGGGCCACGTTGAACTGCTGGTGAAGCACGCAGAGGATGTGGTGCAACCCTGCTGCCTTGAGTCGTTCGCCAGCTCCCTGGCCGGCCAGCGTCTCATCTTGGCCAACATGCGTGAGCGCACCAACCTGCTTGTAGGTGGTGGAGCCGGTGTTGATGGTGATCACCGGGATGCCCGCCGCCTCGGCTCGCTCGATGGCGGGGCCCTCCGCCCCTGCGTCGGGGAGCGTCACCACGATCCCCGTCACGTGCTGGGCGACGGCCGCATCGATCGCTTTGGCCTCGTCAGATGAGTTGTTGCCGGTGGCCTCATAGGTGGTCTTGACGCCGTAGAGCTTGCCGGCATCGGTGAACCCTTTCTGCACGGGGGCCCAGAAGGAGTCACTGGGCAGCCCATGTCGAATCAGGATGAAGTACTGGCCTTTCACCACGGCCGCCGACGGTGCGCCGCTCGACGACGATCCACACGCCGTGAGCGCCAAGGTAGCAAGCGCGGCGATCACCGAGAGCATACGTCTGAGGTGCATCTTCACTCACCCTCCAGAATGCGGATCGGTTGCCGCTCCAGCCAGGAGCGACGGGCCGCCTCGGCCAAGCTCAAGGCGCAGGTCGCGTCCTCCCCCGTCACCTCGGGCGTCCGGTCATCATGGATGGCCGCGACGAAGGCCTCGATCTCGGCCAGGTACGCGCGATGGAAGCGCTCGGCAAAATCTGCCACGTGGTCGCGGCACACCCGTCCTCCGCTCAGCTCCTCGACGCCAAGGCGCTGATGAGAGAGGTGACTTCCAATGCGCAGCGTCTTCCGCTCGCCGACGAGCTCGGCCGAGCACTCGTATCCATAGCCAGCCACCCGGCTGTTGTCGATGACCCCCAGGGCCCCTCCAGCGAACCTCAGCACCACCACCGCCGTGTCGACGTCGTCAGCAGCGGCGAATCCGGGGTCGGAGACCACGCTGGCGACCGCGGTCACCTCCACCACCTCTCCCACCAACCAGCGAGCCACATCGAAGTCATGGAGGGTCACGTCAGCGAAGATCCCGCCTGAGCTCTTGAGGTAGTCGAAGCTGGGGGGCTGCATATCTCTGCAGGATTCCCGGAAGAGATAAATGCGCCCCACGGCACCACTCGCAACCTGTCGCTTAACCTCTCGGTAGTCGGGGTCAAAGCGACGATGGAAGCCGATCTGCAGCCTCACTCCCTTGGCTGCGGCCTGCGCTGATAGCTGGGCGCTCCGCGCCCTGTCCAGGGTCAGGGGCTTCTCGCAGAAGATGTCCTTTCCGGCGGCGATCGCTGCCTCCACCATGTCGGCATGGGCAGGGGTGGAGGCCGCGATCACCACCGCGTGGATGGCCGTGTCGTGGAGCGCATCCTCGAGATGGGTTGACCAGGCTACCCCGCCCAGCTGCGCTGCCTGCTCCTTCACTCGTTGCTGGTCAGCATCGACCACCATCACAAGGCGGGCGCCGGGAACCCGGGAGGCGAGGTTCTCGGCGTGCAGGCGCCCCATCCTTCCCAGGCCGATCACCGCCACGCTGACCGACGCTCTCATCCTGGCCTCATCGGGACGGTGCCTCCATCGCGGTCTCGGTGAGAGATACTATATTGATGAATATATTAGTGGTCAATGTCCCAGCTGTCTGACGCCATGGGCGGGAAGTTGGGCGAGGGAATCCCGATGTCGGACGATCAAGGGCAGGAGGCACCACTGGTCGATCCCTCGCGCTTGGCTGCGGCCCCCATCTCCTGGGGCGTCTCGGAGGTCCCGGGTTGGGGCCACCAGATGCTCGCGGATCGGGTGCTCCGGGAGATGCGAGAGCTGGGCTTCGGGGCCACCGAGGCCGGGCCTCCGGGCTGGATGCCCGATACCGTGGGGCTCCCCGTGGTGGCCGGATACGTGGCCGCCAACCAGATGGAACCGGTCGATCGTCAAGCGGCGTGGCTCGCAGCGCGCGGGGCCCGGTTGCTGTCCTTGGGAGCAGCAGATGCCCGTGAGGGCTACGGTGCTCAGCTCCGTCCCACCTCCGAGACGTGGGAGGCGATCCGGCGCTTGGAGGAAGTGTGCGCTCGGCGCGGCTTGACAGCCGCCGTCCACCCTCACTTCGGGAGCCAGATCGAGACGTCCGCTCATGTGAACGAACTGCTCGAGCGGACCCGGGTGGGGATCTGCCTCGACACCGGTCATTTCCTGCTGGGTGGCATCGATCCCACCCTGGTCCCCCCTGAGCGGGTGGTCCTGGTCCACTTGAAGGACGTCGACCTCGCTTTGGCTGCCGCCGTGCGCGACCGTCGGATCGGATACCACGAGGCCGTTCGAGCGGGGCTGTATCGACCGCTCGGCGAGGGACAGGCGGAGATCGCCAAGGTAGTAGCCTGGCTCGAGGCCTCCGGCTACGGGGGGTGGTACGTGGTCGAGCAAGACTGCGTCCTCTGCGAGGAGCCACCTGTCGGGGAGGGGCCGGTGGAGGACAACCGCCGCAGCCTGGAGTACCTCAGTGGCCGCCGAGCAACTTGAGGTCGTGACCATCGGCCGTGTCTCGGTCGACCTCTACCCCGAGCAGGTCGGGGTACCCCTGGCCGAGGTGCGAACGTTCGCCAAGTCGTTGGGAGGCTCTGCCACCAACGTCGCGGTGGCGGCAGCTCGACTCGGGCGGCGCTCGGCGGTCATCACCAAGGTGGGCGACGACGGGTTCGGATCGTACGTCCGCATGGCCTTGACCGGCTTCGGGGTCGATACCCGCTGGGTGGGCACCGACCCCGAGCTTCGGACCCCGATCGTCTTCTGCGAGCTCTACCCTCCCGATCACTTCCCCCTCCTCTTCTATCGGCAGCCCAAGGCTCCCGACATGAATCTGAGGGTGGAGGAGCTCGACCTCGAGGCGATCGCCGCCGTCCCACTGTTTTGGACCACCGGCACCGGCCTCAGCGACGAGCCCAGTCGGAGTGCGACCCTGGCCGCCCTCCGACGTCGCGGCCGACGTCCGCACACGATCTTCGATTGCGACTGGCGACCGATGCTCTGGGCCTCGCCAGATGAGGGGCGACGTTGGGCGCAGGAGGCCATCCGTCACGCCACCGTGGTGGTCGGCAACCAGGAGGAGATGAAGATGGCGACCGGCTGGGACGATCCTCAGGCAGCCGCCGATTGGTTGCTCGACCAGGGGGTCTCGTTGGCCGTCGTCAAGCTTGGCCCTCAGGGCGTCTTCGCGGCCGCCGCCGACGAGCGGGTCGGGGTCCCGCCGGTCCCGGTTCGGGTCCTCTGCGGGCTGGGCGCCGGAGACGCCTTCGGTGGGGCCCTCTGCCACGGCCTCCTGTCGGGCTGGCCCCTTCAGCGGACGATCGCCTTCGCCAACGCGGCTGGGGCGATCGTGGCCTCCCAACTGGCCTGCGCCGACGCCATGCCCGAGCAAGCTCAGGTCGAAGCCGTACTCCAGAGAGGTATCGTGCCGTGCGCCTAACGGTGGCCCAAGCCCTGGTTCGCTTTCTCGCCAACCAATGGGTCGAGCGCGATGGTCGCGAGCAGCGCTTCTTCGCCGGCTGCTTCGGCATCTTCGGGCACGGGAACGTGGCCGGGATCGGTCAGGCGCTCCACCAGCACCCCGACCTGCTCCCCTTCCACCAGGGGTACAACGAGCAGTCGATGGTCCACACCGCAGCCGGCTACGCGCGCACCCGCCGGCGGTTGGGCACCTTGGCGTGCACCAGCTCGATCGGGCCAGGCGCCACCAACATGGTGACGGGGGCGGCCCTGGCCACCATCAATCGCCTCCCGGTCCTGCTCCTGCCTGGGGATGTCTTCGCCACCCGGACCCCCGATCCGGTCCTCCAGCAGCTGGAGGTGCCCGGCCGAGGTGAGGTCTCGGTCAACGACGCCTTCCAGCCTGTCTCCCGCTACTGGGACCGGATCGTGCGCCCGGAGCAGCTGATCTCGGCGGCCTATCACGCTATGCGGGTGTTGACCAGCCCGGCCGAGACCGGTGCGGTCACGTTGTGCCTGCCCCAGGACGTGCAGGCCGAGGCCTTTGAGTGTCCCGAGGAGTTCCTGGCCCCTCGGACGTGGCACGTCCCCCGCCCCCTCCCCGACTCGGCTGCCCTTGAGCGGGCACGAACGGCCATTCGAGAGGCCGAGCGCCCTCTGATCGTCGCCGGTGGTGGCGTTGTCTATGCAGAGGCGGAGGCGGAGCTGGCACGCTTCTGCGAGCGCACCGGCATCCCGGTCGCAGAGACCCAGGCCGGGAAAGGATCGTTGCCCTGGGATCATCCCCAAAACGTGGGATCGGTGGGGGTGAGCGGGGGGCTGGCCGCCAACCGCCTCGCCCTGGAGGCGGACCTGGTGATCGGGATCGGCACCCGCTGGACCGACTTCACGACCGCCTCTCAGACCGCGTTCCCCCGCGCCCGCTGCATCAGCATCAACGTGGCCGAGTTCGACGCGGCCAAGCAACGCGGGCTGGCGGTGGTCGCCGACGCCAGGCGCACGCTCGAGCTGCTCGCCGACCTCGACTGGAGGGTCACGGAATCGTACCGGGTGAGGGTCGGCGCGCTTCGGGAGCAGTGGCTGGCCGAGGTCGACCGTCAGCGATCGCTCGACCATGGGCCGCCGCTCGCGCAATCGGAGGTCATTGGCATCGTCAACGAGAGCGCTGGCGACAACGGGACGGTGGTCTGCGCCGCGGGCTCCATGCCCGGTGACCTGCACAAGCTCTGGCGCACCCGAGACCCCATCGGTTATCACGTCGAGTACGGCTACTCCTGCATGGGGTACGAGATCGCAGGCGCCCTCGGGGTGAAGATGGCCGCCCCCGAGCGGGAGGTGTACGCCCTGGTCGGCGACGGTTCCTACCTCATGCTCTCGGACGCCATCGCTACCTCGATCGCCGAGGATGCCAAGCTGATCGTGGTGCTGGTGGACAACCGAGGCTATGCCTCGATCGGTGGCCTTTCTCGCTCGCTGGGGACCGAGGGCTTCGGCACCACCCTGCCTCCCATCGACCTAGCCGCCCATGCCGCCAGCCTCGGCGCGGTGGTGCTCCGGGCCAAGACCGCCGACGAGCTGCGGACGGCGCTGGAGGAGGCCAAGGGTTGTCGGCGAACGGCCGTCGTCCACGTGGAGACCGATCCCCTGGTCCAGGTGCCGGCCTACGAGAGCTGGTGGGAGGTGCCGGTCGCCGAGGTGGCGGAGGTGGGCGCCGTGCAGGCGGCTCGCCGTGCGTACGAGGATGCCGTTCGCACCCGCCGCTAAGCCGGTCACCCCCGGCTCCGCAGGTTGGGGCTATGTCGGGTTCGAGGTCGTCTGCCTGCGTCGCGGGGAACAGTTGGAGCGTGCCACCGAGCGCTGTGAGCACTGCCTGGTCGCCATCGGCGGCCAGCTGCGCATCAACGGCTGGACCCTCGGCAAGCGCCAGACCCCCTTCGAGGGACCTCCTGAGGCGGCGTACTTCCCCCCTCGCTCCCGCTGGCAGCTTGAGGCCCTGACCAACGTGGAGGTGGCCATCTGCAGCGCGCCCGCCGAGGTGGGCAGCGAGGCCCGCCCCCTGCGTGAGCCGTCCCTGGTCGAGCGTGGCCAGGGGTCGACCTTCCGCCGCATCTACAACATCCTCATGGAGGACCAGCCGGCGGAGCATCTCCTGGTCACCGAGGTGCTGACGCCCGGCGGCAATTGGTCGAGCTATCCCCCTCACAAGCACGACACCGAAGACCTCCCCCACGAGACCTACCTCGAAGAGACCTACTACTATCGGATGGCCCGGCCCGAGGGGTTCGCGATCCAACGCATCTACACCGACGATGGCTCCCTAGACGAGACGCTCACCGTCCGCGATCGCTCGGTGGTACTGGTCCCCCGAGGCTACCATCCGGTGGTGGCTGCGGCCGGCTACGACCTCTACTACCTCAACGTGATGGCCGGACCGGTTCGGCGCTGGCTGATCAGGGTCGATCCCGCCCATCAATGGCTGAGCTGAGCCCCTTCGCGCTCCGTACCCCGGGATCTGGCCAAGAGTTGCTGGCGAGCCTGAGCCGCATACGGCGCCAACGGCCGGCGCAAGTCGCCGCCGCGCTTCGGGAACGTCGTCGACGGCCGCTCCTGAGCGAGCACGGGACGCTCTTCCTGATCGCCGCTGACCACCCTGCCCGGGGCGTCCTGAAGGCTGGCTCCAAGGCGGATGCCATGGCCGACCGAGGCGAGTTTCTGCGGCGGCTCATCGTGGCGCTCAAGCGGCCAGGCGTCGACGGGCTTCTCGCCACCCCCGACGTGGTCGAGGACCTTGCCCTGCTCGGTGTCCTCCACGACAAGGTCGTCTTCGGGAGCATGAACCGGGGCGGCCTCAACGGGAGCGTCTTCGAGCTCGATGATCGCTTCACCGCCTACACCGCGCAGGGGATCGTCGAAGCCGGGCTGGATGGCGGCAAGATGATGGTGAGGATCCACGACCAGGACCCTGGCACCCTGCGCACCTTGACCAGCTGCGCCCAGGCGATCAATGAGCTGGCCCGGCTCCAGATCCCGGCTATGGTGGAGGTCCTCGCGGCGCCTCATCCTGGCCTCGATCCCACCACGGCCCTGATGCGGGCAGTGGCGATCGTAAGCGGCCTGGGTCAGACCTCGGCCTGGACCTGGCTCAAGCTCCCGGTGGTGGAGGACATGGAGCGCCTCCTCACCGCCACCTCCCTCCCGACCGTGCTGCTCGGCGGCGACCCGGGTCCGGCGGCGGGTAGCACCTATCGACGATGGGCCGAGGCGATGCGGCTACCGCAGGTGATGGGCCTCGTGGCTGGCCGTGCCCTCCTCTACCCCGAGCACGACGACGTCGAGCGGGCGGTCGACGAGGCAGCGAGCATCATCGAGCGAGGCAAACGGAGATGAGGATCAGCGTTCTCGGAGCGGGCCGGATCGGTGTCAGGCGAGCGGAGCTACTGGCGGCCATGCCGGAGGTGCACGAGGTCGTCCTCGGCAACCGCTCCCTGGCACGAGCCGAGGCGGTGGCCGAGCGGGTTCCCAAGGTCCGTGCGCTCACGTTGGAGGCTGCCTTGGCGGAGCCGGTCGATGCCGCCGTGGTCTGCCTCGCCTCAAGCGAGCACCTCCCCGCCCTCCGTCGGTTGCTCCCCCGTGGGCTGCCCGTGTTGTGCGAGAAGCCGCTCGGGATGACGCTGGCCGAGACGGAGGAGGCGATCGCGTTGGCCGAGCAGGGACGTGGTGTCCAGGTGGGGTTTCAACGTCGCTTCGACCCCGGCTACCGAGCCGCACGTGAGCTGGTCGGCGCAGGGCGGCTGGGGACCCTCTACTCGATCAGCATGGTCTCGCTCGACCACGAGCTCACCCCTGAGGGCTTCATCCCCTCAAGCGGCGGTATCTTCCGAGACCTGCTCATCCACGACTTCGATGTCGCTCGTTGGCTGACCGGCCACGAGATCACGACCGTGACCGCCTACACGACCGTGCGGGTGGACGAGCGCTTCCGGCGCCATCACGATGCCGACACGGCGTTGGTGTTGGGGGTGATGGAGGATGGCCTCCCGTTGGTGATCCGTGCCTCTCGGCACGACCCAGTCGGCCACGATGTGCGCATGGAGGTGCTCGGCTCCCGGGACAGCGTCGCGGTGGGGTGGTCGAGCAAGACGCCAGTCCGATCACTCGACCCCGATGGCGCTCGACCGGACCATCCGTACACCAGCTTCCTGGAGCGCTTCGATGCTGCCTTTCGCGCCGAGACCGAGGCCTTCGTCCGGTTCGCCCAGGGCGAAGACGCCAACCCTTGCCCACCCGAGTCCTCGCTGAGGGCCTTGCAGGTCGCCCTCGCGTGCGAGCGTTCGGTGGCCTCGGGAGGCCCGGTCAAAGTCGCCACCGTTGGGGATCGCTCGGCTCCCTCCTGAGGCCACAGGAGGCCTTGCTCAGCGAGGGAAGACGACCACGCACTTCCCCATCTCTCGATCGCGCAACCGCTCCAAGCAGGCCACGGCGTCATCGAGCTCGACCTGGGTGGTGACGATCTGTCCCATGTTCAGGGCCCCCGCGGCCATCAGTCGGATCACGTTCCCGAACGCCCCAAAGCCGGCATGGCCCAGGGAGCCCCGCAAACCGGCTCCAGATCGCACGAGATTCGCCGGCAAGAGGTTGGCCCGATGCGGCCCGAGCCCGATCAGCACCACCTGGCCGCAGGGCGCGAGCGCCCGGGTGATCGGGTCGAGCACCCCCGGGGCTGCGCTCGCCTCCACCCACATGTCGAATCCTCGGCCGCGGGTCTCCTCCCTAGCCATCGCCACCATCCCCTCGCCCCCGAGCTCGGTCGCGTCGTAGGCCTCGTCGGCTCCCATGGCCAGCGCCAGCTCACGTCTGACCCGGGCCGGCTCGAAGACCACCACCCGTCCGGCGCCCGCTGCCCTGCCCAGGGCAACCGCCGCCAGCCCGATCGGTCCGGCCCCGACCACCCCGAGCGTCGCCCCCGGCCGCCACTGGGCCTGTACGAACATCCCCAGGTAGGCCACGCTGGTTGGCTCCACCAGGGCCCCGCACAAGAACCCCTGATCCCGCCCAAAGCGATCGATAATGCCGTCGATCGGCCAACAGTATTTGGCCTTGGTCGCCACCAGCTCGGCGTGGGCGCCATTGAAGGTGAACCCGAGTTCCTCGAGTCGCTCGCAGTGGTTGAACAACCCGGCTCGGCAGGGATAGCAAGACCCACACCAAGCGATCTCCTCGGCGCATACCGCATCGCCAGGCCGCAGGTCGGTGACTGCAGAGCCTACCGCTGCGACCACCCCCGAGAACTCGTGCCCGGTCACCACGGGGGCCGCGACAAGGCCAGGATAGACCATGTACCCATCTGCATCCCGCTCGTACATATGCACATCGGATCCGCAGATGCCACAAGCCAGAACCCTGATCAACACCTCATCAGCCTGGATCTTTGGCTCCGCCACGTCGACGATCGAGAATCGAGGATGCCGCCAGGCCAGGTTGCCGTTGGGAGCCACCTGTCGCGCACTCGTGGGGGTGAAGCCCTCGCGCGGTGCCCATTCGCCCTCGAGCAACATCGCTCTCATTACCCCTCTCCTGAAACCTCCACGTAGCGATGACGGAACTCGACAATATGCTCGCGTAAGAGTTGAGCGGCGAGCTCGCTCGCCTGAGCCTCGGCCGCGGCGAGGATGGCTTCGTGCTGATCGGCCTCCCGATGATAGCTGGCTGCTTGCAACCAGGTCCGCACCGCCATCACCCGGAGTTGGTCTTGGAGACGATGCAGGAAGCCCACGATACGTGAGTTACCGCACGGCTTGATCAGCTCGACATGGTAGAGCCGGTTCAGTCGAGAGAGTGTGGAGAGCTCACCATCGTCGATGGCTTGACGCGCATCTGAAAGGATGCGGCGAAGAAGGGCGTGGTGCTCTTCGGTCATGTGCGGAATGGCAGCCTTGAGGGCATGGGGCTCAAGCACCTCACGGATCTCGTAGATCTCGCGAGCATCATCGGCGGTGAAGTGCTTGACACGCCACCCGCGAAAGGCCAAACTCTCGACAAGGCCTGCCTGCGCGAGCGCGAGCAGCGCTTCGCGAACCGGTGTCTTCGAGACGCCGTAACGCTCGCTCAGCTCAGCTTCGATGAGCGTCTCTCGAGGGAGAAGTCGCTGGGTGAGGATATCCTCCTTGATCAGCTCATAGGTGCGGCGGGCAAGCGGGACGCTCCCCGTCCCTGCCCCTGGCGTCCTTCTCGTCGTCCTTGCCACCATCCCTCCTTCAACCCAGCCTCGCTCCCTGCCCTCGCCATGCTCCTACGATGGCTGCCACCTCATGGCGATCAGCCTCCTCGAGGAGGCTCAGCGGTGGCCGCACGGTTCGATTCACGATGCCCAGCTGTGCCAGCGCCTCCTTGACTACGGGCACGTTGTTTGCGGATCGATCGCGGGCACGTAACTCCTCGAAGGGCCACACCATCTGCCAGGTGCGCATGGCACCGACCATATCGCCGGCCCGCAGTTGCTCCTGCATGGACAGAGAGAGTTGTGGAGCCACCATCACGAGACCGGACGTGAACCCACGTGCCCCGGCAACAGCGAAAAAGGGCGCCCACAGCTCGGCAAGGCCGCACAGCCAAACCAAGCGCCTGCCACCTTCCCCCTGCACCATCTGCGCAAACCGTACGGGATCGGCAACAGCGTACTTGATGCCGACCAGGTTAGGACAACGATCGGCCAACCTGGCGATCATGGCGGGCTGCACATGTGGGTCACGCACGTAGAGAAGAACTCCCAATCGTGGAACAGCCCGACAGACGGTCTCATGGTAGGCGATCCAGCCCGCTTGCGACTGGTGAGGATGCACCGGCTGGTGCACCATCACCGCGTCCGCCCCCGCGCTCTCCGCTGCCTTGGCTTGCTCGATGGCTGTGGCGACATCCAGCCCCACTCCAGCGATCACCACAGCTCTCTGCTTCGCAGCCTGGGCCGCGCCAGCCACCACGCGTGTCGCCTCCTCTGCCGTGAGCGAATAGAACTCGCTCGTGTTGCCGTTGACGGTGATCGCCCTGACACCGTTCTCGACCAGGCGCTTCACGAGCCGAGCATGGTCGTCGAGATCGAGAGAGCCGTCCTCACGAAGAGGGGTCACCGCTACTGCCACCACGCCCTCGAGCGCCTCGAATAGCTTGCTTTGGGACATATGCGACTCCTCGCTCAGCGAGCGGGTTGGGCTCTGAGGCCAAGATCTCGGTGGTCGTGGGCGGTGCAGCCGGGCCGATCGTGCTGCGCGGGCTGGTGAGGCGCCGGATGGGTCCCGTATAGCGCCGACCAAGGAAGGCCTGGCTGCTGGCGCCGGCCCCTCGAGCCGGGGAACCTCGTGGGGCATCGCGGAACGATGTCCTGGGGCTCGGCGACCTCTCGGGCACAACCTCCCAGGGCGAGCAGGACATCTCCCCATCCCGGCAGCCTCTTGCGGCCTTTCCAGATGGGCACGATCGAGCCGGTTGCTCTGATCGCCCGTGCACAGAAGGCTGCCCCCCGCCAAGTGGAAAGGTGCATGGTGTCGCTCAGCGACGGTGCTATGTGGAGCAGACCCTCTGGCATTGCAACCATTCGGAGCCCTACCTCACGAACGACCCGAGGAGTGTCTTGACCCAGCCTCCACCGCCGCCACCAACCCAAGCCGTTCTGGAGGCATGGCGAGGTTGCGATGGGAATCGTCCGCGGATGAGCTCCGAATGAGGAGGTGGCAGGGCCTTGAGCAGCAGCGAGCCCGGCCTCGCAGGGGTGCTCGGCTCAGCGACGGTCGCCAGGCCCGTCCCCTTCAGGCAAAAGCACGCGTGCCTGTGTCGGCTAGCGCGAACGTTCATTGGTCGTCTCCTTGTTCCACGAACCATGGCTGGCGACACCCCCTTGTGCTCGGGATGACCGTGAGCATCAGGGTGGGCCTTCGGCAAGGAACCCCGTAGGCGCCTCTGGTTGCCACTGATAAGCAGCCCGTCGATCACTACATCCACCTCGGGCACTGGCTCCCGACGATGGCTGGCTTGCCATCGACGACGAGCACCTCCACGACCGCCGGCGGCCAGAGATCCCGGCCTG
Organism: Candidatus Dormiibacterota bacterium; assembly: GCA_035294145.1. Taxonomy (GTDB): domain Bacteria; phylum Chloroflexota; class Dormibacteria; order Dormibacterales; family Dormibacteraceae; genus CADDZO01. The sequence continues at coordinate 882 of DATGLL010000182.1, read as the reverse complement.
GCTGGCCAGGTGGAGATGGTTCGGGCATCGCTCGGCCTCCATCTGGTGCCCGGCGGCCCCGGGGCCACGTCAGTCCCGCTCCCTGCCTTGAGGACATGGTCATCGCTAACCGAAGGCTCGAGGCCCTTCTCGGTTCATCCTTGGACAGATCAGGCAGGTCGCTGGGCATTGCTCAGCGGCATGCGACCTTTGCCTCTGAGGGTCTGTCCCTCACCGGACTCGCCCCAACGTCCCTGCGGGTGGCCCTCACGCTTTCCACCTTGAGATCCCCTTGCCCCCAACATGACCGACGCCTGTAGGGAAGACATTGTAAGATCGCTTAAGATATATTTTTCCATATTTTCCCGGCATTCTGTGCCGGGCTGGGGGAATCCACAGCTCGCTTCCCCTTGTCGGGGTGCCGCATTGGGAGACTAGGTCCATCGGCCCAGGGGGTAGGCCCCAAGGTAGTCGAACCCCGAGCCCATGGACCTCCCCGGGGCCGCTGGCGCGATTCGGGCGATGCGGGCTCCAGGGGGTAACGACAGCTGACGTGTCCACGCACTCACCATTCACTGCCGTCAACTCGAAGCAGTGGGCCGCCAGCAAGGCATCCCTCCCATCACCGCCTCCCGCTGCTTCTCGTCGGGCACGCTTCCCGTCCCGGCCCGGCGAGTCGGTCACCTGATCCCCGGGGACGCCCCGGCGTGACCGCCCGCTCGCGTGCCCTCTGCCGATCAACGCTCCGATCTGGACCGGCAAGTGGCGGGTGGTGCCGCTTGGGCGGCCCAGGAGGGGCTCGCCGTCGGGCGCCTTCTGACCGAGGTTGGCTCGGCGCTGAACGGAACGCGTCGGAGGTTCCTGGCCTTGCTGCGTGACCCGACCGTGACCACGATCGTGGTG
>DATGLL010000181.1:0-32099 GCA_035294145.1 Candidatus Dormiibacterota bacterium | reverse complement strand
ATGCCTTGCTCGCGCGCCCACTGCTTCAAGTTCATGGAAGTGGATTGTAGTGTATAGGTGCGTCAGCTGTTGTTAACCCCCATACCCGGTACCAGCTTCCAGAACGCGGCGAAGCGACATCACACGCCCTGATGACGCGGCAGGATCCCTGCTTTCCCTACCCCAAGCCTCCTCCAGACGTCGCGATGATGAGGAGGAGACCCGCGACCGCGAGCAAGACGCCTGCAACAACCCTCCTCGGCGCAGCGAGCCTGAACAGCGGGATCTCGGCGGCGGCGAACCAGACCCCTGCGATCAGGATGAGCAGGAAGCCGACCTCGGCGAGCGTCCTCATGCCGGCCCCAATTGTGCTCCCCGGCGGGGGGTCCGCTGGGGCGGCCCTCGTTGCACGCAGGGAGGCTGGCCCGGACTTGTAGCAGCCACAAGGCCAAATCCCTTCGGCTGTCTCAACAGCACGACGGCCCACGAGTCGCCCCAAGCCCGGGAGGGGCTCACCACCGTCATCGAGGCGATGCTCGACGTGCTCCCATGCCGCATGCCCTCACCCTGGCCGGTCAGGTGAGCGTCGGCCTTCAGTGCTCGTGGAGGACTACGCCACGGATGTTCTTCCCCTCAAGCAGATCCTGGTAGCCCTGGTTGATTTCCTCGAGCCGGTAGCGTCGCGTGATCAGCTCGTCCAGCTTCAGGTCCCCGACCCGGTACAGACCGAGGAGCTTGGGAATGTCGTAGAGCGGATTCGCAGCCCCGAAACAGACCCCCTGGACCCGCTTCTGCCATCCCGCCATCGGCGCCCCAGGCAAGTGCACCGTCAACCCATAGCCGATGCCGGTGATGGTCAGCTGACAGTCCTTCCCGATCATCTCGAAGCCCTGGGTGACCACCTCCTCGGTCATCACCCCAACCGTCAGGATGCAGTGATCGGCCAACTGGCCACGGGTGAGATGGATGACCTGTTCTCTCGCCTCCTCCGGGTCGCGGAAGACGTGGGTGGCCCCGCACCGTTGCGCCATCTCAAGCTTGAACTCAACCGGGTCGATGGCGATCACGTTCTTCGCCCCCGCATAACGAGCCCCCTGGACGGCGTTGATCCCCACCCCTCCGACGCCAAAGACGACCACGGTGTCGCCAGGACGGACCTTGGCCGCATAGACAGCGGATCCCCAGCCGGTGGTCACCCCGCAGCCCACCAGGCAGGCCACGTCGAAGGGGAGGTCGTCGTCCACCTTCACGCAGGAGTTCTCCGAGACCACCATGTACTGCGAGAAGGTACCCAGCACGCACATGCCGCCGACATCCTTGCCGTCCAGGTGGAAACGGTAGGTGCCGTCCAGGAGGGCCCCGGTCTGGGCGTTCTTGCCGTCGTCGCACAGGTTCTGACGCCCAGTCGAGCAATACCGACAGGTGCCGCACACAGGGATGAACGAGGTGACGATGTGGTCACCCTTCGCCACCCTGGTCACGCCCGGGCCGACCTCCTCGACGATGCCCGCCCCCTCGTGCCCTCCAACCAGCGGCAGCCGTGCCCGGGTGGCGTTCGTCCTCACGTGCTCGTCGGAGTGGCAGAGGCCGGTTGCCATGACCCGAATCAGGACCTCCTTCGCCTTCGGTGGGTCGAGGTCCAGCTCCCTGATCTCCCACTGCCCCTGCGGCTCCAGCAGGACGGCCGCTCTGGTCCTCAGTCCCCCCATGCCTTCACCTCCTTCTGTATCGCACGCCCCCACACCGCCCCCATTGCCGGGGATGGCCCGGCCCGGGGGCACCAGTTCCGACCGGGCTCAGGCCATGACGCCCGCGTCCACCAGGCACACGGCACCGGTCACGTAGCTGGCCTCGGGGCTGAGCAGCCAGCAGACCAGACTCGCAACCTCCTCCGGCGTCCCCAGGCGATGCAAGGGAACCCGCGCCACCAGGGCGTCACGTGCCGCCTCGGGATCGTCAGGGGAGCCAGCAGCGTTGATGGCGGCCAGCATGCGGGTCTCGATGAACCCCGGCGCCACCGCGTTCACGCGGACCCCATAGGCAGCACCCTCCAGCGCCGCACACCGGGTCAAGCCGATCACGGCGTGCTTGGAGGCCGAGTAGGCAGCAAGGCGAGTGCTTCCCCGCAACCCGGCGATCGAGGCGGTATTGACCACGGCCCCCCCGCCCCCTCGGTCGCGCATGGCCCGGAGCACCTCCCGCAGGCCAAGGAAGACACCCCGAACGTTGATCGCCATGACCCGGTCGAACTCGCTCACCTCGGTCTCGACGATCGGCCCCATGCGCCCCTCGATGCCGGCGTTGTTGAAGAAGAGGTCCACACGGCCGTGTGCCTCCAGGGTTCGCTGCACGTAGCCGACGACGTCATCCTCGACCGCCACGTCAGCGACCACGCTCAGCACCGGCCCAGAGGGCAACTCGCGAGCGGCCTGCTGCAACCCGGCCTCATCGCGGTCGACCAGGGTCACGCAGGCGCCCTCGCGGAGCAGGCGGGTCGCCACCGCCCGGCCGATCCCCCCAGCGCCTCCGGTGACGATCGCCACCTTGCCCTCGAACCGCGTGTCGCTCATCCTCGCTCCTCCTTCCCGATGCCCCTCCTACCTGCCGCCGGTCGCAGGTCGCGAGAAGTCGAACCGGAAATCCGGCCGGCTGCGAACGTCGGGCTGGCCCCGTCGACAGATCGCCTCCAGCAGAAAGCCCCCAAGCTTCGCCCTGGTGTCCAGGTAGAAGAACTCGGCTGTCCCAGAGCGCACGCTCCCGCTCATGGCCACCGGCACGTCCATCGCCTCCATGGCGGCGCGGAGGCGCCGCCACCGGGCCTCGGGGAGAGCCGGCAGCACCAACAGATGATGGATACCCTCACCGATGCGGTCCAGGAAGGCACGGCGATAGTGCGTCGGCTCCACCGTGGGCTGGATGACCTCGAAGGCCACGTCGGACAGCCCGGCCGTGGCCAGCAGGAAGGCATGCTCCACCTCCTCGCCATCGAGGGTGGAGCGCTCGAGCGACCCCGGCTCGTGGCGGAAGTGGAGGAAGCTCCACTCAGGCAAGCCAAGGATGCGAGCGTACGCCGGGAGCCGTCCCATCAGGTCCTCCACCACCACCCCGAGATGCCAGGCACGGGCCTCGTCGTGCAGCACCTCGATCCCTGGCGGAGGCTCGACCGTCCCCCGTAGGTCCCAGCGCTCGTCCACCTGGGGCGAGGCCCCCGGGACCAGCGGCACGACAACCTCGAGGCAGAAGCCACCCAGCATCCCCCGTGTGTCCAGGTGGTAGTGGCGAGCCACGCCGTCGACGGTCGCCGCCTGGCCGATCGACACCCCGGCTCGCTCCAGGCCGGCGACCACCCTGCCCCATTCGGCCTCTTCGACCACTGAGAGGCAGAGGCCATGGATGCCCTCGCCGCGCGTGACCAGGAACTCAGCGAAGCTGCTCAGCCCACCGGTCGGCTGCACCAGCCGGAAGGTGACCCCGCCGGGGGTGGAGCCGGTCGCGATGGTGTAGGTGTAGGCGGCCTCGTAGCCAAAGGCGGTGGTGTCCCGCAGACGGTTGGCGGTGAGATGGGTTACCTCCCATCGGTGGACACCGAGCAGGGCGGCGTAGTTCCGGGCCGAGCGCTCCAGGTCCTTCACCACCACGGTCAGATGGTGCAGCCGGTCGACGGGGAGGAGCCCATCCGTCATCGCCGCCCCTCCAAGAGGAGGTATGGCCGTTGCAAGAGCTCGTCCAGCCGTCCGAGGAAGCGCGCCGCCGGCGCCCCGTCGGTGACCCGGTGATCGAAAGTCAGGCTCAAGGTGGCGACCCGGTGGGGGACGAGGCATGAGCCCACGAAGGCCGCCACCTGGCGGACACGCCCAAGCCCCAGGATCGCGGCTTGAGGGGGATCGATGATGGGGGTGAAGACGTCGACCACGGTCGACTCCAACGAGCTGACGGTGAAGGTGGCCCCCTCCACGTCGGCCTGGGTAAGACGGCCGGCCTCGGCCCTCAGCGCCAGCTCGCGCAGCCCTCTCGCCACCTCCTCGAGCGACATCCGATCCACGTCTCGGAGCACGGGGACGATCAAGCCCCCCTCCTGGTCCATGGCCACTCCCACGTGGACGTGGTCGAGAGGCACGATCCGGTCGCCCTCCAAGCGGGCGTTCAGGTGCGGATGGTCACCGAGGGCCATGGCCACCGCCTTGACCACCACCCTGGTCAGGGTGAGCACCACCCCGCGTTCCCGCCACGCTTGGTTGAGACCCTCGATCATCTCCAGGACCGCGTCGACCCGGACCTCGCTGCTGAGGGTCACCTGGGCCGAGACCTGCAGGCTGCGGACCATCCGCTCCCCGATCGCTCGCCGACGCCCGGCGTAGGCCGTCCCCTCCGGCCGTCCCCTTCCGGAGGCCGCGTGCCAGGCTCGGACGTCGGCCTCACGGATACGTCGGCCCGACCCCAGAGCGGCGAGGTCGATCCCCAGCTCGCGAGCGAGGCGCCGCGCCGCCGGGGTCGCCCTGACCTGGGCCATCTCGGCGGGCGAGGTGAGGCCAGCCGCTCCCGCCGGCTCGGGCGTGGCCTCCACGCCCCCGGCGCGATCGTCAGGCTGCCGGGAGGGCTCGGCCATCCCCTCCTCGACCAGCCGCCCCACCAGCTGCCCGACCTGGACCACCTCGCCCTCGGCAACCAGTCGGCGCAGCACCCCGCTCGACGGTGCCTCGACGGTGAAGCTGACCTTGTCCGTCTCCAGCTCGTAGAGCGGCTGGCCGACCTGGACCAGCGCCCCCTCGGGCTGCAACCACCTCCTGAGCGTGCCCTCGGTCATGATGTCGCCCAGCAGCGGGAGCCGGAGCTCGGTGGCCATCAGTCCCTCAAGGTGGCGAGCGCGGCCGTGACCACGGCCTCCGGGGTCGGGACGTAGGCGGCCTCCAAGACGCCGCTGTAGGGCACCGGCGCGTGCGGCGAGGTGACGGTCTTCACCGGCCCATCCAGGCGATCGATGGCCTGGTCGGCGATCACGGCGGCGACGTCTCGGGCCACGCTGCAGCGTGGCGTGTCCTCGTCCACCACCACCAGATGACCGGTTCGACGCACGGACTCGACCAGCGTCTCCTCGTCCAGAGGGGAGAGGCTCAACAGGTCGACGACCTCAGCCTCGACGCCATCGTCGGCGAGTCGGTCGGCGGCCTCCAGGCAGACGCCCGTCATGCGCGCGATGCCGACCAGGGTCACGTGGCGGCCGGGGCGCAACGTGCGCGCCCTGCCGATCGGAACCGTGTAGGGCTCCTCAGGGACCTCCCCCTTCGTCCCCGCCAGCTGGCGATGGCTGCAGTAGACCACGGGATCGTCGTCACGGATGGCGGCGATGAGGAGCCCCTTGGCGGTGTAGGGATCGGACGGCACCACGCACTTGAGCCCGGGCACGTGAGCGAAGATCGAGTACATGCTCCCCGAGTGCTGGGCGGCGCTGCCGCCCCCACGCTCAGGGGCTCGGCCGGTGGCCCCGATGGCGGTCTTGATCACCAGGGGCACACTGACCTGGCCGCCGAGCATGTAGCGCAGGAAGGCGCCCTCGTTCATGATCGGGTCGAGGCAGACCCCGACGAAGTTCACGAACATGAGCTCGGCGACTGGCCGCAACCCGGTCACGGCAGCGCCGACGGCGGCGCCGATGAAACCCATCTCGCAGATCGGGGTGTCGATGACGCGCCCCGGCCCGAAGCGTTGGATCAGCCCCTTGGTCGCCCCCATCGGGCCGCCCCAGGCGTCGATGAACCCCTGATCGGCCCGCCCGGCCCCGCCGGCCACGTCCTCGCCCATCAGGATCACGGTGGGGTCGCGCTCCATCTCCTGGCGAAGGGCCTCGTTCTCGGCCCGGCTGAACAGCAGCTCCCTTGCCATGACCCTACCCTGCCGTGTACACGTCGGTCGTCAGCGTCGAGAGCGCCGGCGGCTGGCTCGCCTCGGCGAACCGGACCGCCTCCTCGATCACGCCCGTGACCTCCTCGTCGATGGCCCGGAACTCGGCCTCGGCCAGCGCCCCACGGTCCACCACGGTGCGCTCGAAGCGCGCGATGCAATCCCGTCCCCGGTAGTAGGCCTCCTCCTCGGCGGTGCGGTAGCGACGGGGATCGTCGCCGATGAAGTGGCCGTAGTAACGGTAGGTCTTGCACTCGAGGAAGCTTGGCCCGCCGCCGGCTCGCGCTCGGCCCACCGCCCGGCCCATCTCGCGGTAGACGGCGAACACGTCCTGGCCATCGACGGTGGCGGCGGGGACGCCGAACGCCTCGGCGCGTCGCGCCAGGTCCTTGGTCCCCAGCGCGTACTCGACCGGGGTCGACTCGGCATAGCCGTTGTTCTCGCACACGAAGACCATGGGCAGCTTCCAGATCGCGCTCATGTTCAGGCACTCGTAGACCAGCCCCTGCCCCATGGCGCCATCCCCAAAGAAGGCCACCGCCACCTGGTCGGTGCCGCGCGTCCGGGCCGAGAGGGCGGCGCCCAAGGCCATGGGCACCCCGGCTCCAACCACGCCGGTGGCCCCCAGCATGCCAACGGCCGTGTCGGCGATGTGCATGCTCCCACCCTTGCCACGGTTGGTGCCGGTCTCCCGGCCGAACAGCTCGGCCATCATCCGGGCCACATCGACACCCTTGGCGATGGCATGGCCGTGGCCGCGATGGGTGCTGGCAACGTAGTCGTCACGCCGCAGCTGGGCGCACACCCCCACCGCGACCGACTCCTGGCCCACGTACAGGTGGGCTGAGCCCTGGAGCGCGCCCGACTGCCGCAGCGCGTGCACCTGCTCCTCGAAGCGCCGAATCAGGACCATCTGGCGGTAGAGCCGACGCAGCAGGCCGGTGTCCTCGAGCAGGTCAAGCTCGGACGTCGCCCCCGAGGCCGAGTCAGGCATGACGTCACCTCCTCTGCGGCTCGTCGTCACCACAGTTCCCGGCTGGCGATCCGTGCCCCCTCCACCAGTGCCTGGAACTTCGCCCAGGCCACGGTGGGATGGACCTCGGGCGCGAACGTGGCCCGGGACGAGAAGCCGCAGTCAGCCCCAGCGATCACATTCTCCCGACCAACCAGCCGGGCGTAGGTCAGGATGCCGTCGGCGATCAGCCGCGGGTGCTCGACGAAGTTGGTCGCGTGGCTGATGAAGCCGGGGATCAAGAGCTTCCCTTCGGGGAGCCTCATCGTCTCCCAGATCCGCCACTCGTGCTGGTGCCGCGGGTTTGCCACCTCGAAGGAGTAGGCGCCCGCGTTCACCGCCAGGATCAGGTCCATGACCTCAGCCAGGGGCACATCGTGGAGACGCGGGCCGTGGTTCAACCCGTAGCAGGTGTGGAAGCGGACGCGTTCCGGCGGGATGCCCCGCAAGGCATGGTTGACGACCTCGACGTGCTGCTGGGCCCGGGCCCGACGCTCGGCCTTGGTCGTGGCCGGGTCCTCGCTCATCACCTCGATCAGCCACGGGTCGTCGATCTGGAGGACGAGCCCGGCCTCGACGATGGCCAGGTACTCCTCGCGCAGCGCCTCGGCCACGGCGTACACGAACTCCTCGTCGGTGGGGTAGTACTCGTTCCGGCCGAAGCCACGCGGGCAGGTGGCGGGCATGAAGGCCTCCTCCACCTGCACCTGCTCGAGGGCCGCCTTGAGGTTGGCGATGTCCCGTTGCACCGCCTCTTGCCCCGTGTACCGGACCGGACCTCGGCAGACCATGACCGGCATCGGGCTGACCGCCGCCGAGTACTTCTTGAAGTACTCCTGATAGTACTCGGGGAACATCTCGAGCTCTCGCTGCCAGGAGGGCATCACCGCTCGCTCCCCTGGCTCCAGCTCGAACCCGGACAGGCGCTCGTTGACGTAGGTGAGGAAGCTCACCTTCCCCTGCTCCCCGTCCGAGACCACGTCCAGGCCGACCTCGGCCTGCTTGCGGACCACCTCGGCCACGGCATCCCGCACCTGCCGCTCGAAGAGATCTCGATCGTAGGGACGGCCGTGCTCCTTCTCCCGCATGGTCTCCAAGAGCTGGCGAGGACGGGCCAGGCTCCCCACGTGCGTGGTCAGGATGCGGTCGGTGCTGCGCTTCATGCCCCCTCTGCTGCTCCTTGGCGTTTCCGATCGACACCGCCGGGCGGGGTCGGCGCGGTCGAAGGCCCTCCCACCATCATGGCGACGATTCGGTCCATCGCCGTCGTCCGCGGCGCGGCCACCGGCGCCGTGGGCCGACGGCTCCACACCGTCTCCGGTCGCGACTGGAGGAGGTAGAGGTGGCGCTCCCCCCCGGGGCCGGGGCCGATCGCCCACTCGATGTCCTGAGGGCCGCCCAGGGCGCGCTCGATCTGCTTGCCAACCTCCGCGATCCGCATCACCTCCTCATCCCGGAGGCAAGGGCGGTCGGCCTCTTCCCCCAACTCCACCCGGCGTACGGTGCCGCTCACCGGGTCGAGCCGATCGGCGAACGGCTTCCGCGCCACCGCGGCCGATCGGATCTCCAAGGTCACCTTGTCGACATGGTACCGGTCGGGCGTCAGCTCCCCTCCCACCACCGGGGAGCCGAGGCCGAAGGCGCCCTCGATCGAGATCTGCGAACGGTCGCCGCTGACAGGATCGATGGTCAGCATCACCCCCGACACCTCGGCGGCCACCATGCGCTGCACGACCACGGCCATCGCCGCCTGTCCCAGCGGCATCCCATGGAGGCGCCGGTAGCTGATGGCGTGAGGGGTGAACAAGCTCGCCCAGCAGCGGCGGAGGTCGCGAGCCACCGCCTCCAGCCCGACCACCCCCAGGTAGGTCTCCTGCTGGCCGGCGAACGAGGCCTCGGTGCCATCCTCGGCGGTGGCGCTGGAGCGCACCGCCACCGGCACCTCCTCGCCCCCGCCAAGGGCCGCGTAGGCCTGGCTCACCGCCTTCAGGATGGGAGGGGCCAGCTGGGCCCGATCGAAGAGTTCGACGACCCTCCGCGAGACCTCCTGCCCGACCGCCTCGTCACCCTCACGCTCGGCTTCGGCAAGGATCCGTCGGAGCTCGTCCTCGAGCCCCTGGTCGGCGAGCCAGCGGCGGTAGGCCTGGGTGGTGACGACGAAGCCGGGAGGGACCTCACCCTCCGGCCGGATGCGGAGCAGGCTCCCCAGGCCCACCGCCTTCCCGCCCACCAACTCGGCCCGGTCGGCGGTGCATTCCGAGAGTCGAAGCGCGTACGTCACCTCGTCTCCCTCCGTCCCCTCGCTTTCAGGAGAGCACCGTGACGACCCCGGCATTGCCGTCCACCCGGATGCGGTCACCGGTACGGATCACCTTGGTCCCGCGCCCGGTGCCCACTACCGCCGGCAGGCCGTACTCCCGGCACACGATGGCGGCATGGCACATGATCCCGCCCAGGTCCGAGACCGTGGCCTTGATCCTCCCGAACACCGGGCCCCACGACGGCGCCGTGATCGGGCAGACCAGGATCTCGCCCTCCTCGACCTCAGGGATCTGCTCCGGCGAGAAGATGACCCTGGCCGTCCCCTCGACCACGCCCGGGGATCCGGCGTACCCTCGCAGCTCGCGGGTGGCACCATCCCCAGCCCCCTCGAGCCACTCCTCCACACGCTCCTGGGTGAGCCCCCAGAGCATGATCGTGAAGGGCTCGTTCAGGTCCGGCGGCACCGGTCCCAGGGCCGGCTCCGCCGGCCAGGCGCGAAGGACCTCGATGATGTCCTTGCGGCGCGCCACCGTCGACTTCCAGTAGCGCTCACGGCTCGGCCGGCCCGGCGCCCCCCAGCTGTACACCATGTCGTACAGGATCTGACCGACCTCCCAGCGGTTCAGGTAGAAGAGGTCGTCTCGGGCCTCGAGGATGCCGTGCTCGGCCAGTCGGTCGCCGAACTCCCGCATCTTGTTCCAGAAGGTGGTGTGGTGTCGGTGCTCGATGTAGAAGTTGTGGTCCTCGACGTAAGGCGCCACCAGCCGGGCCAAGGCGATGTTCTGGTCGAAGGCGGCCCGATCCTCATCCGTGGGGAGCAGGGCACGGTACTCGGCCGTGATCCGCTCCCGACGCTCCAGGATCTCCTCGACCGGCCGCTCCACCGACTCACCCCGCTCCAGACGCTCCATGTACCCCTTCATGGCCGCCCAGGGCACGGTCAGGTCGTCCACCCAGGCGCGTTCATGGTGGTACATGCCCGTGCCGGAGGAGAAGTGGAACCAAGGATCCTGGACCGCGTCGAAGGCCGCCGCCCACTCCTGACCACGGGGATCGCGGCGCAGGTCGGCGATGATCTCCCTCGGCGGTCGCTCGGCCCGGATCGCCTCCTGCAACCCCAGCTCCAGCGCCTTGCGGGCCAGCTTCTTCACCTCGTCGTCGGGACGGAACATCAGGATGTCCGCCCCCGAGGCCATGTTGGCGACGGTCTGGTCGGGGATGCCAGGGAAGGCCTGCTTGCAGAACTGGTGCAGGTTCAGGTACGCCGTGTAGCCGAGCACCAGCAGCTCGAAGTGATACTGGTAGACGAGGAAGACGTTGTCCACCACCCGGTGGTAGGCGTTCAGGACCTCCAAGCCGGTGCTGTACCCACGGGCCTCGGTCACCACCGATTCCTCCTCAAGGGAGGGCAGCTTCGGGATCTGGATGGCCTTCAGCTCGCCGATGACCCGCTCCAGCTTCCCCCGCCAGCGCTCGAAGAGCTCGGCCCAGTGCTCGAAGTAGTGGCCGGCCCGACGGGTGTAGATCGGCACCCGTTCCTCGACCACCTGCGGATCGGGGACGGGCAGGATGGTCAGGTAGAGCCGTCCGTTCAGGATCCGCTCCACGTATCCGTTGGTCACGGGGACGGCCAGGGTCCTCGTCACCAGCTCGGAGGCGGCCGAGTTCCAGGCCTCGTGGACGATGGTGTCGAACGGGTACTCGACCTCGGGCCGGTGCAGGCTGTCCAGGAACCAGAACCGGCCCTCCTCCCACTCGCGGTTGTCCTCGGAGAACAGGATGTAGGGCGGATACATGCTCTCCCAGCCCTCCGCCCCCGGGGGGGTCGGGATCTCGAAGGGGCTCGGGAACCGCCTCGTGGTCGTCGTCGCCATCTCGCTCTTCCTCCTCTCAACCGTCCTTCGGCGCACGCACCCTCGACCCGGCCCCGGCCCTTCGGGAACGCGACCGCGTCGTCGCCGCCCCACGCGCCCGCCAGGCCGGCTCGTCGTGCGCCGGAAGGGGACCGATCTCCTGGGTTCTTCCCCGGTAGGTGACCATAGCCCGACCGCGGTCGGGCCAGATCCGTACCCGGACCTCCTCGGTGTTGAGCGGCTCACCCGCGTCGTGGCCCAGGGCCCAGGTCGCGAAGGCGCGCATCGGCCCCGAGTGGGTGCAGCAGACGAACCGAGTCCGTCCGGTGGCCTCGGCCGCGAGCCGGGCCACCGCCACCCAGAACCGTCGCACCACGGCAGCCGGGGACTCGAAGCTCAGCAGGGGGTTGGTCATCCAGAAGGCGATGGGGTCTCCCCCGCCCTCCTGGAGCCGGTAGAAGCGGCCCAGCTCGAGCAACCAGGGCTCCCGGCCCCCGGTCGTCGCTCGCCGGGCCCACCGCCTCCCGTACTCCCCAGCTGCCCGGGTCGGGTCCATGAGCCCGAAGGGGGTCCACACCTGGAAGTTCTGGAACTCCGGCATCGGCTCCGGGCCCACCACGGCCGCCTGGCGCCCCCAGGCCAAGAGCCCGTCCTCGACCCCCAGCCGAACCTGATCGGCGGTGCGGGCGGCGCGGGCGGTGGGGGCACAGAGCACGCGGATGGTCTCCCCATCGCGCACCTGGGCGGAAAGGGCCAACCCCCAGCGCCGGCTCTGCCATGCCCCCCTCGGCGTCAGGCCGGCGTCGGCCACGTAGCTCTGGGTCTCCCCATGCCGCACCAGGTGGAGGTCCACCGGCTCCAGGTCCCCTGCCGTCCCCACCTCCGGCTCATCGACCGGCGCCTCCAGGGGCCGCCCACCCACCTGGCCATCGGGCGATCTCCGCTGGCGCAGGTGGAGCGGCCCCAGGTCGCGGTCGGGGTACGACCCGGCCCGGCGCTGTCGGTACCGCTGCAGGTACGACGGCACCGGCGTGAGCCCCTCGTCAGCCGCCCCCAGGGGACGATGCTCCACCCCGTGCCTCCCTCAGCGATGCGTCATCAGGAACCGCGCATCGAGACGGCCCCCGTAGGTGAAGTAGGCACGCCCGATCTCCTCCTCCGTCCAGATCGTCGGCTCATGGTCGGGGTCAGGGCGATAGCCCCCGGTGAAGACCTCGTTGCGGTTGCCCGAGGGGTCGAAGAAATGCACCGCCAGGCTGCGGGCGATGCCGTGCCGGGTAGGCCCGGTCTCGATGTGCGCCCCGTGGTAGGCCAGCACGTCTGCCGCCCTCCGTACCTCATACCAATCGTCCACCCAAAAGCCGAAGTGGTGGAGCCCCCCTGAGGGGCCACCGGTGATGGCCAGGTCGTGGGGGGTATGGGATCGCTCCAGCCAGACGCCGAGGAGACCACCATCGGTCGCGACCAGGCGCTCGGTCACCCGGAAGCCGAGCACCTCGGTGTAGAACCTCCCGGCCAGCTCCACCTCCTCGGCGGTCACCGCCACGTGGTCCAGCCGGGGTGGATGGATGCCGAGCAAGCCCTGCGGCTCGGGCGGAGGATTGACGCGGGGCAGCAGGTTCCCCGTCCGCACCATGGCGTGGACCAGCTCGATCTCGTGCCCCGAGGGAGCCTCGGCGCGGATCGCCTCCCCCTGCCCCAGCTCCTCTCCGGCAGCCAGCCGGCGCACCGCGCAGCCGTAGCGCGTCAGCGCTCGCTCCAGCTTGTCGAGATCCTCCTCCCGCTCCACCTTGAAGCTCATGTGCTCGAGACCCGGATCGGGGTGAGCCCGCAGCACCAGGGAGTGGTGGTCGTGCTCGTCCCAGCACTTGAGGTAGACACGGCCCTCGTGGCGGGCCACCTCGATCAAGCCGAGGACCTCGACGTAGTACGCCGTCGCCAGCTCAAGGTCCGCGACCCGGACCTCCACGTGCGACAGCCTCAGGACTCCCATGCCTCCTCCGTTGTGCGGTGACCTCCGGCGGCGAGCGGTCGACACCTGCCCCTGTCATCGCCGACATCCCGGGCGCCTCGGTCGATCACCAGGCTCGGTGGACGCGTGGACACCCTCCCAAGGGTGGGGCGGCACGAGCGGAGGAGGCAAGCCATGCGTTCCACATGGAGGAACGTCCCGCGTTGACCCTCCGCACAGGCGGGAGCATACTGCGCCCAGGCTCGCCGGCCGGCGCCCTGTTGACAAATCGACCGTCAACTGCGAGCAATCGTTCCGTTGAGGAGAGAGGTGCAGGGAAGGCAGTGAGGGGTCCGGTGGGAGGAGGACCATCGAGGAGGGGGCGACGCCGGGCCGCCCGAGGCGAGATATGATGGCCGGGCCTGGAGGTCAGGGCTGAATGGCCTCCCGGATGCTCTCATCGGTCCGCGCCGCAGCCCGGCTGCTCTGTGCGTTCACGCCCAGTGACCGCGAGCTCGGGGTGAGCGAGCTGTCACGCCGGCTCGGCCTCAGCAAGAGCGCCGTCCATCGTCTGCTCACGACCCTGGCCGCGGAGCACCTGATCGAGCAGGACCCGCGCTCGGGCCGCTACCGGCTGGGGGTCAAGGTCTACGAGCTGGGGACGCTCGTCTCCACCCACTTCGAGCTCCATGAGGCCGTGGCGATGTACATCGACGAGCTTCGCGCCCGGACCGGCGCGACCGTTCAGGTTGGGGTCCTCGATCGCACGGACGTGGTCTACGTCGAGCGCCGCGAGAGCCTGCGAACCCTCCACACCATGGTCGACCTGGGCCATCGCAACCTCGCCCACTGCACCGCGTGCGGGAAGGTGCTCCTGGCCGCGCTTCGAGAGCCCGACCTGGCACGGTTGCTGGGCGACGGCCCACTGCCGGCACGGACCCCCCGCTCCATCACCGACCCGACCCGCCTGCGGCAGGAGCTCGCCAAGGTCCGAGAGCGCGGCTATGCGGAGAACGTCGAGGAGAGCGACCTCGGCATGGCCTCGGTGGCGGCCCCCATCCACGACGATGCCGGGCGCGTGATCGCGGCCATCAGCGTCGCTGCCCCGCTCTCCAGCATGGAGGAAGCGGCCAGGCGTCGCTGTGCCACCGCCGCCATGGACATCGCCAACCGCATCAGCGAGCAGCTGGGCTACTCCCGCTGGCAGCATGCCCGGAAACGGCCCGCGTGACGGTCGCGGAGGAGGCCGCCTGGGAGGACGTGTCATCCCGACGGGCGAGAGGAAGGAGGAGGTGCGACCTTGACCACGGTCATGCAGTTGCAACGCCGACGGCCGGCGGCCATGGTGGTGGCCCTGGCCATGAGCCTTGGGATCGCCCTGGCCGCGTGCGGGGGCAACACCGGCAGCGCCGGGGGCGCGACCGGGAGCACGAGCGGCCCAATCTCGAAGTGCGGGCTGGGCAACGGCAAGAAGGCCACGGGCACGCCCATCAAGCTGGGGGCGATCGTGACCAAGCAGCCAGGGACCGACTTCACGCCCATCACCGGCATGGCCCAGGCTTACTTCAGCTGCGTGAACGACAACGGCGGCATCAACGGCCGTCCCATCCAGTACATCGTCGACCAGGAGCAGAGCGATCCCCAGCAGGTGCACGCTGACGCCGTCGACCTCATCCAGAACCAGGGCATCCTGGCCATGGTCGGGAACACCAGCCTGATCGACTGCAGCGTGAACAACAGCTACTACCAGCAGCAGGGCTTCTACGTGATCGGGGCCAGCATCGAGGACCAGTGCCACACCAGCCCGAACTACGCCACCGTGAACATGGGGCCAAACTACAGCACCGAAGGCGCGGTCCAGTACGTGGTCTCACAAGGCGCGAAGAAGGTCATCATCGACGCCGCGAACGTTCCCGGTGGCGCGGCCGAGGTCCACTTCGGCATCGAGTACGCCCAGGAGAAAGGCCTCGCCACCCACCTGTTCCTCGACGACGTCCCCATCACTGACGCCAGCGGCATCGCGCTCAGGGACGTGCAAGAGGCGGGGCCCGGCGGCGCGGTCGTGCTCAACTTCACCCCGCCCGAGGGGTTGAAGATCGTCGAGGCGGCCGAGCAGCAGGGCCTGATCGACCGGGTCAAGTGGGGATGGTCGACCCCGGGCAACGACGCCTCGGTGGCGCAAGCGCTGGACGCCCCCTGGAACGGCAAGCTGGGGATCAACGCCGAGCTGAGCCTGGTCACCGCCAAGGGACCGGACACCGCTCTCTATCGCCAGGTCCAAAAGAAGTACGCCCCGAGCATCGCCCTCGGCAGCTTCAGCGAGATGGGGTTCGTGGCCGCGGAGATCGTCACCAAGGCCCTCCTTCAGCTGCCCCCCGACCAGCTCACGAAGCAGGGCGTGAACACGGCGATCCGGAACATCAAGAACTTCAAGACCGACATCCTCTGCAAGCCCTGGTACTACGGGGACCTGCCCTACCACGTTCCCAACAACACCGACCTGACGGTCACCCCGGTGAACCACGTGATGGTGCAAAAGCAGGGCTGCTTCGAGATCGCAGCGCTCCCCGACAACAACCTGGCAGCGATCCGCTCCGCCGAGGTCAGCCAGCACCTGAACACCGCGTAGGGCCGTCGAGCCTTGAGGGCAGCCAGTCCGGTGATGACGGGAGGTTCGTGATGCCTGACCTAAGGCCCTACCTCGTGCTCGGGTTGGCCTTGGGCGGGGTGTTCGCCGTGTCCGGTGTCGGGATGGTGGTCCTGTATCGGGCGACCGGCGTGCTCAACCTCGCCTACGGGGCCATCGGCGCACTCGGTTCCCTGATCGCCTGGTCGATGATCAACGTCTTCCTGCTCCCGGACTGGCTGTCGTACGTGGTGGCGGTTGTCTTCGGGGGCGTGGCGTCGTTGCTCTACGGCCTGCTCGTTGGGCCTCCGTTGGCCCGGCGGGATCCGCTGGTCAAGGCGGTGGGGACGCTCGGGTTCCTGCTCATCTTGCTCGGGATCATGGACTGGGTATGGACCGACAAGGCCCATGCCCTGATCCTGCCCACCACCCAGTGGGGATTCCAGCTGGGCGAGGTGACCGTGAACGTGACCCAGATCCTGGCCGTCGGGCTCGCGGTGGCGACCACCGCGGTCACCGAGGTCTTCCTCCGGGTCACCCGGCTCGGCACGGCCATGCGGGCCTTGGCCAACGATCGTGAGATCACGGCCACGTTGGGGGTGCCGGTGCGACGGGTCGAGGCGGCGGCCTGGCTCGGCTCGGGCCTGATCGCCGGCGCGACCGGCCTCCTCCTCTCGACGCTGGTCGGGCTCGACGCCGTCACGCTCACCTTCCTGGTCATCGCGGCGCTCTCGGCGGCTTTGGTGGCCAGGCTGCAGTCGCTGGTCGTCACCCTCGTCGCCGGGTTCGTCATCGGGATCCTGCAATCCCTGGTGACCCCCTTCAGCCTGGTGTCGTCGTACCGGAGCATCACCCCCTTCGTGGTCGCCATCGTGGCCCTGCTGTGGTTCGCACGGCGACGGCCCGTGGTCCTGAGCTAGCACCATGGGAGCCTCGTCCGTCCCAAGCCACCTCCGGGCGCCGGGGCGCTCGCCGTCCAGGGGAGGGACGCAGTCGCGGACCATCGCCAGGGGGGCAGGGGTGGTGGCGTTCCTGGGGCTGGTGCTGCTCGGAGTGCCAGCCCTGAGGAACGCCTATTGGGAGCTGGTGCTCCTGACTTCAGCGATCTACACCATCGTCGCCCTGAGCCTGGCGCTGCTCCTGGGCCGAGTCGGGATGATCTCCCTGGGCCAGGTCGCCCTGCTCGCCATCGGCGGCTGGATCGCGCTCCGCCTCGGCTTCGCCACCTCGATGCCGTTCCTGCTGGTGGTCCTCGCGACCGGACTGATCACCAGCGTCCTGGGGACGCTGATCGGCCTGCCCGCGCTCCGCCTGAGCGGCCTCCACCTGGCCTTGATCACCTTGATGTTCGCCGCCGCCATCACCTTGCTCCTGGAGGCCACACAGTTCCCCAACGGCGGCAGCGGCTTCCTCGGGCATTCCGTCCTGACCACGGCCCCTTCCACCCTCCGCCGACCAGGGTTCGCCAGCAGCGACGCCGCCTACTACCGTCTGGTGGTCGTGGTCACGGCCCTGATGTTCCTGCTCACGATCGTGCACATCCGGAGCCGGCCGGGCCGTGCCTGGGCCGCGATCCGTCAGAGCGAGGCGGCGGCCCTGGCCGCCGGGGTGAACGTCACCCTCTACAAGCTGTGGGCGTTGGCCCTGGCCTCGTTCATGACCGGGGTGGCCGGGGGCCTGCTGGCAGCGAGCGGTGGCGGCCTGACCGTGTACCAGTTCCCCACCCAGAACTCCATCATCCTGCTGGCCGTGACCCTGATGGGCGGGATCGTCAGCCTCTGGGGGCCGGTCGTCGCCGGCCTCCTCTTCGAGGCCTTGCCCGCGCTGCTCCGGATGTGGGGGTTGCCCTCCGATCTCCTGACCATCCTCTTCGGCATCGGGGTGCTCCAGGTGCAGCTCACGGCCGCCGCTGGCCTCGCCTCCCAGGTGCCCAAGGACCTGGCCAACCTGGTCCGGCTGGCGAGCACCCTAATAAGAGGACGGACGGGGCATCAGGAGCACCTGGGATGATCGAGATCTCCAACCTGACCGTGCGCTTCGGCGGCGTCACCCCCATCGACGGGGTGAGCCTGACCTTCCCCGGCGGCACCTGCGGCTTGATCGGCCCCAACGGGGCCGGCAAGACGACCCTCTTCAACGTCCTGAGCGGGTTCGTGTCCCCGGCCTCAGGGTCGGTTCTGGCCTTCGGCGACGACCTGCTGGCGATGCCCCACTACCGCCGGGCCCGATGGGGGCTACGCCGAACCTTCCAGACCGAGCGAGCCATCGAGGCCCTCTCCGTCTTCGACAACGTGGCCATGGTCCACGAGCACACTGGGGGCCGGCGCTCGCGCCGTCGTCAAGAGGTCCTGGAGGCCATCGAGCTGGTCGGGCTGGAGGTGAGCCCGGATGAGCTGGTGGGGACGCTGGGGACACGCGAGCGGCGCCTGGTCGAGATCGCCCGGGCGGTGGTCGGCGAGCCCCGGGTGGTGCTGCTCGACGAGCCCGCGGCCGGCCTCCCGGAAGAGGAAACGGAGCACCTGAGCCACATGATCCGCCGGATCCCCGAGGAGCGCGGGGCGCTGGTCATCCTGGTCGAACACGACATGAGCCTGGTCTCGGCTTGCTGTGAGCTCACGTCCGTGCTCGACTTCGGGCACCTGATCGCCTCCGGGCCGACCCCTGAGGTGCTCCGCAACGAGCACGTGCGCCGTGCCTACCTGGGCACCGAGGAGGAGCTGTGAGGGTGGCAGCGCCGGGGGCCGTGCTCTCCATCGAGCAGCTCACGGTGGCCCGGGAGACGCGGGTGGTGGTGCGCGACGTCTCCCTCCAGATCCCCCCGGGGGAGGTGACGGCCCTGCTGGGGCCAAACGGAGCGGGGAAGTCAACCCTGGTCCTGGCCGTGGGCGGCGTGCTTCGCCCTCTGAAGGGCCGGGTGCTGCTCGGCGAGCGAGAGATCACCCATCACCCGCCCGAGCAGATCCGGGCCGCGGGAGTGGCCATCGTCCCCGAGGGACGACGGCTGCTGCCCGACCTGACGGTCAAGGACAACCTGCGCGTCGCCACCTACGCCATGACCCGTGAGGAGGCAGCAAGTGGGATCGAGACGGCGCTGGGCCTGTTCCCGGAGCTGAAGGCGCGCTGGAACACGCCCGGGCGCTTCCTCTCCGGGGGCGAGCAGCAGATGGTGGTGCTGGCCCAGGCGATGGCCTCGCGCCCCGCCACCCTGCTGGTGGACGAGCTCTCGCTCGGGCTCGCCCCGGTGGTGGTCAAGCGGCTGGTGCCGATGCTGGAGGCTGCCGCCGGCTCCGGGGTCGGGGTGCTCTTGATCGAGCAGTTCGCCCATGTGGCCCTGACCGTGGCCAGGACCGCCTACGTCCTGGAGGGCGGTCGCATCCGCTACCACGGCGCCGCCTCCGAGCTCCGGGAGGCCCCGGAGATCCTCCACTCCGCCTACCTGCTCCGGCAACGGGCGGGCGAGCCCGGCTGAGCCCCCCAACCCCTGGCCAGCGACGAGCACGACCTCGGGTACCGAGCGTCCGGGCACCCCCGGACGTCGGCACCCCCACGACCGCCAGGCATCCGGTCCCGGTGTTCGCCATCCCCGCGACCCGACCCCGTCGCGGCCCTCGGTCGGTGCCGACCGACCACGCGGCGCGCCCATCAGTCCTCAACCCTCCTCCCTGCGGCAATGGCTCCGCGACTGTGGCATCGCCCGCACCAGCATCGACGCTCGAACCGGCTCGGCCGCCACCGTCGGCGCACCGAATCCCTCATCCCCCGACGCTTCGGCCACCGCCGCCCGACCATCCGCGGCCAACGCCCCCATCTCCACCGCGGCCCCCTCCCCGGCAGCCCCTCACCCCGCCTCGAACGGCCCACCACGGTCACGGTTGGAGCACGCCTCTCAGCGCCGGACCAACGCCACCACCAGCCCAACCGCGCCGACCACCGCGGCCACCCCGATCGCCACCGGCAGCGGGCCGGCGAGGGCCGGCCCTCGGGCCGTCAGGAGCGGGACAGCCGCGAGCACGGCCGCGGCCCCCAGCAGCAGGCCCAGCCGCGCCCCTCGGCCAACGTGCACCGCTGGCTCGTGCGAGCCCGAGCTGGCATCCGCCGACCAGGCGACTAGCTCACCCACGGCGAGGAGGATGGCGCCGGCTGCTGCTGGCTCCAGCCCGGCCACGCCGTGGCGCACCGGCAGCGCCCCCAGGTACTCGACCCCGAGCAGAGCCTGGCCCCACACCGCCGGCCCCACCCGGGCCGCCAGCACCGAGATCACCACCAGCGCGCACGCCATCGTCCCCAGCGCCAGGAGGAGGCCACGCAGCCGCTCCGCCTCCAGCCCCGGGCCCAGGGCCAGGGCCAGGGCCGCGGCCAGGGCCAGCCCCCCAGGGATCGAGGCCCGGGGGCGGAGACCGGTCAGCGCAAGACGCGGAGGGAGCGCCGGTATCGCTCCACCTCCTCCAGGGCCGGGGCCAGGGGCTCGCCCGGAGGCCAGGCCACCACCGGCACCCCCAACCGCAGGTACTCCACCCGCTGCCGCTCCCGTTCCAGCCGCCAGAGCCGGTGGGCCAGCCGCGCCTCGGGACGGCGCCCGGCCGGGACCACCAACTCGGCCGGGATCTCGACCACGCTCAGATCGAAGCCCCGACGGCGCAGGTCGAGCAGGGCCGCGACCGTGCGGCGGTCCAGGAGCGGGGTCAGGGCCACGACCAGGGCTCGGGGCGGCAGGGTGCGGGGCGGGATGACCTCGACCCCCTTCCAGGCGTAGCTCAGCGTCACCTCGGTGTCCAACAGCGCCTCCACGATGGTGACCAGCTGCCGCGCGCCCATGGACGGCACCAGCCAGCGCAGGACACCCCCGAAGCCGATCAGGCCCACCCGGTCGCGCCGGGCCAGGTAGTGCCGGGCCAGGCCGGCCACGGCCCGCACCGCCAGCACCAGGGTGTCGTTCGCCCCGATGCCCAGGGCGCTGAACGCGTCCAGGAACAGCACCACGTCGGCGTTGCGCTCCGGATGCGTCTCGTTGACGTAGAGATCGCGCTGCCGCGAGCTGAGCCGCCAGTTGATGCGCCGGACGCGGTCCCCGGGCAGGTAGGGGCGAACACCGGCGAACTCGATGCCCTCCCCCGCCGCCCGTGCCACCTCGTTGCCGAGGAGGACCTGGGCGTCCCGGGGCCGGATCGCCCGACGTAGGGTCTCCTCTCGAGGGTAGGCACGGAGGACACGGTCGCCGGGCAGCACCGCCTCGAAGGCGAAGAAGCCCAGCCCGTCCCGGGCGCGCACCAAGATGTCGCCCAGGGGATGGGCGCCCCAGCGCGCTGCCCGGAGCCGCAGGCGCAGCCGGCGCGGCCGGCCTTCGCGCACGCGCCAGCCGACCGGATCTCGCCCCTCGGCGGCAAGGCCGGTGGGCAGGGCCACCTGCACCTGCAACCAGGGGACCCCCCGGGTCGAGGTCACCTCCAGCTCCAGGTCGACGGTCTCACCCTCCACCACCCGCTCCGCCGACAGCGCGACCGAGGCGCGCAGCTCGGGCGCCTCAGCCATCAGTGCCCCGGCCAGGGCGGCGGCGAGAAAGGGCAGACCCAGGGCGGCTGCCTCGGGTCGACCCAGCAGCAAGGCCAGCAACAGGCCACCCCCACCCAGCACGAGGTAGGGCACCAGCCGAGGTGAGACCCTGACCTGCACCGGCTCAGCGGGAGGCGACCTCGGTCGCCGGCACGGGCACGCTCTCCAGGCACTCCTGGACCACGTCCTCGCCGCGGACCTGCCTGACCCAGAGCTCGGGCCGGAGCGTCAGGCGGTGCGCCAGCGCCGGCACCGCCACCGACTTGACGTCCTCGGGGGTGACGAAGTCCCGGCCGGCGAGCGCGGCTCGGGCGCGCGAGAGCTTGAGCAGGGCCAGCGTGCCCCGCGGGGAGGAGCCGACCTGGACCCGAGGGTTGGAGCGGGTGGCGGCGGCCAGGTCCACCATGTAGCGGCCGACCGGCTCGGAGACGTGGACGCCCTCCACCGCCGCCTGCATCCCCCTGAGCGTGGCCGCGTCAAGCACCGGCTCCAACTCCACCTCGTCGGAGCGTCGTGCCGCCCGGTTGGCCAGCACCTGCCACTCCTCCTCCCGAGAGGGATAGCCGATGGTGGTGCGGATCAGGAAGCGGTCGAGCTGGGCCTCGGGCAAGGG
Source organism: Candidatus Dormiibacterota bacterium (assembly GCA_035294145.1). Classification (GTDB taxonomy): domain Bacteria; phylum Chloroflexota; class Dormibacteria; order Dormibacterales; family Dormibacteraceae; genus CADDZO01. The sequence continues at coordinate 10,355 of DATGLL010000181.1, read as the reverse complement.
GTAGGTCCCCTCGTACTCGATCGGGTTCTGGGTGGCGATGACGAGGAACGGGGGCTCGAGCGGGAAGCTCCGTCCCTCGACCGTCACCTGCCGCTCCTGCATCCCCTCCAGCAGCGCGGACTGGGTCTTGGCCGGGGCCCGGTTGATCTCGTCCGCCAGCAGGAGGTTGGCGAAGATGGGACCGGCGCGGAACACGAACTCGCCCGAGCGCTGGTCGAAGACGAAGGCACCGGTGACGTCACCGGGCATCAGGTCGGGGGTGAACTGGATGCGCTTGAAGTCGAGGCGCATCACCCGGGCGAAGCTGCGGGCGATCAGGGTCTTGGCCAGGCCCGGGAGGTCCTCGATCAGGACGTGGCCGTCGGAGAGCAGCGCCAGCAGGATCAGCTCCAGGACCCCCCGCTTGCCGACCACGGCCTTCTCCACCTCGTCCAGGAGTCGACCGGCGAGCACGCCCACCTCGGCGATCGTCGGCCCCTCCGGCGTCATCTCGCTCACAGGCGCTCCACCGCCTCCACCAGCCGTTCCAGCCGCTCCAGGGAGAGGCCGTGCGCCCGCCGGTCGGGCTCCGGGTCCGTCACCAGGGCTGCGAACGCCTCCTCGCCCAGGAGCCGACGGGCCGCCTCCGGGCTCCGTCCCAGGTCGACCGCGTGGCGTTCCGCCAGGCGCTCCTCCACGATCGCGCGCAGCAGCGGGCGCAGGCCGTGGTGGAAGTCGAAGGCGGTCGTGCGCGAGAAGAGCAGCGCGCTCTCCAGCCGCCGCAGCTCGGCCGGGGGCTCATCGCGAGCCGGCCGTGTCTGGCGAGTTGGGCCCGGCACGCGCAGGAGAGGGTGGGCCGCTTGGGCCAGCGCCGCCAGCAGCCAGAGGGCGCATGCGCCCAGGACGACGACGTAGGCGCGCAGGACCACCGCCTCGTCCAGGGGCAGGAGCAACGCCACCACCAGGCCGCAGGTGGCCATCGCCGCGGCCGCCCCCGGCGCCGCGGCAGGGCGCCGGCCGCCATCGCTCAGGCGCTCGATGGTCGCACCTCCAGCTCGGAGCGGAGGCTGCGCAGCTCGGCCAGCGCAGCGGCCCGCATCCGCTCATCGATCCGATGGTGGCTGTAGCGGGCGACCTCGAACAGGTCGGTCAACCGGTGCAGGCTGAAGCGGCCCACCTCCGTCTCGCGCAGCACCCGATCCAGGTACTCGAACGGGGCCTCCCAGGGATGGCGCGGCCATCCCCGGCCCGACAGCGTCCGTTCCATGGCCGCATAGGCCAGGATCACGGCCCGGCGGGGATCCGGCTCGCGGTCCAGGGCCTCCAGGCCCTCGTCCACGGCCGCGGCCACGGCCCGGGCGCGTCGCTCCCCTCCGGCCGTGGCTCGAGGCCGGTGCCGGCGGAGGACGACGATCGCCGCGCCGGCGAGGATCAGCATCGCCAGGCCGAGGGCGATCCAGGCTGCATCTCCAGCCGCAACCGCCCCCGGCGCGCCCTGCAGGGCGGCGGGCAGAGCGACCATCCCCCCCGGGCGGGGCGAGGCGGGGTGAGCCGGGCGGAGGTGCAGGACGGCCCACACCCCGGCGGCCACGGTCAGGAGGGGCAGGACGGTCAGGGCCAGCCGGAGCAAGGGGGACATGGGGAGGGGAGCGACCGTCGGCTCGTCCTCCGCGGCCCGGCGGCCGCGACGCCCGGGCCAGAGCGCCCGGACGATGAGCCCGAGCACCATCCCCTCCAGGGCCAGGGCCAGGTAGGAGACGGCCTCGATCGCCACCGCCACCGGGGTGGGCGGGGGTGGCGCCATCGTCCCCGGGGGGGCGGCGCTGCCCAGCCCCACCAGCGCCCCGGCCAGAGCCAGGAGCGCCCCCGCCAAGATCAGGGTGCCCGCGGACCTCTTCGCCCCCATCATCTCCACCGGCTCCATCCGCTCACCGCTCGACCGGGCCTCTCGGCCTCGGCGAAGGTTCCGGCCCCGGCCCCCAGGCCGAGGCGTCGACGTCACCCCAGAAGTAGCGCAGCGCCTGGCGCCAGGCGGTCTGCTCCTCGCCGACCGGCTCGTGACGGAAGCGGTAGTCGAGGTGGCGGAAGTATCGCTCCAGCTCGGCGCTCAGCGCCGCCATCCGCTCCCAGGCCCGCTCCAGCAGCCAGGCGGCGAGCTCTTCCGAGGCCTCGCCGAGCAGCCACCACAGGTGCTCCCGGCACGGGCCCCCCTGACCTGTAAACTCCTCCCTCCCGGCCTCGGTGGCCAGCCGCTGCAGCATCCTCGAGCTCTCGGCCCGAGCGGCGACCAGGCCGGCAACGCAGGCCGGACACTCGACCGGGGTCGCCGCCTGCCTCGCCTCCCGCGCTCGTCGCCCTCCCCCGGCCAGCTCCGCCAGCCGCCGCTGCTCCACCTTGACCAGGTACTCGAAGGTGACGCTGAGCTGGTGGTTGTCGCCGGCGGCCAGCCGGTGGGCGTGACGGAGGCAGTACGGCCGGCCCTCAAGCCGTCGGAGCGTCGAGGGCGACCCGTAGTTCTCCAGCAGGAACCAGCGTAGGTGCCGTTCCTCCGCCTCTCGGGCCACCCGGCACGGCGAACACCGGGGATCACGAGGATCGACGCCCTCAACCTGGCCCGGGGAACGTGGCTGGAAGTTCACGATGGCCTCTCACCCGTTCTCTGGATCTCACGTAGAAGCCATCATCCGGCTCAGCCGCCGGCTTCCGCGGGCCTCATCGCGTGCCATCAGTTTACGGGGCGGGGATCCAGCCGAGGCACGGGACGATCAGGACCGTTTCGGCATCGGCCCCCAGAAGCGCGCCACGACGGCCAGGAGCTGGGTGAGCACGGAAAAGGCGACCAACCTCGGGACACCGGAGAGGAGCCCCATCGCCGGGTCGCCCATGGACCAGGCGCTGCCGTAGAGCGTGTTGAAGACTCCGAAGGCCCACGCTCTGGCATCGGCGTGGACCAGCACCGAGACCGACGCGCCCATGAGCGAGCCCCGGATGCCCACGCCCATGCCCTGGAGCACGACCCCAAGGGTGGCCAGGCCAAGCCCGGCGAGGAAGGCCAGCGGGGCGAAGGCGACCGAGAGCAGGCTGCCGTCCCCAACGCCGGGAGCCCTCCCCGATCGAGTCAACTGCCGAAGATCGGGGCGGACACCGCGGCCACGCCCATGGCCAGGGCGTACAGCCAGGGGGTCACCGCGGTCGCGCCTCCCGACCGCTGGAGGTGGAACGAGATCAGGTTGAGGTCGGCGTAGCCGAACGCCACCAACGTCATCGCCGCCGAGCACCACCAGAGGGCACCACTCAAGGGGTCCCCGCGAAGCCTGCTTCGCGGGGTCCCCTCCAGGGATGTGGTAGGGGCGGGCGCCGGCCGACGTCGAGCGTCCGAAGCGGGGGAGGAGGCGGGTGATCCCGAGCACGAGCGACGAGAGCACGGCCGGGACCAGCAGCCAGGCGTCGAGGGCTGCCCTGGCGAGGTCCTGACGACGAGAGGGGAGGACCGCCCCAGCGGGGCCGCTCAAGGGCCTCCCACTCCTGAGGCCACCGCCTCTCCGGGCGACCCGCGTTGGACCCAGCTCCCGAAAGGCCAGCACCCTGACCCGGGGCCAGAGGCCGATCTCCTACTCACGATCCTGCGCCCACGCCCCAACGACTCCCCGGCGCGTGTACGCCATCGCCCGGTCCTTTGCCGCCCCCCCGAGGCCTGAGAACCGTGTCCCCTATCGCCTCTCAGCACGGAAGAGCGAGGGTGGCAATCCTGGCCAGCAACGGGTGGGGGACCCTCCCCAGCAGGACTCGCCTCCTCGTGGCAGGAGCCGTCTCGCCCATCCCGCCTCCCGGCCCATGGAGCGTGAGACCGCGCCCGACGCTGCGGGAGCGGCGACGGCCACATCCTGTACAGTGGAGGCATCGTGCGGATCGTGATCGCTCTCGACCCGTTGCTGACGATGCGACGCGAGATCGATTACGTCCGCTACGCGAGCTGCACCTGTCGCTGAGCCTCACATCCTCCTGACCCCCCTCACCGCCGCCGGCGGCTGCTGGGTGTGGTCGTCGCCCTCCCCGGAGCTCATGCCCATCCCTCTCTCTGAGACGAGAACCAGGTGCACCTCGACTCCCCGACCATCATCCTCGGCTTAGTAGCAGGCCTCCCGGTCGATCTGACCGGACTCGGGGCCGGGTCGACCCCGATCCCATCCCTGGGCCCGCACCCGGCCAGCACGGTTGGCCCCGAACTCCTACCCCTCCTGATGACGCGGGGCGCAGGCTCACCTCGACACCTACGACGGGGAGCCGCCGATCCAGGAGCAGCCGAACGGCTCGCCCTGGCCGTCCCCCCCTCTCCGCTCTCCGCCGGGGCAACCGTCGAGCCCCTGTATGAGCCCCTGACCGCGACCACCCGACCCACGTCCGGGGCGGTGCCCGGGGCGATCCCGGCCGCCGTCACCGCCCCCATCCACCCGACGCCGGAGCAAGGCGGCGCGAGCCCGCCCCTGACACCGCCACCTGCCGGTCGGCTCGATCCCTGGCGTGCTCGTCGGCTGCCGCCCGGCCGTCCAAAGGCGCGAGTGGGCGACCAGGCAGACCGTGCCTCTCGCCCTTCGGCCGCCTGCCCTCGTGCTCGCGCGAGACCCGCCGATGGAGGTGAACGCATGCTCACGAACGTAGACGCGAAGCAGCCGGCCCCCAGCCTGAGAGAGGGAACGTCATGAGCCGCGGGTTCGTGGTCTGGCTGACCGGCCTCTCCGGCGCCGGCAAGTCGACCCTGGCCGACCGGCTGCGGGAGGAACTGGCCGCCCTCGGACGACATGTCGAGGTCCTGGATGGCGACGAGGTGCGCACCCATCTCTCGCAGGGTCTCGGCTTCTCCAAGGAGGATCGGGACACCAACGTCCGTCGGATCGGCTACGTGGCCCGCTTGATCGCGCGCAGCGGGGGCGTGGCGATCGCGGCCGCCATCTCTCCCTACCGCGCGGTGCGGGAAGAGGTCCGCGCCCAGGCCCCCGGCTTCGTCGAGGTCTACGTGCGCTGCCCGCTCGAGGAGCTCGTGCGCCGCGACGTCAAGGGCCTCTATCGCAGAGCCCTGGCGGGCGAAATCCCCAACTTCACCGGCATCAGCGATCCCTACGAGGAGCCACTGACGCCAGAGGTGGTGGTGGACACCGCGGTCGAGTCGGTGGAGGAGTCGGTGGAGAAGGTGCTGCGGACCCTGGAGCGCCTGGGCCATGTGCGCCTTGGCATCCGACAGCGGCTGCCGGAGGGAGAGGAGCTGGCCGCGCTCCAACAGGAGGCCGTCGCCCTGCCCCGCCTTCAGGTCGGCTCGCGAGAGCTGAGCGACGCCTACCTGCTCGCCGCCGGGGCGCTCTCTCCCTTGACCGGCTTCATGGGCAGCTCCGACTACCGCGCCGTCCTCGACCACGGCCGCCTCGCCGGGGGACACCCCTTCACCATCCCCGTCCTCCTGCGGGTGGACGACGAGGAGGCCACCGCCCTCAGGTCAGCCGAGCGGGTGGCGCTCTGGCATGGGGATCGCCCCATCGCCATCCTTCGCCTGGAGGAGATCTACCGGACGGAGCCCGACCGGGAGGCGCTCGCCGTCTACGCCACCGACGATCTCGCCCATCCCGGCGTGAGATCGCTCCGCGAGGTCGGTCCCTGGGCGCTGGCCGGGGAGGTCACCGCCCTCGCCCGACCGGTCTCTCCCTTTCCCGAGCACGACCTGACACCGCTGCAGGTGCGACGGCTGAAGCAGGAGCGGGGCTGGCGCACGATGGTCGGCTTCCAGACCCGCAACCCGGTCCACCGGGCCCACGAATACCTCCAAAAGGTGGCGCTGGAGCTGGTGGACGGCCTCCTCCTGCACCCCCTGGTGGGCGACACCAAGAGCGACGACCTGCCCGCCAGCGTTCGTATGCGCTGCTATCGCGAGCTCCTCGAGGGTTACTACCCGGCCCAGCGCGTGCTGCTCGCGACCAATCCGGCCTGGATGCGCTACGCCGGCCCGCGGGAGGCCGTCTTCCACGCCCTGATCCGGCGCAACTACGGCTGCACCCACTTCATCGTCGGCCGCGACCACGCCGGCGTGGGCAACTACTACGACACCTACGCCGCCCACCGCATCTTCGACCACTACCATCCCGATGAGCTGGGGATCGAGATCCTCCGGTTCGAGCACGCCTTCTTCTGCCGTCGCTGCCACGGCATGGCCTCAGCCCGGACCTGCCCGCACCCACCCGACCAGCACGTCAACCTGAGCGGGACCAAGGTTCGGGAGCTGTTGGCCCAAGGCCTACCGTTGCCGCCCGAGTTCTCGCGCCCCGAGGTGGCAGCGATCCTGGCCGGAGCGGTCGGCGTCGAGACGTGAGGGAGGGCAGGCCCATCCCCCGGCTCGGGCTACCGAGGAGGGGCGAGAGGCTGCCCCGTCAAACGACCCTGAGGTGGGGCGCGGTCGGGGCTGGGCGTGACCGAGCCATGCCCACCCCCAGGTCGTCCCCGCGCCCCACCCGGGCCAGCCCCGCTTCCCCGCCGGAGGAGCCAGCCGGAGCCATCCTGAGAGCATCGAGGCGGCAAGGCAGCCCAGGTCTCTGCCCGGCGTGAGATGCCGGGGGGCCCTGGAGCCCCGGCCAGCCCAGACGGTGGCGGGCAGGCGAAAGGCCAGACCCCGGCCTCAGGTCACGGGGGTATGGCTTCGCACCTTGGGGCTTTCCTCATCGGGCGAGGCGCTCGACCACATAGTCGATGCACCCGGTCAGAGCCTGCACATCGTCGGGCTCCACGGCCGGGAACATCCCCACGCGGAGCTGGTTTCGGCCCAGCTTGCGGTAGGGCTCCACGTCGACGATGCCGTTGGCTCGGAGCACGTTGGCCACCCGCGCGGCGTCCACCGAGTCGGCGAAGTCGACGGTACCGACCACCAGGCTCCGCCAAGCCGGGTTGCGCACGAAGGGGGTTGCGTACGGGCTGCGCTCGGCCCACTCGTAGAGACACCGGGCCGACCGGCTGGTGCGCGACACCGCCCAGGCAAGCCCCCCTCGCTCGTTCATCCAATCGAGCTGAGCCACGAACAGAGCCAGGGTGGCAACGGCCGGCGTGTTGACGGTCTGATCCTTGCGCGAGCTGTCGATCGCGGCGAGGAGGTCGTAGAAGGGAGGAATCCAACGACCAGATCGGGCGATCTCCTCCGCCCTGGTCAGCGCCGCTGGGGACATCAAGGCCACCCACAGGCCGCCATCGGAGGCGAAGCACTTCTGCGGGGCGAAGTAGTAGACGTCGACGTCCTCGGGACGCATCGGGAGGCCACCCGCGCCCGAGGTGGCATCGATCACCACCAAGGCATCGGGGTCGGCACCGGCGACCCGGTGGACCGGGCGCATGACCCCGGTCGAGGTCTCGTTGTGGGGCCAGCAGTAGGCGTCGACGCCAGCCTCCGCCATCGGGTCGGCCGCGCTGCCCGGCTCAGCCTCGATCACGGTCGGCTCTCCTAGGAACGGAGCGCTCCTCGTGACCTGGGCGAACTTCGACGAGAACTCGCCGTACGCCAGGTGCTGGGCGCGGCCCCGGATCAGCCCGAAAGCGGCGATGTCCCAGAACGCGGTGGCACCACCATTGCCGAGCACCACTTCGTAGTCGTCCGGCAGGGAGAACAGGCTCCTCAAGCCTGAACGGAGGCGCCGCACGAGATCCTTGACCGGCGCCTGACGATGGGAGGTGCCCAACGGGGCCGTGGCCAGGGCGGCCACCGCCTCCGGGCGGACCTTGGAGGGGCCGGAGCCGAAACGGCCGTCGGCGGGCTTTAAGGCCTTGGGGATGACGATCTCGGCGATGGGGGATTGGGAGGACACTGACCAAGCTTACGTGCCTCCACGCCCGACCCGACGCGCCCGTAGCCCCCCACCATCTCCAATCGAAGCTCACCCCGGATCCCCGACGGCTGGCCCCGACGCCTCCTACCGCTCCCACGACGCATGGGGGTCGGCCACCATGCCACGCCGTGGGCAACCTATCGCTCATCCCGCCGGATGGGAAGCGGCATCGGGACAGCACCGCCCGGACCTCGATCGAGCCTGCTGGCCGGGGAGCCCCGGGGCCCGCCTGGCCAGGTCAGGCCACGTCTCATGCCGGCCGAACCTGGGTGCCGAGCGCTCATCCCTTGGCAGTCGATCAGCCAGATCCGCTCCAGCCAGCGTTCCGGGCTCGCCGCGGCATCACTCTGGACGTTGACCCGGCTCGCCAACACGAGGCCGCGCCGCAGCGGGCCTGAGCCGGGTCCCGGCTCATTCGGTGACGTACCTGCCGCTCGGCCATCTCAGCCGCGCGGAGTGAGCCTCATCGCCGGGGAGCGGGCGACATCGGGCTTCTCCTCGCCCGCCGTCCATTGCCGCAGGCTCGCTGCACCAGCGGGTGGGGGTGGAGCCCCGCCGTGCTCACCTCCCTCCCGGCCGAGTGCTGGCCGGGCTGGAGGGTCGACCTCTGGGAGGATCGTCTCGAGGGGCAGGCCACGCACCGCCGCCCGGCTGGCTGACGGTGGCCACCTCCAGAGAGGGTCGCCGGCCCCGGTGGAGGTTCCGCCCCGGCTGGTTGACCGGGACGGCATTGGCCAACGTCGCGCCCGGCGCGATCGTGCTCACCGACCCTCCGGCGCACACCTTGGTGGCCCCCACCTGGAGGCGATGCTCCTGGTGGCGGTCTGGGTGCCCCTCCTCCTGGTCGCGATGGTCTTCGCGCACGAGCTCGGCCACCTGGTTGCGGACCTGCTTTTGGACTTCGAGGTGCTGGCGGTGCGGCTCGGGCCGTTCCGGCTCGTCCGCGCTCGGCCCATCCGGCGGCTCAAGCTGGACCGACGAGGGCTGGGAGGCCCCTCTTGGGTCGGTGACACCCCTGCCCAGGGCACCGGATCATCTACGCACCCGCCACGCGGCCACGATCGCGGCCGGCCCACTGGCAGGGCTGCGCCCGGGAACGGGCACGCTGATCCTCGCCCTGCACCGGCAGGATCTGCCCTTGGGCCTCGCCGCTCTGGTCGTGGTCGTCACCTCTGCCACCGATCTGCGCCCCAACCGCGCCAGCTCGCATCGCCGTTCCTGGAACGGCGGTCGCTGGCTGGAATGCTGGCTGCGGAGGCCGGAACGAGCTCGCCAGCGCCTGGCCGCGGCGGTGGGGCGACGAGCGTTGGATCGAGCTCGCCTACCATGCTGTCCTCGATCGGGGCCTGGCCGCCCAGGCCTGCCGGTTGGCGAGACGCGCCTACGAGCTGAGGTCGCTCGCCCCCCTGAGGGTGCGGTCGTTGCTGGCGGTGGAGCACGCCTTCTGCCTGGCCCGCTTCCAGGCCGACCCGGAGACGGCCGAGCGGCTGCTGGCGGAGGCCGAGCGATCGAAGGCACCGCCCCATCCTGCCGACCTATGGCAGGCACGAGCCCCGGTCCACCTGGCCGCGAACCGTCCTGCCGAGGCCCGCGTTGCCTGCGAGCGGGCACTGGCCAGCTCCTCCACGATCTCCAGGGCCGGCGACGGCTTGGCGGTCAGGAGCCGCGAGCTGGTCGAGGCCATGCGCACTCAGGCGACGCCCGGCATCACCCTCCCACCCCCTCCTGCAGGGCGGGACGGATGAGGAAGCGGCATGCCCATGGGGCGAGGTCGGCTCAGCTGCCGGGGGCAGAGGAAGCGGCCGCTGGCTGGAGGCGCCGCCCGAACAGGAGCGCCGAGGTGAGAAAGGCCATGACGCCGGCCGCGGCGCCGATCATCAGGGGACGAGGGGGCGACGTCGGGATCTGAACCTGGTCACCATCAAGGTCATCTCCTGTCGGCGTTCGGCATGACGCCGGGATGCGTCGTGGCGTTGAGACAGCCTAGCGGTGAGGAGCAAGATGATCCTCGCGCGTGCGCCTGGAGCCATGGGCGAATCCCTGGCGATGAGCGCGGCTCCCCCTCGCTCGAGCAGGGACCTGGTCGTGGCGCCTGCGATCCCAGGGGCAGGCGTCACGAGACGGGGGAGGAACATCCCTCGGCATCACCCGCTGGCCCGGGGTAACAACAGCTGACGTGTCCACACACTCACCATTCACTCCCGTCAACTCGAAGCAGTGGGATCGCCAGCAAGGCATCCCTCCCGTCACCGCCTCCCGCTGCTTCCCGTCGGGCACGCTTCCCGGCCCGGCCCGGCGGGTCGGTCACCTGATCCTGGGGAACGCCCTGGCGTGACCGCTCGCGTGTCCCCTGCCGATCAACGCTCCGATCTGGACCGGCAAGTGGCGGGTGGTGCCGCTTGGGCGGCCCAGGAGGGGCTCGCCGTCGGGCGCCTTCTGACCGAGGTTGGCTCGGCCCTGAACGGAACGCGTCGGAGGTTCCTGGCCTTGCGGCGTGACCCGACCGTGACCCCGATCGTGGTC
>DATGLL010000180.1:0-9985 GCA_035294145.1 Candidatus Dormiibacterota bacterium | reverse complement strand
GATCCAGATCGGGACGCTGATCCGCAGAGGACACGCGAGCGGGCGGTCACACCGGCCGGGGACCGCGCCGGGGCGTCCACCAGGATCAGGTGACCAACTCGCCGGGCCGGGACGGGGAGCTTGCCCGACTGGAACCAGCGGTAGGCGGTCACAGGGTGGATGCCTTGCTCGCGCGCCCACTGCTTCAAGTTCATGGAAGTGGATTGTAGTGTATAGGCGCGTCAGCTGTTGTCAACCCTGCTCGCGCTGGAGATGGTCAACATCGCTGCCCGCCGGTGGGGATGGGGAGAGGCGGCGGTGGTCGAGCTCGCGGCCACCTGGACGACCTCGGCTTCGAGTGGAGAGAGGCGGGGTGCGAACGCGTCGCCCGCTGGACGGCCGCCGGCCTCACCGCCTACGAGGCGGCCTATGTGGCGCTGGCCAAGGAGATGAGGGTGCCCCTCGTCACCGACGATCGGTTGATCCTCGAGCGAGCCCCAACGGTCGCTCGGGCGCTGACCGACTGGCCGCCGGTGGAGGACCAGGGGGTACGAGGGAGGAGCGATGCGTAGGCGCCGGAGGTGAGAGTCTCTCTGTCTGTCCTCCTCTGGTTGTGATTTTTTGACGGTTCCCCACCACTGTAGGACGTGGTGCTGCCATGGCTCGCCATGCCGCATCATTGGCATGCCCGCCCATCGCGGCGGCACCGCTCTCGCGAGGTCCGGGACCACCCCCTGGCCTGCGTCGTGCTCCTCGTGCCGGGACCCGACCATCCGGATGGCGCCCCGCGGCGATCAACCGACTTCGTCCGCCCCGCGATGCTCCAGCTCCTCCGTCTTGCGACCGCCGTGGCCGAGCTCCTGGGCCGGCTGTGGCGGTAGGGGCCAACGATCATCCGGTCCACGGTCTCGTCCTCGCTCACCTCGCCGGGGATGATCCCCGGCCTTCGTTGTGCGAGCGGTGCGGAACCGTCATCCTCCGATCCATCGATCGGTTCGCCGGGGGAAACCCCGGCCTTCGTTGTCCCGGCCTTCCAGCTCGGATGCGGGACCTCGCGCCGGAGCCCCCTGCCGAGTCGGTTGCGGTTCGGCACCACCCCCATCCGGCCGCGATCGGCCTCGGGGTCCATGGTTCGCGTCACGCAGGCGGCCTCGCGCGCCATATCTCCATGAGGAGGTCATATGCGAATCGACGTCGACCGTCTGATCGAGGCTTGCCGGGACGACTCCCAGGAGGCCGGGGTCACCGTGCACGTCGTCCAGGAGCCCCTGGCCGGCCCCGCCGCCCCGGTGAAGCCCGCCGTCTACGCCGGCGGCCTCTTCCAGGAGGACGAGCGGTGGTGGGGCGATCCCCCGGCCCGCACCCGGGTGATCGTCATCGACAACGTGCCCAGCCAGGCCAACCGCCTGGAGGCGGCGCTGGAGGGGCTACGACCGTCGCTGGGGCTCCCCGAGGTGGTGCTCGACCTCTCCGGGGTCGAGTCCTTGCCCTCGCACCTGCCCCGGCGGCTCTCCGGCTTCCGCTTCCCCCACCGGCACGCCGACGCCTACCTGCGCGACGCCATGCTGGATGGCTCCCCCTTCCCCCAGACGCCAGTCGGCGCTGCCATCCTCGACGCCACCGCCGAGGAGCCGGCGGCCCTCTTCCAGTGGTTCCCCCAGGCCCTGCTCTTCGGCTACTGGCAGTCGCACCTGGGCAAGAGGCGGACCCAGGCCAAGCTGGCCCGCTCCTGGATCTCGGAGATCGTCGGCTACGATCCCGCCCCCCAGGGGGAGTGGACGCGGACCTTGGGGCTCAAGGGCGACCCGCTCAACCTCTCGGTGGACGAGCCGGTCACCTTTCAGGAGGACGACCTCTTGCGGGGGTGGCAGGGGGTCGAGCAGGGTCAGAAGACCGGAGGCCGGCGGCAGCGGGAGTCGCTCTCCGAGATCGGGCATGGCCAGGTGCCGGTCCGACCTCAGGAGGCGGCGCTTGCCGGCGTCTCCTTCCGCTCCATCGAGCAGCGCGCGACCGTGTCCTTCGCCGGCCTGCGCCGGGTCCACTGCCGCGACGGCGAGGCCAGCGCCGTCGGCCGAGCGCTGCTCGTGGCCCTGGGCTTGGTCGCCCACGTGGCCGCCTTCGGGCGGGCCTTCAGCCTGCGCAGTGGCTGCGACCTGCGTCCCGTCCGCACCCGCTGGCGCTGGCTGGGGGCAAACGGGGAGGAGGAGCTGGAGCCACCGAGCATGGAGGAGGCGGTCGCCCTCTTCGAGGCGTGCCGGCAGCGAGCCGAAGCGGTGGGCCTGACCGAGGGCGGCGGTTGGGGGCGTGACCCACTGGTGGTGACGCCGAACCCCTCGCTGGTCTGGGCCATCACCGCCACCTGGCAGGTGGGGTGATGCTGACCGTCAACGTCACCTTGCTCCACGGCACCATCCGCGCCACCTCCCCGGACGACCTGACGGTGACCGGGGCCCCCGACCCTGGGGACTGGCCGCCGAGCCCGGCCCGGCTGGTGGCGGCCCTGGTCGCCGGTGACGGGACCCGAGAGCGATGCCGGGTCACGACCGGGGCCGAGCTGGCCCTGTTCGAGCGCGCCCGGCCTCCCCGCATCCACGCCAGCGCCCGTGTCCTCGCCTCTCATCTCCAGGGGCGGTACGTGGTCGGGAACTGGCTGAGTTCGGGAGCGGTCCAGGAGTACCCGGCCCGGATGGCGGTCCTGGTCCGACCCGGCACCCGGGTCTGCCCGGACGACCCCCGCCTGGCCTACGTGTGGGAGGACCTCGACCCCAGCGAGGAGGAGCTGCGGGCGCTGTCGGCCCGGGCGGCCCGGGTCGGTTACCTGGGCTGTGCCGACTCTCCGGTACAGGTCACGGTCTCGAGGCGATTCGACCCCTCCCTGGCCCCGGAGACGGTCTGGGAGCCCGACCCCGATGGCGACCGTGATCTCCCCGTGCCCTTTCCGGGGTTCATCGAGGTCCTCGACCGCGCCTTCGACGAGTGGGCCCTGCGCCGCGCCCGCCGGGCCTGGTTCCGAACCGAGCGGGCCCGCTACCGCGCCCCCGGCCAGCCCCTGCGTTCCCGCTCGGAGGCTGCCTGGCCGGCCACCATCTGGCTGCGCTTCGAGGAGTCGCTGCCCGGGCGGGCTGCGCTGCGGACGGCCGAGGCGCTCAAGGCGGCGGTGCTCGACCTCTACCAGCGATATGTGGCGGGAACGGGCGAGGTCCCTGCCCTGCTCCACGGCCACGGCCTTGAGGGCCGAGGCTATCAGCTGGCCCAGTGGCTGACGCTGCCCGAGGTCGGCCACGCCTACGCCCGCGGCCGGCTGCACGGGGCGGCGATCATGCTTCCCCGAGGCGTCGAGCGCGAGGTGGTGGAGGGGGTTCGGCACGCCGTCTGGCGGCTCCGCGAGCTGGCCATCTCGGGAACGCGCTCGGTCCGGGTCTTCGCCCATACCGGGGAGGCCAGGCCATGGGCGGCCAACCCCGATCGCTGGCGACGGCCGGCCCGGCGCTGGGTGGCGGCGCTGCCGGTGGTGCACGAACGCCGTCGCCGCCACGGTCCGACCCTGGAGGACGTGGCCGCCTGGTGCGAGCACGCCGGCTTCCCTCGGCCGGTGTGGGCGCGGTGCAGCCCGGTTCCGCTCCTGCCAGGAAGCCCCCGTCTGCGCCCAGAGGAGGTGTTCCGGGCCAGGGAGGGCACCCGGCGGCCCTACTCCTACCTGGAGGTGGTCTTCGCCACCCCGGTCGCGGGCCCCATGGTCCTGGGGCGTGCCCGCCAGTACGGCATGGGCCTGATGGCGCCGGTGAGGGAGGACGGCCGTGGCTGAGGTTCCCAGCTTCGAGGCCTTCTTCCGTGCCGTCAACCGTGGTCGGGAGCCCTTCCCCTGGCAGCGTGGCCTCGCCGCCCGGGTGGCCGAGCAGGGGTGGCCGGACGCCATCGGGGTGCCCACCGGCCTGGGCAAGACCGCCTGCCTCGACATCGCCGTTTGGGCGCTGGCTCGGGCCGCCGCCGCAGGTCCGGCCCGCACCACCCCCACCCGGGTCTGGTACGTGGTCAACCGCCGGCTTTTGATCGATACGGCCCACGACCACGCCCGCCACCTGCAGGAGCTGCTGGCCCGTCCCGACCGGCTGCGCGACCGCTGGGAGGGGGCCTCCGACCAGGACGTGCAGGCGCTGGAGGCGGTGGCGGAGGCGCTGCACAGCCTCGCCGTCACCCACCTGGAGGACGGCCCGCTGCACGTGGTCCGCCTGCGTGGTGGGGCTGAGCTGGGCGCCCGGCCGCCGGACCCCGCCCATCCCTCGCTGATCCTCGCCACCGTGCCCATGTTCGCCAGCCGGCTCCTCTTCCGTGGCTACGGCTCCAGCACCTCGATGCGCCCCGTCGATACCGCCCTGGCCGCCACCGACAGCCTGGTCCTGCTCGACGAGGCCCACCTGGCCCGGCCCCTGACACGGTTGGTCGGGATCGCGGCCGAGTGCGACTTGGGCGACCCTGGGAGGTTGCTCCCTGGCGACCGGGCCCGCTGCCGGCTGGTGGCCTTGACCGCCACCGGGGAGGAGGGGGGAGAACGCTTCGACCTCGGCCCCGAGGACCACGAGTGCGAAGAGGTCCGAAAGCGGCTCCGGGCGGCCAAGCCGGTCGAGCTGGTGGCCACCACCAGGAAGGACCTGGCCGGGACGCTCGCCGCCCGGGCGCGGCAGCTGCTGGCGGGGCGGCCCGGCTCGACCTGCGTCGTCTTCTGCAACACCGTGGACCGGGCTCGGGGGGTGATGCAGGCGCTGGAGGGCTCGCTCCGCCGCTCGGATCGGGAGGCAGACCTGATGCTGCTGACCGGGCGGATGCGCGAGCACGAGGCGGGGATGGTCCGGGGCCGGCTGCTGGATCGGGAGTGGGGCGCCCCCGCCGGCCGCGATCCGGAGGCACGACGTGCCCGGGACCTGATCGTGGTCGCCACCCAGACCCTGGAGGTGGGGGCCGACCTCGACTTCGACTTCCTGGTCACCGAGACGGCGGGCGCCCGGGCCCTGGTCCAGCGCCTCGGCCGCCTCAACCGGCTGGGCGATCGGCCCCACGCCCGGGGAGTGATCTGCCATCCCGAGGACCAGCCGCTCTCGCCTCCGTACGGGACGGAGCCGTCGGCGGTCTGGGGTCGCCTGCGGGCGGCCGGGGAGTGGCTCGACCTGGCCCCGGAGCGGGTGGCAGAGCTCATGGGCCGGCCCCGGGACCAGGCTCCCGAGGTGGGCGAGCTGCTGCCCGACCACCTCTGGGAGCTGGCCAAGACCTCGTTCTCGGAGCCCGGCGAGCCCCCGGTGGAGCTGTTCTTCGAGGGGGTGCAACCCGATGCCGACGTCTCCGTCTGCTGGCGCGCTCGTCTGCCCGAGGCGGAGGAGGAGAAGCTGCTCCCTCCGCTGCGCGAGGAGGAGGCGATCGAGGTGCCGCTCGGGGAGTTGAGATCGGAGCTCCAGAGACGGGGGATGACGAGGGTGCAGCGGCTCGCGAGCGATCGCGCGAGGCTGGAGGAAGCGGCCCTCGACGATCTCCGGCCGGGCGACCAGGTGGTGCTGCCGGCGAGCACCGGTCTCTACGACCAGAGCGGCTGGAACCCGGAGGCACGTGGGCCGGTGCTCGATCTCGCCCCCCTCCGCGAGGGCATCCTCTGGTTCGACGAGGAGGCGATCCGGAACCTGGTGGGGAACGACCTCCCGGAGGAGCTCGTCAGGGCCTTGCGACGCCTGGCGCCTGCTGGCCGGGACCCGGAGCGGGAGCCAGAGGAGGACCTGGAGGCGGAGGAGGAGCAGGAGCTGATCGTGCAGCTCTTGGACTCCCTCGCCTCGCTCCCACGGCATCCCTGGCTCGGGGAGGAGGAGTGGGCCGGTTATCTGGATCGGCTCAAAGGCGGCCAGCCGGTCCGTGATGCCAAGGGCTGGCGCGTCTTCCTTGAGGGGCGTCGGCTGGCTCGAGACAGGCACCGTCTTCGCCTCCGGGCCGATGCTCTGGAGGAGCTGAGCTTCGGGGCCGGCTCCGCCCTCCTCGCCGATCACCTGGAGGCGGTGGGCGGGCTGGCCGGTCGGGTGGCCGAGCGCTTGGGCCTGCCCAGGGTGGTGGTCGCGTCCCTGGAGCGGGCCGGCCGCTACCACGATCTGGGCAAGCACGACTTGCGCTTCCAGCGCTGGCTCAACCCGCAGGCGCTGCCGACCGAGCCCCTGGCCAAGTCGGGCGCACCACCCAACCGGGCCGAGCCGGATCGCGTCGCCTCCGGCTGGCCGAAGGGGGGACGCCATGAGCTGCTGAGCGTTCGCCTGCTGGTCCGCCATCTGGAGGGACGTCACCTGGAGGGATGTGACCCGGAGCTGGTCCTGCACCTCGTCGCCGCCCACCACGGCCACGGCCGGCCCTGGATCAGGCTGGCCGCCGACGACGTCCCCGGGACCGTCTCGGCCGACCTCGATGGGATGCGCCTGGTGGTGAGGGGTGACCTCTCCGAGCCTGACTGGGAGCAGCCCCGGCGGTTCCGGCGCCTCTGCGAGCGCTACGGCGTCTGGGGACTGGCGCTGCTGGAAGCCATCCTGCGCCAGTCGGACCACATCGTGTCCGAGGCGGTGGAGGTGATCTGAATGGGGGAGCTGCGTGCGCCCGGGCTGCGGGCCAACTGGCTGAACGCCTGGCTGGCCGCGCTCGGGGTGACGGTGTTGATCGATGGGGCACGGCTCCGCTGGAGCGACGACGGCGTGCCGGTGGCGGTGCTGGAGGTGCCCTCAGCCGACGATGTGGCGACGGCGGTCGCCGAGGCGCTCCCACGCTCGGATCAACTCGATGCCTTGGCGATCGCCCGGCCACGCCTGGAGCGAAGGGTCACCCCGGATCGCTATCGAGCGGCGGCCGCGATCGCACGGCGTTCCCAGAGCGACTTCTCGCTCGCCGCCTCGCTGACCGACCTAGCGCCGCCGGAGGACTCCGGCGTCCTCCGGCATGGGCCATTCGACCCCGCGGTGCCTCGCGGGGAGACGTTGTGGGACCGCCTCCGGCGGTGCCGGGAGACGCTGGAAGGGGCGGGGCGAGTGGAAGACTTGGTCCGTAGGAGCCTGGAGGGCAACGGGATCCGCTTTGGGATCAACGGTCTCGGCTTCGATGTCACACGGATCAGCGACACCGATGCCGCTGCCAAGTACGTCGACCCGGTGATCGAATACCTGGCCTTCTGGGGGCTGGCCTTCTTCCCGGTCAGGGGGGACGGGAAGAGGCTGCGCACGCGAGGCTGGGGGACGACGCCCTCGGTGCTGGTTTGGCCCGTCTGGAGACCGCCGCTCGACCGTTGGGCGATCGATGCCCTGCTCGGCCTTGCCTTTGGGACGAGGCAGGTGAAACGTTGGCGAGAGCTGGGGCTGGGCATCCACCGGGCCTACGAGAGCGTTCGCTACCAGGCCTCGGGCGACGACCGGACGACCGGCTTCGCCTCCAGGAGCGTGCTGTGAACGTCGTTGCGGAACCCGAGCCCATCGTGCCCATCTCCGCCCTGGAGCACCATCGCTACTGCCCTCGCCAGTGCGCCCTGGTCCACGTCGACGGGCTCTGGTTCGACAACGAGCATACGGTTCGGGGGGCAGCTGGTCACCTCCGAGCTGACTCGGGTACGCATCGTCGAGAGCGAGGACGTCAGGTGTTGCGAGCCATCCCGCTCTGGTCCGAGTCACTGGGGCTGAGCGGCCGTGCCGACGTGGTAGAGGTGACCGCCGACGGGACGCTGGTCCCGGTCGAGTACAAGGTCGGCTCCAGGCATGGGGACGCCGCCCACGTCCAGCTCTGCGCTCAAGCGCTCTGCCTGGAGGAGATGACCGGGCGGCCGGTGAGAGAGGGCTTCCTCTGGTTCGCACCCGCTCGTCGTCGGCTGCGAGTCGACTTCGACGTCGATCTCCGTGCCCTGACGCTGTCGACGATCGAGGAGGTGCGGGCCTGGTTGAGGGACGAACAGCTCCCGCCGCCGGTGAACGATGCCCGCTGCCGTCAGTGCCAACTCCTCGATCACTGCCAGCCCGAGCTGTGCGCCGACCCCGATCGGATACGTGCCTATCTGGCGGAGGTGGTGGGATGCGTCTGTTGACCAGCCTGTACGTCACCAACCACCGGGCTCGCCTCTCGGCCCAGCACGGTTCACTCCTGGTCGTCAACGGCGACGGGTCGCGTTCGCGGGTGCCCCTGGAGGCTCTGGAGGCAGTGGTGCTGGTCGGGCACGCCCAGATGACCAGCGAGGCGATCGCGGCCTGCGCGGCCAGGCGCATCCGGGTGGCCTCGCTCCAGGGCAACGGCAGGGTGCGATACGTGCTCGGTGGCGGGCTGAGCGGAAACGTGCGCCTGCGTTTGGCCCAGTACCGTGCGGCCCACGATCCAGATCGGTGCCTGAGCATCGCACGATGGATCGTGGCTGGCAAGCTGCAGAACGCACGGCGCATGTTGCGGCGCTGGGCTTGGGATGCTCCTCCACGGCAACGCGGCCGGATCGAGCGGCTAGAGATGTTGATCGCCGAGCGGCTCTCCAGACTGCCTGAGGTGGGAGATGGCGACACGGCGCGTGGGTTCGAGGGTGAGGGAAGCCGTCTCTACTTCGAGGGGCTGCGCGAGCATCTCATGAGCTCAAACTGCGAACTTGCGTTCGAGGCCCGCAGTCGGAGACCCCCAAGAGACCCGGTAAATGCTGCCCTGAGCTTCGTCTATGGACTACTCCTGACCGAGATCACCGGGGCGGCAGAGGCGGTCGGTCTCGATCCTCAAGTTGGCTACCTGCACGGGATCCGTCCTGGGCGTCCGTCGTTGGCTCTGGATCTCATGGAGGAGTTCCGACCCGCATATGCCGACAGTTTCGTGGTTGGTCTGATCACGCGTAGAGCGCTCACCGCGGAGGACTTCGTCACCACCCCAGGTGGCGCTTGCTATCTCTCCGAGAGAGGGCGGAAGAGGTTGATCGAGACCTATGAGGCCTACAAAATGGAGGAGGTGACACACACCCTGCTCGGCCGTCAGATCCCTCGAGGTACAGTACCTCTGGTCCAGGCCATCCTCATGGCTCGCCACCTGCGGGGTGACCTGCCGGCATACCCGCCATTCGTGGCCACCGCCTGATGGATGTGCTCATCACCTACGACATCGACACCACCACACCGGCAGGGGCCCGACGCTTGCAGAGAGTGGCACACCTCTGCGAGAGCTACGGGCAGCGTGTCCAGGACTCGGTGTTCGAATGCCGGCTGAGCGCGGCTGCGCTGCAACGGTTGATCGTGGAACTGGGCTCGAGGATCGACGTGAGGTTTGACAGTGTGAACCTCTACCGTTTCGAGGGCTCGCTGGCTGCCGCGCGGACCTCGTTGGGTCGTCATGTGGAGCATGAGCTGGGGCGACCGTGGGTCCTGTAGGGTCGCCCCCGAACCTCCAGTGATCCGGGGCTGTGGAAAACTTCGGGGGCTTGCGGTGAGTTCACGGACCAGGTGGCCGAGGCCAGAAATCCACAGATCAGGCCTCGATTCCCAATTCGACCGGGTTTCGCCGGGGCTCATACCCCGGCCTTCGTTGTGCGCTTTTGCCCGCCGCCCGGGACCGCGTGATCGCGGTCTGTTTCGCCGGGGCTCATACCCCGGCCTTCGTTGTGCGGATCGGCTTGCCGCATCCTGCAATCGCGAGACGAGCGTTTCGCCGGGGCTCATACCCCGGCCTTCGTTGTGCGGACTGCGAGCTTGGTCCCGGCGGCATTAATGACCGGTTTCGCCGGGGCTCATACCCCGGCCTTCGTTGTGCGGAGGAGCGCGTCTCCCGGGCCAACTCGGACGGCACCCGTTTCGCCGGGGCTCATACCCCGGCCTTCGTTGTGCGTGGGCGAGCGGCACGAAGACCGAGCCCGTCGCTCCCGAGTTTCGCCGGGGCTCATACCCCGGCCTTCGTTGTGCGGTGGTCACCGTGACCGACGAGGACCTCCGGCAGGGCGGTTTCGCCGGGGCTCATACCCCGGCCTTCGTTGTGCGCCTGTCGAAGGCAGCGA
>DATGLL010000179.1:0-16002 GCA_035294145.1 Candidatus Dormiibacterota bacterium | reverse complement strand
TGAGGCTCGTGATCACCCCCAGGCCCAGGGCCCTCGACACCACCACCCAGGGCAGGCTGGGATGGAGGACCGCCACCAGGCTGAAGACGAGCACGCTGACCCCCAGGACCACCAGCAGGAACCCGGTGCCGCAGCGGGGATGGAGGACGCTCGCCAGCCGGGCGTGGGGCACGTCCAGGGGCAGGCCCATCTCGAAGGTGTTGATCGCCTTGTGCTCGGCACCGTGGTACTGGAAGATCCGGCGCACCTCGGGCAGGAGCCCGACGGCCAGCAGGTAGGCCATGACCAGGGCCACCCGCAGCGCTCCCTCGACCAGCACGAAGCCGAACGAGCCGGGGCCATGCACGGCCAGGCTGGCGCCCAGCAAGGGGAGCCCGAAGAAGAGGCCGACGCTGAACGCCAACGCCGTCCCCAGCGAGACGGCGATCGCACCGCTGCCGATCTCCAGATCCTGGGCGCCGGCGGCGACCCGCGCCGACCAGCTCAAGCTCTTGGTGCCGAGGTGGAGCTGCTCGGCCAGGACCGCCAGGCCGCGCAGGAACGGCCACCTCCAGATCCGGTGGGTGTAGATGGCCGCTTTCAGCTCCCCCCGAAGGACTCGGATCTGGCCACTGCCCAGCATCCTGACCGCCACCGCGTAGCAGCTGGGGCCGCGCATCATGACGCCCTCGACCACGGCCTGGCCTCCGTAGAAGAAACGACCGGGCCCCTGTGGCGCAGGCTCGACGGCGGCCGCCGGCTCGAGGGCGGGCATCGGCAGCGTTATCGCCGAGCCGACCTGGCCGCTCGCTTGCGGAAACGCTCGACCTGTCCGCCGGTGTCGATGATCCGCTGCTGCCCCGTGTAGAAGGGATGGCAGGCGGAGCAGACCTCGGTCTTCAGCTCCTTGACGGTGGAGCCGGTGACGAACGTGTTGCCGCAGCCGCAGGTGACGACCGCGTCCTCGTAGAAGGTGGGATGGATCTTCGCTCTCATTCTGGACCTTGTAGTTCCTTACCCGCCGCGGGGAATCGCAAACCAGCAGGGCTGGGTGACCTCGGGCAAGACCAGCGGCCTGGCTCGGACGACCGAGCCACCGAGTTTACCTGACCAGCACCTGCAGGATCTGGTGGGCCTGGAAGGCGGCGAAGCCCAGGTAACCGGTCAGGAAGAGCCAGGCCACGCCCATGGCCAGCCGGGCGGGCACGGGCACCGATCGGTAGTAGGGGAGGCTGTCGTTCCGGAACCGCTCGATCATGGCCGGGATCGCCAGCACCGCGATGATCAGCACGATGGGGCTGAACCCCAGCCAGAACACGGCCAGGACCAACGCCCCCAGCCCCAAGACCTGGAACCACTTGGAGACGACGGCGAGGATCCAGCCCCCGTCCAGCATCCCGATCGGGATCAGGTTGAACAGGTTGATGAAGAAGCCCAGGTACGCCCACAGGAGGAGGGGGACCCACTGGGTGCTGCCGTACAGCACGAACGCCACCGTCGCCGCCACCGTCCCGGCGATGGGCCCGGCGATGCCGATCTGCGCCTGCTTCAGGGCGTTGGTGGGGTGCTGGCGCTGGAAGATGGCGGCGCCGAAGAAGGGGATGAAGAGCGGGGCAGAGGCCCGCATGCCCTGGCGGCGAATCTCGATCACGTGGCCCATCTCGTGGCAGAGGATCATCAACACGAGCCCGGCCGCGAACCAGGGACCGCCAAAGAGCGCGTAGGCACCGAAGCTGATCAGCAGCGACAGGAGGGTCTGGAAGGCCCCGAACTTGAGCAGGAAGAGGAGCGCGTACTTGCCGTAGGCGGCGATGGCGGCCAGCACGGCGAGCAGCGCCCCGAGCACGCCGCCCCGTCGGCGAGGCGAGGTCGGGCGCGGCGGCGGGTACGGGCCATAAGGCCGCTGCCAGGGATCGTACCCAGCTGGAGGCGGCTGCTCCGGAGGGACCTTCGGCGGTCCAGGGGGGCCATAAGGTGGCGGCGCCAAGCTCATGTGAGTTGAGCATACTCACATCAGCATCGTTGCGACCAACGGATGGGGGCGAAAGGCGGAGAACCGGGCAGCGCACATACGAAATCCTTACGGGCGCAGCTGACCCATCGCCGCCACCGCAGGCGCCGACCCAGGGGCCTCGGGGCCGAGCCGACGCCCACCGCCGGCCCGGGAGCTCGCCCTAGGGCAGGTGCCAGGTCTTGACCCGGCGAACGGTATGTCGAAACCGCGTCGACATGTCGAGGGACTCGGTCTCCGCCCCATGGCTGCCGAACACCACGCCCTGCAGCAGCGGCCCCCCGCTGATCCCGGTCACGGCCACCTCCAGCTGCTCGGGGGCAAGGTCCGACACCCCGTAGACGCGCCCCAGCTCGTCGCCGGCCAGGAAGCGCTCCTCGTCGTTCCGGGGCCACAGCCGGGCCTGGACCTCACCGTCGAGGCAGCGCACGGCGCAGGCGGCGATGATGGTCTCGTCCAGCCCGCCGATCCCGACCATCGCGTCGACCCCGGTCCCATTGGCCGCCGCCAGCAGGGCCCCGGCGATCTCGCCCTCCTCCAACAGGAGGATCCGCGCCCCGGTGGCGCGCACCTCCTCGATCAGGTCGCGGTGACGAGGGCGGTCGAGGACCGCCACCACGAGATCCGCCACCCGGACGTCGCGAGCGAAAGCGATCCGGCGAAGGTTGTCCGCCAAGGGATCGTCCAGGTCGAGGCCACCCTTGACGGCCGGGCCCGCCACCAGCTTCTCTGCGTAGGACACCGCCGGCAGGACCGGGAAGGCACCCGGCTCGGTGGCCACCAGCACCGAGATCGCCCCTGGGAGCCCCCGGGCCACCAGGGTGGCCCCCTCCACCGGATAGACCCCGAGGTCGAGGTTGGGGTCCCCGGGACGTCCCACGGTCGTCCCGGGGGAGAGGATGGGGTCGGCCCGAGGGCCGAGCACGATGCGGCCACAGACGCCCACGACCTCGAGCGCGTGGAGCATGGCCGAGGCCGCCGTCTCTCGAGCTCGCTCCACCTCCCCTCGCCCGATCGCCCGCCCACAGGCGAGCGCCGCGGACTCGGTCACGGACACCAGGCTCACGGGCACGCCAGCCCGGGCCTCGACCGACCGCACCCCTTGGCCCTCCATGGCCGCTACGTGATCTCGGCCTGGAGCTCCGGGGAGCTCAGCTCCATCTGGTCGATGCCGCTGGTCTCGATCGCAGCCTGCACGAAGTCTCGGAAGAGCGGGTGCGGCCGCTGGGGCCGGCTTCGGAACTCGGGATGGAACTGGCTGGCCACGAACCAGGGATGCTCGGCGAGCTCCACGATCTCGACCAGTCGGCCGTTCGGCGACAGCCCGCTGAACACCATGCCTGCCTGCTGGAGCGCCTCCCGGTACTCGTTGTTGAACTCGAAGCGGTGGCGGTGACGCTCGTACACGATCTGCTCGCCGTAGGCGCGGTAGGCTCGGGTGCCGGGCTCCAGCCGGCAGGGGTAGAGCCCCAGCCGCATCGTCCCGCCGAGGCCAGCCACGTCACGCTGCTCCGGCATCAGATCGATGACCGGCGTCGAGGTGAAGGCGGCGAACTCGGTCGAGTTGGCGTCGGGCGCGTTCAGCACCTCGCGGGCGAAGTCGATCACCGCGCACTGGAGCCCGAGGCAGAGCCCCAGGTACGGGATGCGGTTGTGCCGCGCGTAGCGCGAGGCCACGATCTTGCCCTCGATCCCACGGTGTCCGAATCCCCCCGGCACCACGATACCGGCCACGTCGCGCAATGGCGAGGTGTCGCCCTGGTCAAGCCGTTCCGAGGAGACCCAGCGCAGATCGATGGCCACGTCGTGGAAGAAGCCGGCGTGGCGCAGGGACTCGGTGACGGACAGGTAGGCGTCGGGCAACTGGACGTACTTACCGACCAGGGCGATCGGCACCGTGCCCTTGGGCCGCTGGATGCGCTCGACCAAGCGCCGCCACGGCTCCAGGTCCGGCGACCGCTCGGCGATGCCGAAGTGACGGCAGATGACCCGGCCCAGCCCCGCCTCCTCAAGCATCAAGGGGACCTGATAGATGGAGCCGACGTCGGGGACGCTGATCACGCCCTCACGGGGGACGTCGCAGAAGAGGGCGATCTTCTCCCTGATGTCCTGGTCGATCGGCCGCTCGGAGCGAGCCACGATCGCGTCGGGCTGGATGCCGATCGCCCGCAGGGCCTGGACCGAGTGCTGGGTGGGCTTGGTCTTCATCTCCTCCCCCCGGATCAACGGCACCAGGGAGACGTGCACGTAGAAGACCTTGGAGCGGCCCAGGTCGTTCTTGAGCTGGCGGATCGACTCCAGGAAGGGTTGACTCTCGATATCCCCGACCGTCCCCCCCACCTCGCAGACGACCACCTCGGCCTGGGACTCCCGCTGCGCCCGCAGGATGCGCTCCTTGATCTCGTTGGTGACATGGGGGATGACCTGGACCGTGGCCCCGAGGTAGTCCCCGCGGCGCTCCTTGGCGATGACCTCGGAGTACACCTTGCCGGTGGTCACGTTGGAGGCGGCGGACAGGTTCTCGTCCACGAATCGCTCGTAGTGCCCCAGATCGAGGTCGGTCTCCGCCCCGTCGTCGGTGACGAAGACCTCCCCGTGCTGGTAGGGGCTCATCGTCCCGGGATCGACGTTGAGGTACGGATCCAGCTTCTGGAGGTAGACGGAGAGCCCGCGGCTCTTCAGGATGGCGCCGATCGAGGCCGTGGTGATCCCTTTGCCGAGGGAGGACGCGACACCGCCGGTCACGAAAACGAAATAGGGCAACCTGGACCTCCTGCGGTTTCTCCGATTGTACCCGGGGCCACCGCTCGCACCTGGCCGGCGCCGACGCCGAGGGGCCGCATCTGGGGTCCGAAGGTGGCGAGGGCCAATCGGCGGCGAGGAAGGGGGCCGCCCGCCAGGAGGCGAGCGCGCCGAGCGGAGGCACGGGAACCGTGCCTGCCCCGGCCACGGTGGGGGACCGGAGGCCCGGGGCCATCTCCATCCGCCTCGGCCTCGCCGTTGGAAGCTCCGGCCACGGCCTCCCTCCTCGCCCCACGCCGCAGGGCTAGGCCCGGAGTTCCAGCAACACGACCCTGGTCTCGGCCTCGGCCTGAGTCGGCTGGAGGCTCAGCTTGGGCTGGGGCTCGATCTCGACCACCCCCATCTCCTCGAGGAAGCGTCGCACGGGGCCGAGCTCGCGCTTGATCAGGGGGTGGTCGTAGTGCATGGGGACGACGAATCGAGGCTCGACCTGTCGCACCACCTCGGCCGCTCGGGCACCGTCGAGGACGCAGGCCCCGCCAGCGGGCACCAGCAGCACGTCCACCTTGCCGATGTCGTCAACCGTCTGGTCATCCAAGGGATGGCCGAGGTCGCCCAGGTGGCAGACGGTGACGTCGTCCACCTCGATGACGTAGATCGTGTTCCGGCCGTGATCGGCGCCGTGGCGACCGTCGTGGAAGCTCGGGAGGCCGCGAACGACCACGCCGGCGTGCTCGAACTCACCTGGCGTGTCGATGACGAAGGCCTCCTTCACCGCCTGCACGTGGTCGTGGCTCTGGTGGTGATGGCTCACGGTCACCACGTCCGCCTCCAGCCGGAGCCGGGGGCCGAGCCCGGGCGGGTAAGGATCGGTGACGACCGCGGCGCCGCGGCCGCGCAGCCGGAAGCAGCTGTGCCCCAGCCAGGTCAGGTCCACGTCCTCACCTCCTCCAGGTCACCTCGTCGTCGAGCCGCCTCCCGGCCGAGGAGGAGGCGCCCGTCACCTCGCTCACGGGCACGCTGGATGCCCCCCGTCGAGGGTGAGCTGGACCTGGCTCACCGCACCGTTCCGCTGATACGTCACCGTGACCCGCTGGCCCGGCTGGAAGTGCGTCCGCAGCAGCTGCGGGAGCGGATGCGCATCGTCCACCTCCTGGGCATCGATCCGGGTGATGACATCGCCCACCTGGAGCTCGGCGGCGGCGGGACCACCGGCGTCGACGCTCGTCACCCGGGCTCCCACGACCCCCCCGTGCAGGGCCACCTGGTCCGAGGTCACCTCCACCGTGCTCGCGCCCAAGGTGGGCACCACCAGCTGTCCGGTCTGCACCGCCTGCTGTACCTCTTGCTGCACATCGCTCGAGCTGAGCGCGTAGGCGCCCGGGCCGGGAGCGCCCTCCGCCGAAGCCACGATCCCCACCACCTGGCCGCTGAGGTCCACCACCGGAGCCCCGGCCGCGTCAGGCTGGACGGGGGCATCGGTCTGGAACACGTCTCCGATCTGGAGCGTGCCGCCGTGGCCGTCGCTCACCGTCACGGTTCGCTGGAGGGCGCTCACCACCCCCCGGCTCACGACCCCCGCTGCGGTCAGCGGCCCGCTGACCACCACCACGCTCTGGCCCAGCCCCAGCCCGGTCGAGTCCCCCAAGGGCAACGTGGCCAGATTGGCGACGTGATCGACCTTCAAGAGGGCGAGGCCGGTCTCGCAGTCGTAGTCGACCAACCGGGCCTCGTAGCGCTGCAGGCCACCGCTGGTGGGGACCAGGACCTCCAAGGTGCGCGAGTTGGCCACCACCCCGATCGTGGTCACCACGTACCCGTCGCTGGTCACCAGGAAGCCAGAGCCGTGGGCGAGGGTCTTCTCATCGGTGATCACCGACACCACGGCCGGAGCCGCCTTCTGGGCCACCCCGGCCGTCGCCGAGGCATCGCTCACCGTCGCGCCGCCCACCAGCACCGGCGGCGGGCTCGAGCGCGACTGCAGATGGAGGATGCCCAAGGTCACCCCGGCAGCCACTGCACCGCCAGCGATCGCCGCCACGAGCAAGGAGGCGACGAACGTGCCGGGGGTGATCCAGCCGGCCCCACTCGTGCGCGGTCGCGATGGTGACTCGGGCCCGTCGGGCTCGATCACGGGCCCATTGTAGGCAGCTGGCCGGGGTGGCCCGGGTGGGCCAGCTACCTCGGGTACCAGGTCAGGACGAGCTGACGGGTCGGTCGGAACCCGGCCGCCCGGTAGAGGCGTGTGGCCGGCTCGTTGTCGGGACGGGTCCACACGTACCCAAGGGTCACCCCACGCTCCTCGAAGAGCCGGACGGCCCTCCGCACCAGGGCCTCACCCACCCCACGCCCACGATGGGACTCCCGCACGTAAAGCTCGGCGATCTCCCCTTCCAGCCCGGTCCCAGGGTCGAACAGCACCACCCAACAGAAGCCAGCCAGCTCCCCCGAACGATCGCGGACGGCGAAGACGACGTTCTCGCCCCGGAAGCTGGCAGGGACCTCGGAGAGCAGGTGCTCGTACTGCTCACGGCTGAGCTGGGCGTGATCCTCGTAGTGGAGCTGCTCCTGGAGGTGTAGGTCGACCAGCAAGGGGCGGATGAGCTCCAGCTCACCCTCGGCCAGACGCTCCACCTGAGGCCGGCGGTCCACGTCATGGATCGTAGCGAACCGGGCAAGGAGCGACGGCCTCGTCCCCGGCCCTGAGGACGGGCCGGGGAGGAGCCGAGCGCCTGGCCCGCCCCAGGGCGGGCCTCAGGTCCGCAGGCCGCCCAGCGCGGCCAAGCCTCGCTCCAGCTTGGGACGGACATGGGCGGGCACCTCGAGCTCCGCCAGACACGCCCGCAGGTTGGCGGCCACGACCCGATGGCTGACGCGGTCGACGGCGTTGCGGAGCGCCGCCAGCTGCTGCACCACATCCGCGCAGTCACGCCCATCGGCGATCATGCCCTGGATCCCGCGAGCCTGGCCCTCGATCCTCCGAAGCGCCTTGAGCAGTTCCTCGCGATCCACGTACTCGGTCACCTGGCTACCTCACATCTCCTCATCGCCGAGGCCGATCAGCAGGCGGGCGGCGGGGCCAACTTCCCTCGGCGACGCCGCCCGTGCCAGCGAGGGTCGGCCTCAGCCACCGACACCCACCCATCACCCCCGGCCGTCCCCTCTGGAGCGAGGGAGGCCCTCTTCCGCCTTCTCCCACTCCATCCCTCTCCTCAATACTGCCACCAGTACAAAGGAGAACTCTGCGATGAGAGATACCATACTTAGTATATATATGGGGTCGGCCAGAGGAGGGTGGACGGGGGCCAGCCGCGGGCGCGGGGATCAGGCCACCTTCCTGGGCGCCCCTCGTGGCCGATGGGTCACCGTAGGCCGTAGAGGGCAAGGCCGTTCTCCAGCAGCACCCTTCTCCCTCCTTCCTCCCCCAGGCATTCCAGGACCAGGTCCACGTCTGCGTCCCGGAACGGCCTCCGGGCCCGGGTGGAGGGGAGGTCGGTGCCGAAGACCAGCCCTCCGGGGTTGACGCGATACAGGGCACGGAGGGCGGCAGGGACGTTCAGGGACACCCGACCGAAGCCGGACGCCTTCACCCACAGGCCCGCATCGACCAACCTGAGCAGCTCGTCGAACCCAGTCGGGGTCAGCCCGAGATGATCGATCACCACCCGGGGAAGCCTGCGGAGGCGTGGGCCGAGCTCCGGGAGGTCGGCTGAGTCAAGGTAGAGCTCCACGTGCCAGCCAGCCACCTCGTGGACGCGCCAAGCCACGGCCTCCAGCTCCTCGAGCGCAGCGGCCCCGCCTCGATAGGGGTTGAACCGAACCGCTCGCACCCCTGCCTCAGCCAGGGCCCGGAGGTCCTCGTCGGCGATCGTGGCCGGGAGCTGCGTCACGCCTACGAACCGGCTTCCCAGACGGCTCAGCGCCTCGACCAGATGGGCCTGCCCAACCCCCTGGAAGGAACCTGACACCACCGCCCCTCCCACCACGCCGAGGTGGGAGACTCGACGTCGATAGTCCTCGATGGTGAACGGCTCGGGCACGAACCCCTGGTTGGGACGGAGCGGGAAGCGTGGGTCGATGATGTGGAAGTGGGCATCGAACACCCCTGGCCTCGCCGCCCCTGCCGTGACGCCCGCGACGTGCATGGAGCCGACGGTGGGAGTCGAACCCACGACCTGCCGCTTACGAGGCGGCTGCTCTGCCTGCTGAGCTACGTCGGCTTGGGCCGTCGGCCCATTGTATCGCCGCCCGGGATCCTGCGCCTGAGGTCGTGAGCGCGACGGGACCAGCCTGGAGGAGGGGTGGGGGAGACCGGTCTCCCCCACCCCATCAGTTCACCTCCCGATAGTCGGCGTCGACGACGTCGTCCTGAGGCTTCGCCTCGCCGGAGGCCGATTGGCCCCCCGCCGGACCGCCGGCCGTGCTCGCCTGTTGCTGGTAGATGTACTGCCCGATCTTCTGGAGCGCCAGGTTGAAGTCGTCCATCGCCTGCCGGAGCGTGTTGGCGTCCCCGCTCTTGGTGGTGCTGCGAAGCGTCTCCAGCTTGGTCTCGACCTCGCTGCGGACGTCGGCCGGGATGCGATCGCCGTGCTCCTTCAAGACCTTCTCGGCCTGGTAGATCATCTGATCGGCCTGGTTGCGGGTCTCCACCTCCTCACGCCGGGCACGATCCTCCGCCGCGTGCTGCTCCGCCTCCTTCACCAGCCGCTCCACCTCGTCCTTGCTCAAGGTCGAGGAGGCGGTGATGGTGACCGACTGCTCCCGGCCGGTCCCGAGGTCCTTGGCCTTGACGTTGAGGATGCCGTTGGCATCGATGTCGAAGGTGACCTCGATCTGGGGAACGCCCCGCGGGGCCGGCGGGATGCCATCGAGGTGGAAGCGCCCCAGGGTACGGTTGTCCCGGGCGAACTCGCGCTCTCCCTGCAGGACGTGGACCTCGACCGAGGTCTGGTTGTCGGCGGCGGTGCTGAAGATCTGCGATCGCGAGGTCGGGATGGTGGTGTTGCGCTCGATCAGCTTGGTGAACACGCCGCCCAGGGTCTCGATACCCAGCGAGAGCGGGGTCACGTCCAGCAGCAGGACGTCCTTGACCTCGCCTTTGAGCACGC
Source organism: Candidatus Dormiibacterota bacterium (assembly GCA_035294145.1). Classification (GTDB taxonomy): domain Bacteria; phylum Chloroflexota; class Dormibacteria; order Dormibacterales; family Dormibacteraceae; genus CADDZO01. The sequence goes on along the minus strand of DATGLL010000179.1, from coordinate 6,162 downwards.
CGGCCTGGATGGCGGCTCCCACCGCCACCACCTCGTCGGGGTTGACCCCCTTGTGGGGATCCTTGCCCCCGGTCAGCTCCTTGACCAGCTGCTGGACCACCGGCATCCGGGTGGCGCCGCCCACCAGCACCACCTCGTTGATCTGCTGCGGGGTGAGGCCGGCGTCCTTGAGGGCGGCCATGAACGGCCCCCGAAGCCGTTCCGTCAGGTCCGCGGTGAGGGCCTCGAACTTGGCCCGGGTGAGCGTGGTCTCCAGGTGCTTGGGGCCGGTCTGGTCGGCGGTGATGAAGGGCAGGTTGATGGTGGTCTCGAGCCGCGAGGAGAGCTCGATCTTGGCCCGCTCTGCCGCCTCGGTCAGTCGCTGCAACGCCTGGCGGTCCGCCTTGAGGTCGATGCCGTGCTCCTTCTTGAACTCCTCGGCCAGCCAGTCGACGATCCGGCGGTCGTAGTCGTCACCACCCAGATGGGTGTCCCCGTTGGTGGCCTTGACCTCGAACACCCCATCCCCCACGTCGAGGATGGAGACGTCGAAGGTCCCGCCCCCCAGGTCGAACACCAAGATGGTCTCGTTCGCCTTCTTGTCGAGCCCGTATGCCAACGAGGCCGCGGTGGGCTCGTTGATGATCCGGAGCACGTTCAGCCCCGCGATCTGGCCCGCGTTCTTGGTCGCCTGGCGCTGGGAGTCGTTGAAGTAGGCCGGGACCGTGATCACGGCGTCGGTGACCTTCTCCCCCAGGTAGGCCTCGGCGTCAGCCTTCAGCTTCTGGAGGATCATGGCCGAGATCTCCTCGGGCGTGAACTCCTTGCCCGCGTTGGGGATCTCCACCACCGCCCGATCCTCCCGCCCAGGCTTCACCTTGTAGGGCACGATCCTGCGCTCCGATTCGACCTCGCCGAACCGGCGCCCCATGAAGCGCTTGATCGAGTAGATGGTGTTGTCTGGGTTGACCGCGGCCTGCCGACGAGCGAGTTGCCCGACCAGCCGCTCGCCCGACTTGGTGAAGGCAACCACCGAGGGGGTGGTGCGCGACCCCTCCGAGTTGGGGATGACCACGGGCTCCCCCCCCTCCATGACCGCGATCACGGAGTTGGTGGTGCCGAGGTCGATTCCAACGGTCTTTGGCATGTGTTCCTCCGCAGTGATGGTAGTGGTGGTTGTGCTCTCGATCTCTGTACCCCGCTAGCTTTCCCAACCCTGGATGCGACGAAACCCTCTCGCCCTGGGGAGTCGCGGGAGGGCGAGGTACCCTCTGAACCGTGGCGCGAAGCATAGACCTCGACCCGGTCGACCGCATGGGCGTGGGCACGATCGGCCCTCCCGGCCGCCGCCAGTTCTTCCTGCGCGCCAGTCGCGGTGGCGAGAGCTTCGTCCTTTACTGTGAGAAGTTCCACGTGCAGGGACTCATCATCCGGATGCGGCAGATGCTTGAGGCCCAAGGCCTGCAGCCTGCCGAGGGCGACGCTCCCCCGCCGGCCGAGCCCGGGGAGCCGGAGTGGACCATCGGCGAGCTCGGGCTCGGATACCACGAGAGCAAGCGTCGATTCGTGATCGTAGCCCGACAGGCGCCGGAGAGGGAGGATCAAGACCCCAGCCAGCTCGCCACTGCCCGACTCTGGGTCACCCCCGAGCAGGTGGCTGCGTTCACCCGTCAGGCAGAGCGCGTCCTGGCTGCTGGCCGCCCCATCTGCCCCTACTGCGGCCTGCCCATCGACCCCAGCGGGCATCCCTGTCCCGCCGCCAATGGGTCCCGACCCATCCTCTGACCCCCGGGCCGTCGAGGAGGCCCTCCGACGCCTCCCGATCGTGGAGCTGAAGGGGCTGTTCCGGCGCTCGTCCAACTACACCTTCCTGGTCGAGCTCCGGGGTGGCTGCGGGCCGCCGGGGAGCATGCTGGCCGTGTACAAACCGGCGCGGGGCGAGGCCCCGCTCTGGGACTTCCCGGCCGGCACCCTCTACCGGAGGGAGGTCGCCGCCTACCTCCTGGCCAGGCACCTCGGCTGGCCCCGCGTGCCCCCGACGGTGGTCAAGGAGCAGGCGCCCCACGGCGTGGGGGCCCTCCAGCTGTTCGTGGATGCCCGACCCGAGCTGCACCACCGGGGGCCGGACGTCCGCCGGGCCTCGGTCTGGATGGACATCGCCGTCTTCGACGTCCTGACCAACAACGCCGACCGCAAGGCGGGGCACTGCCTCACGGACGCCCAGGGCCGGGTCTGGGTCATCGACCACGGCCTGACCTTCCACGTTGAGCCCAAGCTGCGCACGGTGATCTGGGATTTCGCTGGCCGCCCCCTGCCCCCCCGCCTCCGCCCTGCCTTGGAGCGGGCTGCCGGCTCGCTCGAGGGTGGTGAGCTGGCCCACGCCCTCGCCGAGCTGATCGACGGGAGCGAATTGGATATGCTGCGCCAGCGAGTGGACACCATCCTGAAGCCGGCGTGGCGGATGCCGCATCCGACCTCGGCCTGGTCCGTACCCTGGCCGCCCGTATGAGAGGGCTCCTCCTCGTCCCGCTGGCGGCCCTGGCCTGGACGGTGACGGCCGCGGCCGACGCCGACCCTACCCCCTACCCGACCCCGGTCCCGACCCCCATCGTCCCGACCCTAAGCCCGACCCCAACCCCGATCGTGCCCCTGCCGCACGGCGTCGTCGACCTGAGCGCCGCCGCCGGGCCGGCCGGGAGCCAGCTGACCGTCACCGGCAGCCAGTTCCAGCCTGGGGAGCCGATCGTGCTCTTCTTGGACACGCCAGACCACCAGCTGGGCGCCACCGTGGCCGACCAGCAGGGGGACTTCACCCAGTCGATCACCATCCCGGGCGACGCCGCTCAGGGCTCGCACATCGTCTGCGTCCAGCAGCAACCCCAGCCGCGTTGCGCCCAGCTGCTCGTGCAGGCCCCGCTGCCCTCGTCCACCCCCACCCCGACCGAGACCCCCACCCCCACCGCCCCGCCGAGCTCGCTCCCCAGCCCTACGGTGGTCCCGGTCACGCATCCCTCCTCGAGCATCCTCTCCGGCTTCCTGTCCTCGCCCCTCGGCCTGGGCATCATCCTGGTGCTCCTGGCCGCCCTGATCGGGACCGTGATCTGGGTGATCCGCTCCCGCCAAGGAGCAGGCCCTCGCGTGGACCCCTACCCACGGGGGTACGGACGCCCCCTGGGGCCGGGAGGGACGGAGGGGTGGCCGCCGGTCCCGCCGGGCGGACCGGTCCCGCCCCCCGGCGTCGGTCAGCCCGGGGGGAGCCGCCCCGGTCCTTGGACCTTCGGTCCCCCCGGCCAGGTCCCCCCGGGGCGGGCCCAGCCGCTCCCGGGGCAGCCGCCGCCCCCGGGCGCTCGGCCCTCGAGCGGGCCCCTGCCCCCGCCCCGAGGCTGGCCGCCGGGCGTCCCCCCTCCAGGCCGGGCCCCCCGCCCTCCCTTCCCTCCCCGTCGGCCCGGGGAGGACGCCGGCCCGGCTCCCTGGACGCCCGGTGGACCGTACCGCCCCCAACCGCGCGGGGCGCCGCCCGGGCCGGTGCCACCTCGCGGCCCGATCCTCGAGGGCGAGGTCATCCCCTTGCCGCCTCCGCCCGAGCAGGCCGAGGGGAAGCCAGGCCCTGCCCCACCCCCCAAGCCTGAGCCCGAGACGGAGGAGCCACCGACGGATCGGGGGTGAGCGCACCCAGCTCGATCCTTGCGGAGGCAGAGCCGGCTGCCTCCTGCCCACCTCGTGGAGCCAGGGCGACGGAGCCGGCCCGGCGGGGATCCTCGGGGCGGAGATCGCTCCGTCTCCGGGACGTCGTGGAGGGACTCGGGCCCTACCGCATCCACCTCCTCCTCCTCGCCTACACGCCGCTGGTGCTGGCCCTGGACGGTCGTCTGGGGGGCATCTGGCCGCAGGACGGCCTCGGGCTCCTCACCTTCCTCGTGCTGTGGCTGGTGACACGCCGACTCCCCCAAGACCAACGTCGCCAGGTCTGGCTGTGCGTGGTGGTCGCGACCGGGTTCGAGGTGCTGGGATCGCAGGTGTGGGGGGTCTACCGGTACCGTCTCGGCAACATTCCCCTCTACGTCCCTCCCGGCCACGGGCTCGTGTACTGGTTCGGCCTGACCGCCGCCGACCTGCCCATCTTCCGCCGCCACGGTCGCCGGGCGGCCCTGGCGATCCTCGGCGCCTGCGTCGCCTACGTCCTCCTGGGCCTGACGCTGCTACCGGTCTTCACCCATCGGCTCGACGTCCAAGGCGCCCTCTGCCTCCCCGTCCTGGCTTGGTGCATCGTGCGGACCCCTCGCTTCGCCCTCTTCGCGGCCATCTTCGTGGCCACGCTCGACCTGGAGCTGTCGGGGACCCTCGCCGGGGACTGGCACTGGTTGGCGGTGGCCCCATGGGACCACATCCCCTCCGGCAACCCGCCATCGGCCATCGCCGGCGGGTACTGCATCATCGACGGCACGGTCGCCGCCCTCGCCACCCTCCTCGACCGGGCTCGGCGGCGTGGCCGCCGCCTAGGCGGCCCGGAGCTCGCGGTGCACGCCCAGCAGGGAGGCGAGCGCACCCAGCACCAGTCCCCCCACCACGAGCAGCGCCCCCGCGAGCAGCGCCACGGTCGGCGTGACCCCCGGCGCGAAGCGCTCGAAGCTCCCCGCCCCCAGGGCCATGCCGGCCAGGCTCACGGCCAAGGTGAGCATGGCCGCCACCACCCCGGCCACCCCCCCGGTCAGGGCGCCCTCGACCACGAAGGGGCCCCTGACCATCCAGTGCCGGGCGCCAACCAACTCCATGATCTTGACCTCGTTCCGGCGGGCAAGGATGGCGGCCCGGATGCTGTTGGCGGTCACGGTGACGGCGACGAACCCCAGCAGGAGCAGGAACGCGGCTCCGACGACGCTGAGCACGGTGAGGACCTGCTGGATCCGCTGGTAGGCGCCACGGTCGTATGAGGTGGGCATGATCGGATCGACGGCGGGGCTGCGAGCGGCGATGGCGGCCAGGGCTCCGACGTCGCCCACGCTCCTCAGCTTCACGTCCAGGCTGGCGGGGAAGGGGTTCGAGTCCGAGGCGCTGGCCAGGTTGCTCAACCCCGGCCGGGCCTTGGCCCGCTCGAGCGCCTGCTGCTTCGTGGTGTAGCCGACCGAGGCCACCCGTCGGTCGGAGGCCAGCTGGCGTCGCAGGGCGCTCACGTCCTCTGGCCGGGCGTCGTCGCGCAGGTAGACGTGGAGGACGGCGGCGCTCTCGGCCTGGGTGGCGGCGACGCGCTGGATGGCGTACGCCCCCATGCCGACCAGGCCTGCCAGCACCAGGAGCAGGATCATCGACCCCAACGCCGGCGCGGTCGAACCCAGGTTGCGCACCCAGCTCCGCCAGGCCCCCAGCACCACCAGACGGAAGGCGTTGCGCACGACGCTGCCCCATCGGCGCCGGCGTGGGAAGGGGGCGTTCACGAGGACGCCCATGCCAGCCTCCCTACACGGCCGGCGGGCTGATCCCGGACCAGCCTCCCGTTGACCAGCGTCAGCACCCGTCGCTGCATCCGGCGAACGATCTCCAGGTTGTGGGTGGCGACGAGGACGCAGGTCCCGAAGCGGGAGATCTGCTCCAGGAGCTTCATCACCTGCCAGGCGGTCTCCAGGTCCAGGTTCCCGGTCGGCTCGTCGGCGATGAGGAGCGGCGGCTGCCTGACCACGGCCCGGGCGATGGCCACCCGCTGTTGCTGGCCACCGGAGAGCTGGTGGGGGAAGGCCCCCGCCTTCTCCCCCAGCCCGACCGCCTCCAGCGCGTCCAGCGCCCGATCGTGGGCCTCCGCGTCCGAGATCTGGAGATCGGTGACCCGCAACGCGAAGGCCACGTTCTCCAGGGCGGTCAGGCGAGGGAGGAGCTTGTAGTCCTGGTAGACGACGCCGACCCGGCGGCGAAGCTCCGGGATACGGCTCGGCCGCAGGGCATGGGCGGGGAGCCCATCTACCCACACCTCGCCGCTAGTGGGCCGGATCTCCCGGTTGATCAGCCGCAGCAGCGTCGTCTTCCCGGCGCCGCTGGGCCCGACCAGGAAGGCCAGCTCCCCAGGTCGTAGGGCCATGTGCACGTCATCGACCGCCACCACGTCCTCGTAGTGGTGGGTGGCGCCGATGAGCTCGACCAGCGCAGGCAACGCCGGACAGGGTAGCGCACTGCACCGGCGCAATGGGAGAAGCC
>DATGLL010000178.1:0-4830 GCA_035294145.1 Candidatus Dormiibacterota bacterium | reverse complement strand
TCCGCAGAGGACACGCGAGCGGGCGGTCACACCGGCCGGGGACCGCGCCGGGGCGTCCACCAGGATCAGGTGACCAACTCGCCGGGCCGGGACGGGGAGCTTGCCCGACTGGAACCAGCGGTAGGCGGTCACGGGGTGGATGCCTTGCTCGCGCTCCCACTGCTTCAAGTTCATGGAAGTGGATTGTAGTGTATAGGCGCGTCAGCTGTTGTCAACCCTCCGCTCACGAGGACGGGCTGGACGGGAGACGACCTCGTGCCTGCCCGCCGATCGTCCCAGCCCGCTCGGCCGTCCTGGCGCTCGACGACGAGGGCCAGGGGTGGGAGGTCTCGGAGAGGGCAATCCGGCGGTGACGGGGCCAAGACACGAACGGTGCGGCGGCACCATACTGCCGCCGTCGGCGGGGCCAGGACCAGCCCGGGGCCGATGCCGTCGGCCAACCGTTCCGCCAGGACGAGGGCGCGGCCGATGGGCTGCGGGGCATCGTCCGTGGCCCCAGGTGCAGGCCGAAGGCGATCCAGAGCCGTTCCCGTCGGTGAGGCAGGTCGAGTTCCCGGGCCAGCTTCCTCGCCTCGAACGCGGTGGGAGCGGCAAGCTCGACCGTCGCTCGCTCTTCTTCGACCGGGAAGAGCGCGAGCGTCACCCCCGACGCTCCCGTGTCGAGCACCGTCCCCCCTCGTTGGTTGTAGTACTAGGCTCGGCCATGGTCCCCTCGGGCGGCTCAGCCCGCCCGGGCCGGGGCTCGGCGGTAGCTGGTCACGGCGGCGAGAAGGGCCATCATGGCCCCGCCCGAGGCCAGCACCACGAACGGTGCCGCCGGCGCGTGGCTGGAGTCCCAGGCGGCGCCACCCGCCACCGGTCCCAAGAAGGCCGTGCTGTAGCTGATCAGGAAGACACCGGCGCTGAACCGGGGCACGTCCTCGGGGGCGGCCAGCAGCGGCGGCAGCGCCAGGGTGAGGACGAGGGCAAGCGCGGTGGCGAAGCCGATCACCCCGGCCCAGACGACCACCCAGGCCCCGGGGGTGAGGGCGATGCCGGCCCCGGCCGTGGTCACCATGGCCCCGGCCATCACGAACGGCCAGCGGCGGCCCACCAACCGGTCCGGGGCGGCGAGGCAGAGGAAGGAAGCCAACAGCTGGCTGGAGTTGAGGGCGGTCAGGGCTGGGTCCTTCAGCCCCGCCCGGCCGGTGGCGTGGACGAAGTCAGGGAGGAAGGTGTTGGCGCCGAAGTAAGCGGCCGAGCCGAGCCCCACGACCACCCCCACCTGCCATAGCTGGGGGCGGCGGAACTCCGGCCACCAGCGCCGGGAGGCCGTGGGATCGAGGGGGAGGTGGGAGGTCAGGGAGACCATGAGAAGGGCGGCCGAGAAGACGGGCAGCGACCAGGCCAGGAAGGTGAGCGGCCAGCTGCCGTGCAGGAGCGGGAGCAGCCAGGGGCCGGTAACCGAGGCCGGGACCAGCTCGCCAAAGAGCAGGCCGTTGGAGTACACGGCCGTGGCCAGCGCCACGCGAGCGGGCATCCACTCCCTGACCAAGGTCGGGAACACGGGCTGGCTCACCGCCACCCCCGCCCCCATGACCAAGGTCATGGCGAAGAGGACCTCGACGCTGGTGCCGACCCCGCGCAGGGCCGAGCCCAGGCCGATGGCCAGCAGGCCGGCCAGCAGGGCCCGTCGCGCCCCGAGCCGGGCGATCATGAGCGAGCCCGGTACCGCCGCCACCGCCAGGAGCAAGGTCGGCAGACCGGTGAGGACGGAGACGCTCGTCTCGTCCAGGCCCAGGTCGCGGTGGATGGCGGGGAGGACCGGCGGCACCGCGAGCAGGGTCACGCGTAGGTCGAAGCCCCCCAGCCAGAGGAGGCCGAGATGTCCCAGGTCGCTCCAGCTCAGCCGATGGGTACCGGCAGCGCGATCCTCCGCCTCGATCACCGGGTGGGCTCGTCCACCGCCTGGCCTATGGGTACCTCGTCCGGTCCCATCGCGACGATTCTATGTGGCGTGAGTCGGCACGGATCGGGGTTGGGGCCTGCCCTCCAGGGGGCGCGTGGGCCGGTCCCTTCCCCTCCAGGTCCGAGAGGGCGAGAGCGCCGCTGACGCAATCGCTGGGCCGGGGCGGTACCTGCCGGCTCGGTCGTGGGGTGAGGGCGGGACCACGCCCTCAGGCCACCTGCTGGTGCTCGGGACAGTCCACCCGCAGCGCGCCGGTCCCAAGGGGGACCCCGAGGAGGTCGCAGTGGTGCGGTTGCGCGCCGGGGTGCAGGTTGGGGCGGAAGAAGCGGCAGGTGACGCAGGTGCGCGCCACCGTGATCACGCCCTCTCGGTGGAGGTGCTGGATGATGGCCAGCAGGAGCTCGAGCGTCCGCTCCTTCTCGGCCGTCGGCCTTGTCGCCACGGCCCGAAAGAAGGGGTCGTACCAGGCCTCAAGCCGGCCCGCCACCTCCTCGCCGGAGGGGGTGAGGTCCAGGGTCGAGCGGCGTCCCCTCGGTCCATCCCGACGTCGCGTCGCCAGCCCCTTTCGGATCAGGGCGGAGAGGGCATCCGAGACCGTGGGGTGGGTGAGGTGGAGATGGGAGGCCAGGGCCTCCACCCGGCGGTGCTGAGGTGGATCGGTGCGGAGTCGGAGGAGCAGCTGGGCCTGGGTGGGGGTGAGGCCCTGACGTCCCGCCTCCCGCCAGAGGTGGGCTCGAGCCGCCTGGCCGACCCGCTCCAGGGCGGCGACCAGGCGGATGTCGAGCGAGCGGCGGGCGCCGAGGGGAAGGCGGTCGCTCACCACCGCTCGGCCGCGTAGGGCTGGCACCACAGGCAGACGTGGAGCACGACCGCTTTGAACCAGGCCGTGTGCATGCCGTCGACGTCGGCTTGGCGGTGGCCCTTGGCCGCGAGGAAACGGCGCATCGTGGCCGTGATGGGGAAGATGAAGGCCACCATGTACCGGAGCGGGACCTCGCTTGGGGCGTCGGCTCCGTCGGTCTGGTTCTTTTTGGCCGAGGTGTGGCGGAGGGCGATCTCGTGCTGATAGTCCAGCCAGGCCTGGTCGCGGGGGCGGGTGCACACGTCCCGGACCCACTGGGCGAAGCGGGCGCGTACTCGCTCCAGGTAGCTGCCGATGGGCTGCCCGTCGGGGCCGGCGAAGTAGCGGACCAGGTGCTGATGCGAGGCCACGTAGTCGTACCAGAGGTCGAGCACCTGATCGACCTGGTCGTCCAGGACCTCGGCGGCCATGCGCAGGTAACGATCGTCCTCCTCGCTCCAAAGCAAGGTGCGCTGGAGCAGCTCCAGGTCCGTGAGCGAGACCGGGGATCTGGGGAGGGCAGGGGAGCCGAAGTCGTATCCGGGGATGGTCACCGCGGCCATGGTCTACCTCCTCAGAGTGGTAGGACTCCTACCAAGCTAAGGCCGCGGAGGTGTCGCCGTCCAGATCCGAGTTGGGGTGGAGAAGAGCGCGGCGAAGGCCCGCCCCCTCGGACGGCCGATTCCGGTGGGGCGTGCCGGCTACGGCCTTCCGCCGAGCCCGTGGCCGGGCAGGGGCTTGCCGTGGGCCGGGTGATGAGATGACCGGATCGGTTCTGCCCCGGACGGGAAGCGCCATGGGGCCGATCCGTGACCGCCATCGTGGTCGGGCATGAGGACCGGCGTTGCCGGTTCAAGGCCGGGCACGTGGAAGCCACGCCCGCCGCTCTGGGACGGCGACTGGTGGCCGCCGTCCCCGGGCGAGGGGGACGAGGACGGGGTCGACCCCAGCTCGAGGCGCTGCTGGCCGGGGTGGATGACCAGGGCCGGGCGATCGGGGTGGAGGCCCGTGCCCGTTGCGGGCCTCGCGGCGGGGGGATGCGCCAAGCGCCCCGTGCCTCCTCCCGGAGGAGACCGGGATCGGCGCCTCGCCATTGGGGCGCGATGCGCCTGACCTGCCTGAGGGGCGGCGCTACCGCCCCTCGCCCCGGTGCTCAGCGAGCGCCTGCTTCAGGTGCTCGACCCCGATCTCGGGCACGCCGGCCTCAGCGGCGAGCGCCTGGGCTCGCCGGACGACCTCGATCAGCTGCGGCGATGGCACCGGTCCCCCTGAGGGCAGCAGCTGTGGCGGCATGCCTACCGGTGGCGGTGAGGTGAGCAGCCGTTCGATCTCGGCCCGTGCCCCCGCGAGCGTGACCCCGAGGCTCGCCAGCACGCTGGCTCCTCCGCCCTCGCCCTCGGCGAGCAGGCCGAGCAGCAGATGCTCGGTGCCGACGTACTCTTGGCCCATCCGCTGCGCTTCCCCGAGCGCCAGCTCGATCGTCCGTTTGACCCGTTGGGAGAAAAGGAGCCTCGTGGGGGGCTCGGCCGGGGCCTGGCCGCTCCCGGCCGCCTGGAGCACCTCCTGCACCTGCTCGATCCGGACGCCGAGGTTCGCCAACGCCACCGCTCCCAGCCCATGGGCCTCCCGCAGGAGCGCGAGCAACAGGTGCTCGGTGCCGATGTACCCGCGCGGGAGCACGTTGGCCTCCGTCTTGGCCAGGATCACCACCTTCTGGGCTCGCGGGGTCAAGCGTTCGAAGGGAGAGGAGACGGAGCCTCCCTCAGGCGCCGGTGAGGGAGGCGGCGGCGTCCGCTCCTCCTCGGGGGGTGGGCGAGAGAGGGCTCGCCGGATCCTGCGCATCCCTTCCTCGACGCCGTGGTCTTGCGCCACCGTCGTCCTCCTTCGCACCCGCGTCATTCCGTTGCCGCTGAGTAAGCGATAGTCTCATACGGCACCCCTCACGGGGTTGCCCTTGCGGGCTTCGCGCTTCCTTGCCGCGTGCCCGGGAAGCCCGGGTCTTACCGCGGCTCTGCGCTTCACGAAGGCTCCAACTGAGCCT
>DATGLL010000177.1:0-12575 GCA_035294145.1 Candidatus Dormiibacterota bacterium | reverse complement strand
CGCCGGGCCGGGACGGGGAGCTTGCCCGACTGGAACCAGCGGTAGGCGGTCACGGGGTGGATGCCTTGCTCGCGCGCCCACTGCTTCAAGTTCATGGAAGTGGATTGTAGTGTATGGGCGCGTCAGCTGTTGTCAACCCTTCTTCGGCCCCCTCTCGGATCGGGTGGGGCGCAAGCGGATGTACCTGATCGGCGCCATCGGCGTGCTCATCTGGTCGTACCCGTGCTGGGCGCTGCTGGACACCAAACGCCGGCGCTGGTCTTCCTCGCCATCGTGCTCGCCCTGCCCGTCCACGACATGCAGTACGGACCCCAGGCGACGTTCATCGCCGAGAGCTTCACCGGCCGCCTGCGCTACCGCGGCGCCTCGCTGGGCTACCAGCTCGCTTCGGTCACGGCCGGCGGCCTGGCGCCGCTGATCGCGGTGGCGCTGCTCGCCGCCTACAAGGGCTCGCTGCTGATCGCGGCCTCCGTCTGACCGAACACCGGGCGGCACGGGCGGTCACCGCTCCGTGCCGCCCACCGGATCTGCCGGCCGGAACGATGCCGGGAAGGGCGGCGAAACCGCTCTGGGGGGGAGCATGGGTCTCGACGTCGCGACTTCGTCCCCCAGCCCCCGCTCCAGCAGGTCCACCCGGAGGGCGTAACGGGCGGTCGTGTCCGGAACGAGGGCGCGGCGGAGACCGTCCGCGGCCACCAGGAGCATGGTCGCCAGTTCGGGATCGGCGAGCCTTCCCGCCCGCAGCACCCGGGCCAGGGCCAGGGCCCGCTCGGCCCCGGCCAGCAGCGCCTCCTGGCCGGCGGGGAGGGCGGTCAGGGCGTCGGCCTCGGCCTCCAGGCGACCGGCCAACCTGCGCAGCTCGTCGGTGCCCGTGGCCGCTGCGCGGGCAGCGGCCCGCCGGGCGGCCACGGCGGCGAGACGGGCCTCGAGCAATCCTCCCTCGCAACCCGGTCCGGCGGCGAAGGCGGGGCAGAGACCGACCAGCTCCGGCGTTCCCGGGCGCCCGGCCAGGCGCGTCGCCTCCTCGTAGGCCCGCATCACCCCGACCTGCTCGAGACGGGTCAGGTTCATCGAGAGCTGGGTCCGAGCGTCGGGCAGGGTGAAGGTCAGCGCCTGCACGCCGGGCAGGGCGCGCAGGCCTCGGACCGCTCGACGCGCCGTCTCCTGGTCGAGGTCGGTGAAGGTGAGGTTGTAGGCCACCAGCGGCGGGCGGGCTCCGATGCAGCAGGCGCCCGCGGTGGGGTGAGGGCGACGGCCAAGGTCGGGGGTCGCCACCCGGCCCGATCGGATGTCGGCCAGTCGCCGGCCCCCGGCCGCCTCGGCGTAGAAGTAGACCGGGAGCCGGAGCCGCCGCCACACCCGTTCACCCAGCTCTCGGGCCAGGGCCACGGCCTCGTCCATGGTGGCGCTGCCCAGAGGCACGATCGGGACCACATCGGCGGCGCCGACGCGGGGATGGACGCCGGTATGGCGTCGCAGGTCGATGCGCTCCGCGGCCAGGACGATGCGCTCGAGCAGGGTCTCCATCAAGCGCTCCCGGTCGGAGAAGACCATCGTGACCACGCTCCGATGGTGGTGGGGGTCGGCGTGGACGTCGAGCACGGCCGGCCCCTGCCCCAAGGCGGTGATCAGCGCCGGATCGCGCCCTTCGGAGAAGTTGGGCACGGCCTCGAACAGGGCCGGCCCCGGCCCGGAGGTGGACGCGCCGCTCACCCCGTCCCCGGGTCGGGTGGCCAGCCGTGCGCCGGCCTTCCCTGGCAGATGGTGGTGCGCACCAGGTTCACGCCCAGACGGTAGGGGATCTCCAGGTAGCTCTCGGCGTCCAGGAGCAGCAGGTCGCAGCGCTTGCCCAGACGGATCGAGCCGTGCTGACGGTGCAGGCGCAGGGCCCGGGCGCCGCCCAGGGTCGCGGCGCGAATCGCCTCCTCGGGGGTGAGCCCCAGCTCCTGGCAGGCGATCCCGATCATCAGGCACATGTTCTCGGAGCAGCAGGTGCTGGGATGGTAGTCGGTTGCGATCGCCAGCTGGCAGCCGGCCGCAGCCAGCGCGCGTGCCGTTCCCTCCCCGGCCAGGCGCAGGTTGACCGTGGTGCCCGGGCAGAGGACGCAGACCACCGACGATCCCGCCAGCCGGAGCGCGTCATCGTCGCGCAGGTACTCGAGATGCTCGATCGCCGCGGCGCCCAGCTCGACTGCCAGCCCAGGGCCGTCACCAGGGGCCAGCTGGGAGGCGTGGACCTTGACCTGGTACCCGAGCCCCCTGGCCTTGTTCAGGATCCGGCGGCATTGGGCCGAGGTGAACGCTCCCGGGTCGCACCAGGCGGCGCAGAACGTGGCCAGGGGCCGGAAGCGAGGGATCATGCCCTCCACCAGCTCCTGCAGGTACTCGGCGACGGGCACCCCCTCGGGCACCACGTGGGCACCGGAGAAGGTGCTCACCAGGCGTTGCGGGGTCTCCTGGCCCAGGCGCGCCGCGACCCGCAGCAACCGCTCCTCGGTCTCGAGGTCGAGGCCGAACCCTGACCGGGCCTCGAGCGCCGTCACGCCATGCTTGAGGTAGCTTCGCAGGCGCTTGCGGCCGAGGCGGAGGAGCTCCTCCTCGTCCGCCTGCCGGGTACGCATCACCGTCCGCATGATGCCGCCGCCCCACGACGGCTGGCCGAGCAGGCGGGCCCGGTACTCGTCGGCCTGGGACCCAGCCCAGAGCAGGTGCACGTGAGCGTCCACGAACCCCGGCGTCACACAGCAGCCGGCGGCGTCGATGACCGTCGCCTCTGGGGAAAGCCGCAGGCGATCAGCCCAGCGCGACGAGGGGCCGATCCACACGATCTGGCCCCCTCGGGCGGCGACCGCCGCCCGCTCCAGCACCCCCAGCGGCCCCTCCCCCTGGGAGGGCTCGCCGGTGACCAGCTGGCCGATGGAGTGAACGACCGTATCTGCCTCGACCAACTCCCCGTAGAGTATGGCCGTGCCCGGTCGTGTGCATCTGATCTGGGGTGACGCCTTCATGGCCTACCGCCTGGGCGAGGACCACCCCCTGCAGCCGATTCGTGTCCGTCTCACCGTTGAGCTCATCAGATCGCTCGGGCTCGACCGCTTCGCCCAGGTGGTGGAGCCCCGACCTGCGACCGACGACGAGATCGGGCTCTGCCACTCCTCCGCGTACATCGACCTGGTGCGGCGCCTGAGCGAGCCGGGCGGGGAGCAGGGCGTGCCCCGATCGTGCCTGCTCGCCGCCGGGCTCGGCAGCCCAGACAACCCCATCGCCCCGGGCATGCACCACGGCGCGGCCGTGATCGTCGGGGCCAGCGTCCAGGCGGCCGAGGCCGTCCACAGCGGGGCCGCGCTCCACGCCTTCAACCCCGCCGGTGGCCTCCACCACGCCAGCCGCGAGCGCGCGTCCGGATTTTGCGTCTACAACGACGTCGCGGTGGCGGTGGCCTGGCTGCGCCGGCAGGGGCATCGGGTCGCCTACGTGGACGTGGACGTCCACCACGGCGACGGCACCCAGGCCCTCTTCTACGACGATCCCCAGGTCCTCACCATCAGCCTCCACGAGAGCGGACGCTACCTCTTCCCGGGGACCGGGTTCCCCGACGAGACGGGGGTGGGAGCGGCCCGGGGCACCTCCGCCAACCTGCCCCTCGCCCCCTTCGCCTGGGACGAGCCATGGCTGGCCGGCTTCGAGGCCGTGGTCCCGACCCTGCTGCGGGAGTTTCGCCCCACCGTCCTGGTCACCCAGGACGGGTGTGACAGCCACGCCCTGGACCCGCTGGCCCACCTGCTGACCTCCACCGCCATCTGGCCACGGATCGGTCGTCGCTTCCACGAGCTCGCCCACGAGCTCTGCGAGGGGCGATGGGTCGCCTGCGGCGGCGGTGGCTACGCGATCCGTGAGGTGGTGCCCAGGGCCTGGACCCTGCTCTTCGCCGAGATGGTGGGGCAACCGGAGCGAGCCGCCGGGTTGATCGATCCGAAGCCGTTCCTCCCCGAGCCGACGGCACGGGAACGGGTCTGGGCGTACCTGACCCGTGACCTTCGGGCGTTGTCGCAGGAGCTGGACATCCCCCTGAGCCTGGCGACCTGAGGCCCGCGAGGGCCTATTCCCGGAACGCGCTACGAGCGAGCCGGGAGGCGGCGAGCTGGAGGGGGAGAGAGACGCCGACCAGGGCCGCGATCGGGGGCAGCGCCCAGACGATCCCCGTGGGATGACGGCTCCCCACGACGATCGCGTACACGATCGCCGCCGCGACCACCAGCCCCTCGCACGTGACCACGAAGCCCAGCCATCGTCTCAGGGCACGACGCCGGTCGGCGGCCTCGGCGCTCCTCAAGGCCGGGAGGAGCAAACGGCCATAGCCGAGATACTGCGCCACCAGGCAAACGACGAAGGCGGCGGCAGCGGCGGCGACGAAGCTCAGCTCAGACCCCGGCGGCGTGCGTGCGCAAGCACCGCGTGCAAACACGGGCTCGGACGACCCGAGCGCCGATGCGCACCTTGCCCCGTTGCAAGTTGGGCAAGAAGCGGCGGTTCGTACGTCGCTTCGAGTGGCTGACGTTGTGTCCGTGCTGCGGTCCTTTGCCGCAGATCTCGCATTTCCAGGCCATCGTTGATCGCTCCCGCTGGACGACGGAGCCGCATTGTACCATGGCCATGCTCATGGATCTGAGGCCGGCGGTGAGAGAGCCCTCAGCAACGGGATCGCTCCGGGCCAACCGGGAGCGGGGTCGGATCGAGGTGTTCCCGGCCGTGGTCGGCGCCATCGCCGCCCACGCGGCCCTGGGCTGCTACGGCGTGATGGGTATGGCGGCCCGTGGCCTGCGGGACGGCGTGGCCACGTTGCTGCGGCGGGAGAGCGTCCATCGGGGCGTGGAGGTGCGGGAGGTCGATGGCCAGCTGGCGATCGATCTCTACATCATCGTCCAGTACGGCGTTCGGATCACCGAGGTCGCGCACAACCTGAAGAGCGCCGTCCGATTCGAGGTCGAGCGGGCCACGGAGGTCCCGGTGGCCGAGGTCAACGTCTTCGTGCAGGGGGTTCACGGAGATAACGGGGCATTCTGAGAGCGGAGGGGCCGGGAGCGTGGATGGTCGCCTGCTCCGGCAGGCATTGCTGGGCAGCCTCGACTGGCTCAGCGCCCATCAGGAGGAGATCAACCGGCTCAACGTGTTCCCGGTGCCGGACGGCGACACGGGGACCAACATGATGCTGACCTTGCAGTCAGCGGTGGAGGACATCAAGGAGTCGCAGGCCACCGAGGTCAGCAAGGTCGCGCGCATCGCCGCCCACGGCAGCCTGATGGGAGCTCGTGGCAACTCCGGGGTGATCCTGTCGCAGATCTTTCGCGGCTTCGGCAACGCCGTCCAGGGGCGGGCGGAGCTGACC
This sequence comes from Candidatus Dormiibacterota bacterium, assembly GCA_035294145.1. Taxonomy (GTDB): domain Bacteria; phylum Chloroflexota; class Dormibacteria; order Dormibacterales; family Dormibacteraceae; genus CADDZO01. Next base: position 7,189 of record DATGLL010000177.1, on the reverse strand, counting down.
CCCCTGGAGCTGGCCGAGGCCCTTGAGGAGGCCGCCAACGCCGCCTATCGGGCCGTCATCAAGCCCACCGAAGGGACGATCCTGACCGTGGCCAGGCAGGCCGGGCGGAGCGCCATGGCGGCGGCGCAGCAGCCCGGCGCCACCGCCCTGAGCGTCTTGAGGGCGGCGGCGGCTGGCGCCCGAGCCGCGGTCGAGCGAACCCCGAGCCAGCTCCGCATCCTGCGCGAGGCGGGGGTGGTCGACGCGGGTGGGTACGGCCTCCAGATCATGCTCGAGGGCATGCTGCGCTCGCTTGAGGAGGTCGAGTCCGAGCTTCAGCGGGTGGGGCCGGGCCGCCCTGCCGCTCAGGCCCTGCTCGACTTGCCCGAGGAGGGGTGGGGCTACTGCACCGAGTTCCTGATCCACGGTCGCCAGCTCGACGTGGAGCGGATCCGGGAGGAGATCGCCGCCCTGGGGAACTCGGTTCTGGTGGTCGGCGACCCTGAGCTGGTGAAGGTGCATGTGCATACCGACGATCCCCCGCGGGTGATCACGCTGGCCGCGACCTACGGGCGTCTGGATCGCCTCAGCGTCGGGGACATGTCCTCCCAGCATCGCCGCATCCGCGAGGCGGCGCAGGGCGAGGAGGGGGGACGGACGGACCGGGAGGAGGCGACCCCCGCCCCGAGGCGGCCGAACGGGATCGGCCTGGTGGCGGTGGTGTCCGGGGTGGGGTTGGTCGAGATCTTCCGCAGCCTGGGGGCCGATGCCATCGTCGAGGGCGGGCAGACGATGAACCCGAGCACCCACGACATGCTGAAGGCGGTAGAGGGGGTGGCCTACCCCCAGGTGGTCCTGATCACCAACAACAAGAACGTGGTCATGGCTGCGCGTCAGGTCCGTGACCTGAGCTCCCGTTCGGTCCACGTGCTGGACACGCACACGGTGCCTCAGGGCATCGCGGCTATCGTCGCCTTCCACCCCGAGCGGAGCTTGGAGGAGAACCTCGCCAACATGCGCGAGGCGGCCGGGCACGTGCAAACGATCGAGGTCACCCATGCCGTGCGGGCGACCCGCTCCAACGGGCTCGAGGTGGCCGAGGGTGACGTGATCGCCCTGGTCAACGATCGGCTCGAGCAGTGCGGCAAGGACTACGGCAGCGTGGTCAAGGCGGCGCTGGAGGGCATCGGGGCGGCCAACTACGAGTTGGTCACGATCTACCGCGGCCAGCAGGCGACCGATTCCGAGACCGAGCGTCTGACCGGGACCATCCGGGGTGCGTTTCCCGGCCTCGACGTCGAGGTGCAGTCCGGCGGCCAGGAGCACTACCCGTTCATCTTGTCCGTCGAGTAGCCGGTCGCCACCTCCCCTTGACCCTCCTCACCGATCCCGGTGACCTGGCCGAATCCCATGGCGGGAGGCGTTTGGGGCAAGTCGTGTAGGCTGAAGGACGCGTCTTCACTGCACCGGACCATAGAGGCGGCCTTTCCGTCGTCGGGAACCAGCCGATCCGCCGCTCCTCGGTCGCGAGGGAGTTCGTCGGCCGTGGGGCTTGATCCCTTCTCCTGGCTAGGAGGGGCAGGGCCAGCTCGGCCGACGTCACGGCTCTGGCGCTGGGAGACCATGCCGATCATGCCAGCACGATGTGAACCGGGAGCGATGCCCATGAGCTACGACCTCCACGACCGCAGGCGGACGATCAACGCGCGTCGTCGCGAGCAGGTGCGTCATCTCATCCGTTCTGTCGGCGTCGAACTGCCGGACGGAGGACAGGTGCCCTTCTTCGTCGAGCCCTCCCCCGGGAAGTTCCGACGGAACCCGCAGTTGAAGAACGTCGACGTCCGCGACGAGCAGCTGCGGACCTTGACCGTCGAGGCCGAGGTGCCGGCTCGGATCCCCTCCGGTGGCCTGCCGGTCGCGGCCCTTCGGTACCTGATCGAGATGGGCCTGAAGGCCGACGACGAGGTCTGAGCGACCGCCAGGGGCCAGCCGATGCCTCCTCGACCCCAGACCGGTCCCTCGCGACGCCGGGCGGACGCGCTAGGCTGCTGCCGATGACGAGCACCCTGATCTCCTTCGTGAGCGACCACGGTCTGCTCGGGGTCCTCGTGCTGATGGTGGCCGAGAGCTGCGGCCTGCCCGTGCCCAGCGAGGTGGTCATGCCGCTCGCTGGTGCGCTCGCCGGCGCCGGCCATCTCAGTCTGGCGGGGGCCGTCGTGTGCGGCGCCGTGGGCAACCTCATCGGCTCGCTGATCGCCTACGGACTCGCGGCACGCTTCGGCACCGAGCTCCTGCTTGGGCCAGGGAGCCGGTTGGGCATCTCCCGGCGACACCTCGAGCTGGCCGATCGTTGGTTCGAGCGGCGCGGCCTTGTGGCCGTGTTCGTGGGACGTTTCGTGCCGGTGGTGCGCACCTACATCTCGTTCCCGGCCGGGCTGGCGCGGGTCCCGCTGGGCAGGTTCTGCCTGCTCACCTTCCTCGGCGCCCTGCCCTGGTCGGCGGCGCTGGCCGTGGGCGGCTACGTGCTTGGGAGCAACTACGCCTCCCTGTCCTCCCCGATCGAGAAGGCCTCGATCGGGTTCGCGGTGATCGTGCTGATCGTTCTCGCCGTGTGGTTCCTCCGTGGCCGGCGGTCTGGGGCCCAACGCGAGGCGACCTGAGGGGAGGTGGTCCAGCTGGCGCGCCTGGGGCCGCGGGCACGCTGGCTCGCGGTGGCGGGAGCGGGCGGTGCCCTCCTCCTGCTCATGGTGGTGGCGCTCCTGCAGGAGGGGACGACCGACCTCCTCCGGGACGCCGGGGTCGCGATCGCCCGGGCCCTGTCCCGGTTCGGGGCGCCGGTCGTGTTCGCGCTCCTTTACGTGGAGGAGTCCGGCGTCCCGCTTCCCCTCCCCGGGGACGTGGCCATCGTCTACCTGGGACATGTGCTGGCGGGCTCGCCAGCCCGGCTGGTGGGGGCGTGGGCTGGGCTGATCGTGGCCGTGGTCGCGGGCGCCTCGAACCTCTACCTGATCGCCCGTCGCTGGGGCCGGCCCCTTCTCGCCAGCTGGGGCGCCCCGCTCTTTGATCTCGACGCGGAGCGGCTGGCCCGGGTCGAGGGCTGGTTCGACCGCTGGGGACCCCTGGCGATCATCGTCGGCCGTCACATCTTCGGCTTTCGGGTGCCAGTCACCGTCGCCGCCGGCCTCTTCAAGGTCCCCTACCCGTTCTTCGCCCTGAGCGTGGCCATCAGCTCCGCCCCGTGGGCGGCGGCCTGGCTGTGGGTGGGGGTGCGGTTCGGCGGCCGCATCGGGAGGTTCCTGCACCTCCATTGGTGGGGCTACCTGATCTTCCCGCTTGCCCTCGCGGCCCTGATCGCCCTGGGGGCGATGCGCCGCTGGCGCCGATCAGCGCGGGCCGATCGCTGAGGGCGCTCATCGCATCGCTGCCGGCAGGACGAAGTAGTAGAAGCACCCGATGCCGATCAGGTAGAGGAGGAGGACCAGCGTCCAGGCCAGGTTGTGCCGGATCGCGGCCCCCTCGTTGCGGGCGTAGCTGGTGGTGGAGACCCCGACGCTGGTGGTCTGCGGGGCGACCGGCTTGCCCACCTCGGCCCCGACGGAGTTGAGCGAGGGGAGGAGGAGGAGCGGGAAGCCGAGGAGACGACCCACCGAGAGCTGGAAGAACCCGAAGAGGGTGTTGGTCGAGGTGTTGCTCCCCGAGAGGGCGACCCCGATCCAGCCCAGGATCGGGGCCAGCACGATGAAGACGACCCCCACCTTGGAGAAGCCGTAGGCCAAGGTGGCGGCCATGCCCGAGTAGTTGAAGACGTAGGCCAGCCCGAAGATGAAGAAGCCGACCAGCAGGGCGCCCCACATCTGCCGGAGGGTCCTTTTGAAGACGGTCCCGATGGCGGCCAGGCTGGGGCGGACCACGAGCAGGATCAGCAGCCAGGAGACCGCGATCGAGGTCCCGGCGATGAAGGGGGTCCAGTTGAACTCGGCCGCGACCGCTCGGTGCCCTGGGAGCGAGGAGACCGCCGCCGCGCTGGCGTGGAAGGCGCTGATCTTGGGCAACGGGGACCAGGGGCCGGTCCAGGCGACCACGACCAGGACCAGGATGACGAAGGGCAGCAGCGCTTTGAGCACCTGGTCGCTCGACCGGGGCACGGCTGCCTGAGGCGTCGCCCCTCCTCCGACCGGGAGGGGTGAGACCTCGACCCCCCCATAGCCGAGGGTGGTTCGGGGCCGCCAGACCCTCAGCAGCAGGAGCAGGGCCCCGAAGCAGACCAGGGACCCGATGATGTCGGGCAGGTACGGCCCCAGGAACTGGGAGGTGGGGTACTGGCCGGCCACATAGGCCACGGTCCCGACCACGGCCAGCGGCCAGCCGTCCTTGAGCCCCTTCCAGCCGCTGACCAGGTAGATCAGGACGAAGGGGGGCAAGATGGCGAGGATCGCCACCAGGCGTCCCACCGAGGCGGAGACCTGCAGGAGGTCGAGATGGGTGACGGCGGCGAGGGCGATCAGGGGGGCGCCAAGGGCGCCGTAGGAGACGGGGGCGTTGTTGGCGATCGCCGCCACCCGGATGGCGTCGAGCTCCGCCACCCCCAGCGCGATCAGGATGGGGGCGACCACCGCCCAGGGATAGCCGAAGCCGACCAGGCCCTCGAGCAGGGCCCCGAAGGCCCAGGCGAGCAGGATGGCCTGCACCCGGACGTCGGCCGTGGCCTGCTCGGTCAGCCAGCCCTGGAAGCGCTGGAAGAGCCCGGTGACGTTCAGGGTGTAGAAGATGACGACGCCCCAGAACGTGATCCAGTCCACCGACCAGACGCCGGTCGCGGCGCCGTAGCCGTAGGCGGCGAGGGTGGGCAGCAGAGGGGCCCGCCACACCCCTATCCCCAAGAGCACGGTCACCACCGAGCCGATGAGCACCGAGAGCCAGGCGGTCAATCGGAACACCGCCAGCAGGACGAGCAGCAGGACGACCGGGACCAGGGCCAGCAGGGTTGAGGCGGCGAGCGGACCGGCCGGGCTCAGGATCTGCTGGAACCCAGCTGCAAGGATCGGCATGGAAGCTTTCTCCCCCTTGGTCGACGTCAGGCCGGCAACGATGCCGACCAATGGCACAGTACCTCGCCGCTGAGCGTTCGTAAACTGCCATCGCGTCCTGCCGGGCGGGGCCCGCGGGAGCGGCCTCACCGGGACGGCCGAGCGGTCAGGCACGGGCGCCTCGACCGTCGGGCGTCACGCCTGGCTATCCTGCTCTGATGCAGGACGGCCTGGCCCCCGCTGCTGGAGGTGGTGATCCGCGAGGGCCTCAGCGGGTCGAGCGAGGCGTGCGGGGAGCCCTTGGGGCAGGTGGGCGCGTGGACAGGCCGGGAGGAGGGCCCGGCTTCACGATCGTGGTGCGGTGAGGACGGAGGATCCGGGGCTCGACGTCCTGATCGAGGAGATCACGGCGGGGACATGGGGAGAGGAGGAGCAGCTCGATGCCTTCCGCGAGGCGGTGGCCGAGCACCTTCCCGTGCTCTCCGGCGCGACGGTGGTCGGGGAGGAGGTGACGGTGGTGGACGTCGAGGTCGACCGCGGTGCCTCCCGCCGGTTGGTGGCGATCTGTCGTCGTCAGGGGCGAGACTACGCCATCGCCCTGGTCGACGTTCGCTTCCCCCCCTTCTCGCCCCTCGCCCTCCTGGCGGCCGCCTACGCGCGGTGGAGCCGAGAGCGAGCCGGCGTCTTGGGCCTGCCAGCCCCTCGGCCCCGCCGGAGCTGGGTCTATCCGTTGCGGACCCGGCCGGATGGGGCAGCGGCGCGTCGCCTGCTCGAGGCGTGTCGTGCCCGGCCGCTCCGCCTCCAGCTGGTGGGTGTCTGGGAGCCCACCGAGCACGATTGGGGAGAGCCGGGGGCGCCGATCGCCCCGGAGCTGCGGCCGCTGATCATCGCCGGCCCTCGGCCTCAATGCCAGTTGGAGCGGGTGGTGCCCCCGGGCGGGGAAGGTGACCGTGAGGACCCCATCGCCGTGGCCCTGGGGCTCGTCCGCGAAGGCCACCGGCGTGAGGCCCGCGGGCTGCTCCGCTCCCTGACCGAGCGGGAGCCTCGCTGCCTGGAAGCGCACGTGCTCCTCGGCCACCTGTCCTTTCGGCGCAGCCCTCGGGCGGCGCTGCTCCACTACCAGACCGCGGTCGCCGTTGGCGAGCTGGCCCTGCCCCGCGGCTTCAACGGGGTGCTGGGATGGGGCTATGTCGACAACCGCCCCTTCCTGCGCGGCCTCCACGGTGTGGGCCTCTGCTCGTGGCGCCTGGGCCGCCTCAACGAGGCGGCGGCGGTGTTCGATACCCTGCTCTGGCTCGACCCGGGGGACAACCAGGGCGAGCTCTGCAACCTGAGGAACGTCCGCAGCCGCCGGCCCTGGCGGTCGACCCTGAGGTAGGGGGTGGCCACCGGGCCTGGGCGTGGCAGGATGATCGCGTGGAGCGCCCGCCCGCGGAGGAGCGATGAGCCGATCTGGTCGACGACGAGCGAGAGCGGCGCCCGCCAGCACCCTCCCACGACGACCCCGCCCGACCGGGTCGTCCACCGCCTGGTGGAACGACCGCGTCTGGGGGATGCGGGCCGCGATCGCGGTCGTCGTCCTCCTGGTCGCCCTGGCCGTCGTCGAGGCCTGGCTCCATCACGGCACGCCTCGCCCGGACGCGCAGGCGGTGCACGACGCGATCGTCGCCCGTCGCTCGGGCGTCGAGGTGACCTTCCAGGGCACGGTGCTCGCCCCGCCGGTGGAGCGGGGTGGCCACGAGGTGCTGTCGGTGTCGGATGGGGTCGGCGACGTCCTCGAGCTCGACGACAACCTCGGCCTCAGCCCTTGGGTCCCAGCCCGCCCAGGCGATCGCCTCCTGGTCCATGGGCAGCTCTACGTTGACCCTGACCGGGTTGGGGTGCATTGCCTCCACGCCCGTACCTCGAGCGGTTGCCCGGAGCCGGGCTGGGTCCAGCTTGGGGGGCACACCTACAGCTGAGCAAGTTGAGCCGTTGCCATCCACCTGGGGTCGGGGCTCGGCGCCGTCCCGTCCGGATGCCCGGGCGTCCCGCCGTCCGACGGGGGTTGACAACAGCTGACGCGCCCATACACTACAATCCACTTCCATGAACTTGAAGCAGTGGGCGCGCGAGCAAGGCATCCACCCCGTGACCGCCTACCGCTGGTTCCAGTCGGGCAAGCTCCCCGTCCCGGCCCGGCG
>DATGLL010000176.1:0-22589 GCA_035294145.1 Candidatus Dormiibacterota bacterium | reverse complement strand
CGACGGCGAGCCCCTCCTGGGCTGCCCAAGTGGCGACACGCGCCACCTGCCGATCCAGATCGGGACGCTGATCCGCAGAGGACACGCGAGCGGGCGGTCACACCGGCCGGGGACCGCGCCGGGGCGTCCACCAAGATCAGGTGACCAACTCGCCGGGCCGGGACGGGGAGCTTGCCTGACTGGAACCAGCGGTAGGCGGTCACGGGGTGGATGCCTTGCTCGCACGCCCACTGCTTCAAGTTCATGGAAGTGGATTGTAGTGTATGGGCGCGTCAGCTGTTGTTAACCCCATGCCCCCAGGGGGGAGACCGGCATCCCGTGGCGGCGTGGGGCTACGGGCTCGCGGGGGCCGAATCCGGCCAGCAAGCGGCCGCGACGGCGGGGCCGGACCCTCGGGCCGGAGCGTCCGCGATCGGCAGCAGGAGCTCGAACCGACTGCCGCCTCCATCCCGGCTCCACACCTGCACGGTTCCTCCGTGAGCCTCCGCTACCGCCTTGACGATGGCCAGGCCCAGGCCCAGCCCCTCCCGGTCCCCGGCCGGACCGCGCACGAAGCGATCGAAGAGCCGGCTCAGGTCCTCGGCTCGAACCCCCGTTCCCCCATCGGCCACGCACACCGCCACCATCCCCTGGCGGCGATGGGCGGAGAGCTCGATGGGCTGGGACTCGGTGGTGTGCTTGACGGCGTTCTCGACCAGGGCATCGATGGCCAAGGCCAGCCGGTCGGCATCAGCCTCCACCTCCGCCTCGACGACCATCCCCAGGCGCCACCGACGTGGGACCGTCGCCCAGCGGCGCAACGTCTCGACCAGGATCGGTTCGATCTCCACCTTGGTCTTGCGCAGGAACTCTGGGTCCCCGACCGTGGCCAGCAGGAGCAAACGGTCCGAGAGCCGGCGCAGGCGCAACAGTTCCTCCACCACCACCCTGGCGTCCTCCCGAAGGGCACCAGCCGTGCAACGAAGGACCAGTTCTGCGTGCCCGAGCGCGACCGTGATCGGCGTACGCAACTCGTGGGAGGCGTCTTGGACAAAGAGCCGCTGCCGCTCGAGCAGGCGCCGGTTGGCTTCCGAGACCTGTTCGATCTGGCGCATCGCCACCACGCGCCGGCGCGCATGCCAGACCATCGCCGCGAACATGGCCGCCATGAGGGGGATCTCGGTGAGCTCGTCAGGAGGTTGGGCGCCGCGCCGGTAGTCGATGTAGAGGGTGACGCCGGTGGTCGCCATGACCGTCCCCAGGACCAGGAGCGTGGGACCACCACGCCAGACGCGGAAGCCGTAGAGAATGGTCAGGCTCACCCAGATGAAGTGGAAGGGCACCGTCTCCCAGTCGGGGACGAGCAGGGTGGCCACTAAGTTGCAGGCGGCGAACACTCCCCAGCCGACGTCCAGCCATGCTCCCCCCAGCCGTAGCGGCCACTCACGAGGCTCAGCCGACATTCAAGCGGTATCCCTCACCCCTCACGGTGACGATCGTGTCGGCACCCAGCTTGTGACGTAGACGTCCGACGTAGACGTCAACGACGTTGGAGCCAGGGTCGAAGTTGTAACCCCAGACAGTGGTCAGCAGGCGCTCCTTGGCCACCGTCTGGCCTGGGTTCTGCATCAGCTCCCGTAGGAGCAGGAACTCTCGTTCGGTCAGGGCCACCGGCCGTGCCCCAACTTCGACCCGTCGGCGGACCAGGTCCAGGCGCAACCAGCCCGCTTCGAGGACGGCAGGGCTGAGCCGTGCAGCACGGATCCGGGCCCTCACCCGCATGAGCAACTCCTCGAAGCTGAACGGCTTCGCCAGGTAGTCGTCGGCCCCCAACTCGAAGGACTCCACCTTGGAGCGACTATCGGTGAGGCAGGAGAGCACGATCACGACCTGGTGGGGTTTCCGCTGCACGATTCGATCGAGGACGGTGATCCCCGGCAACCCCGGCATCAGCAGGTCCAGGATGACCAGGTCGTAGTTGCGCTCAAGCGCGGCCCGCAACCCCTCATGAGGATCAGCCACCGTGTCGACCTCATAGCCCTCAAGACGGAGGCCGCGGCCCACGAACTCCAGGATTCGCTCCTCGTCGTCGATGACCAGGATCCGGCCCTTCTCCGCCGGTGGCGCCTCACGGGGCCCGAAAGAAGCGCGGCTCAGCACCTCTCTCCCCGCAGGTTGAGGGCAAGGGCACGGCCTTTCCTATCCTGCGGCGCGCACCAACCTCCCGACTCCACTCCAGCCTCCCGATGCCCGGGCGACGTCCCTCTGCTCAGTATCCGTCAACTGGCTGGGGCGGATGATGACAGAATCGTTATCCAGCGGCGATCAACCGCCGAGGAGTCGATCGACGGCCATGGCCGCGAACAGCAGGGCCAGGTAGAGGAGCGAGGAGAGATAGAGGGCGCGAGCCGGGCCGGGACCGGTGCGATGACGGAGGCGCCAGGAGAGGCTCAACAGCCAGCCCCCCAAGACCAAGGCCACGACGGCGTAGAGCAGCCCGAAGCCTCGCCAGGCGAGGGGGAGGAAGGTCAAGCCGACCAGGATCAGGGAGTACCACCAGACCTGACGGGCGGTGGAGACGTCTCCGCTCACCACCGGTAGCATCGGGACCCGCGCCGCCTCGTAGTGCCGGCGGATCAGGAGGGCCAGCGCCCAGAAGTGGGGCGGCGTCCAAAAGAAGATGATCGCGAACATGGCCAGGGCGGTCACGGAGAGGTGACCGGTCGCTGCCGCCCACCCGACCAGGGGTGGGACTGCCCCTGCCGCCCCTCCGATGACGATGTTCTGGGCGGTGGAGCGCTTCAGCCAGCGCGTGTACACGAGGACATAGAAGAGGTTGCCGACCAGGGCCAGGACGGCGGCCAGCAGGTTCACGGTGGAGGCCAGGAGGACGAAGGAGAAGGCCGAGAGGGCCATGCCGAACTCCAGGGCCTGGGCAGGAACGATCCGGCCAGCGGCCACTGGCCGGCTGCTGGTCCGCTTGCCCATCAGACGGTCGATGTCCCGGTCCATCAGGTGGTTGAGGGCGCTCGCGCCACCCGAGGCGAGGGCACCGCCCGCCACGGTGAGCAGGACCCGAAGCGGGGCCACGTGCGGGTCCGCAGCGTACATCGCCGAGACGCAGGTGACCAGGAGCAGGGCCATGACCCCTGGCTTGGTCAGGGTCAGATAGTCACGCCAGGACCACGTCCGCGCCTCCCTCCCCCCCACGAAGGTCATCACCGCGGCGGCAGCGGCCCCGGCGCAGCCCAAGGCGGCCACTGCCAGGTGCAGCCCGGCCAACCATCCTTGATGGTCACCTTCCCGGATCGCGGCCCCGAGCGGGACGTCGACGAGCACCGCCCCCAGGGCGACCGCAGCGAAGAGCAGGAGGCGCCGCTGGGCCAGGAGCGCGGTGCCGGCCATCGCAACCAGCGGCGGCAGGGCCAACGCGACCGAGACCTCGTGGCCCAGCCCGGCCCCCAGTGCGCCGGTCACCGCCACCACGCCGGTGGTGGCCGCGGCCGTGACGGCAAGCAGCCGGAGCCAGGGACCGGGGCGGCTCTCGGGGACGGCCGCCCCCAGCAGCCAAATCGTGACCGCATCCAGCGACGAGCTGACGGGTCGACGAGCCTCGATCATGGTGCGAGGCCCTGATCGCTCATGTCAGCCACGTCAGCCCGGTTGCGATGACCGCTTCTCACCTCGCTCACGTAATTCCACCACACCTGGGTAGGCCGCCATCGCAGCCGCTCACCGCACCTCGCGGTCCTCGACCCCACCCTCCTCGGGTCGCTGTGAGGTCCGGCGGAGGCACCACAGGATCCAGGCCAGCGCTAGCGGCAACAATGCCAGCGGGAGCACCAAGGTCAACACCGAGACGAGCCAGTACTGCTGCATCATGTACCCCCGAGATGACGTCGGCGTTCGTGACCGGTCGTCACCTCCGTCGCATCGGCGTCGGCGACGAGCCAGCGGTAGAGGCACCAGAAGACCGCTATCGAGGCCGGAAGGGAGCCAGGCACCCACATGACGCCTGCGGCGATCTGCTGGTCGGCCAGCGCGGAGAGGCCGCTATGCGCATCGGCGTAGGCGGCGTAGATGGGAGTGGTGCTGAAGGCGAGCACGATCGCCAGCCCCCAGCTCGGGATCATCCCCGTCACCAGGTATGCCACCCGTCGCAGGTCATCGAGCCGGGCGCGAAAAGGCGGCGAGTCGATGACCTGAGCCCAGTACAGAAGGCTCGAGCCGAGAAAGCAGACGTGTTCGAGATCGTGCACAGCCTGCACCTGCAACGCCAGGTCATACGGCCCCGGCAGGTGCCAGGCCACAAGGTCGAGGTTGAACAAGACCCAGGCCCAGGCCGGCGAGCCTAGCCGACGCACCACGGCCCGAACTGGAGCCGCCCAGGCCGACCCGAGCAGCTCCCGCGCCACCACCCGACGCCAGCCCAACGGGAGCCCTCGCCACATCCGGAGCCAGGGCGAGGCCAGGACCAGCAGGGGGGCGGCGACGACCATCAGCAACAGGTGTTGGACCATATGCGCCCACAGGTAACGGCCAGCGAGGTCGTCAAGGGGAGACTGGAGCGCCAGCACGACCACCGCCAGGCCAGCGAGAAAGGTGCCAACGCGCCGATAGCGCACCGACCGCCTCCACGGGACCACCATCGGGCGCCCACGATGGCCCAGCGCATACAGCCCAAGGGCGACCAGGACTCCTGCGAGGGGGAGGTCATCCTGCCACGCCGCCGTGACGATCACCGTCACCTCCGGTTACCGTGCCTGCTCGCCGGTGCACCCCATACGTATCAACGACGGAAGCAAGCTCACCGGTGCCTCCGAGATGCCGCCAGGCGAGGCCGGCCTGATCACGGGGGTCGTCAGCTCCAACCAGCTCGAGCACCGGCGCTCCCGCTCCGCTCGGCCGGCATCAAGGACGACCGCCCAGGCGCCGTCGGCCCCATCGCCGGCATTGACCCCGCCATCCGCCTGCGCCTCCCCACCCGATTCGACGGCCACCATGGCCGGGTCGCCCCCGCCACCCTGCACGCACGGCTCGCCGCGCCCAGCACTCGCCGGCCCGGCAGGCAGCTCCGCGACCCCGCCCATGCTATCGCCCACGGCTGCGGTCACCCGCACACCGTCCGCATCCTGGCCCGCGCCCTGCAAGCGTTCCTCCAACCCCAGAATCCGCAAGCAGCTTGGCATCGGACCACTCAGGCCACCAGGTAGAGGAGCAGGTAGGCCACGATCCCCACCACGGCCAGGAACCCCAAGTGCAAGGTGGCCGCCTGCGCGTCCCCAACCACGACGATGGGACCCCCATCGGTTTGCCCTCTCACCGCCTGTACCAGGACGATCTCCAGCCAGTACAGGGCACCGAGTAGGAACAGGAGGTAGAAGCCGGTCCAACCGAGGAAGACGCTGGCGTAGGCCCCGTCGGTGGGGAGAAACCCGAGATGTGGCCACTCCACGCACTGCAGCACCACCGCGGCCAGGCCGAGCAGGAGGGCCAAGACCATCGCTCCTCGCCACCAGCCCTCCCTCCCTCGACGCAACGCCCGAACCCCGACCCATCCGGCAACGGTGGCGAGCAGGACACCGACCAGGATCACGCTCCCGAGCAAGACCGGGGGGTTGGCATGCCGGTCACGCCACATGTGGTTGTTGTCGAGCTCGCGCAAGTAGAAGAAGGCGAAGACGAAGCACACGAAAAAGAACGCCTCGGCTGCGATCCACAGCCGAACCCCCACCCAGAGGTTTCGCTGCCGAGTGGCCGCGGGCTCGTGGTAGCCACCGGTTACCTCAGCCATGGCTACTCCCCCGCCGCGGCCACGGCTGGACCGTGGAGGACAGCCACCGGAGGCGCATCGGGGACACCATACTCGTAGGGGGAGGCCACCACCTCCGGGATACGCTCGAAGTTCCGCACCGGAACGGGGGATGGCAGCTGCCATTCGATGCCTCGCGCCTGCCAGGGGTTCTCCGCCGCCCGCTGCCGAGCCACAACCCAGGAGTAAACGACGTTGATCGCGAACACCACCATGGAGATACCGATGAAGTAGGCGGAGATGCTGACAAAGTCATTGATGCCCTGGAGCGCCGAAGCGTACGTGGACACCCGCCGCGGCTGGCCAAGAAAGCCAGCGGCGAACAGCGGGAAGAACGTGAAGTTGAACGAGATGAAGAAGAGCCAGAAGTGGATCTTGCCCAGGCGCTCGTTGAGCACGACACCGGTCATCTTCGGGAACCAATAGTACAGGCCTCCGAAGAAGGCAAAGACCAGGCCACCCATGATCGTGTAGTGGAAGTGTGCCATGACGAAGAAGCTACCGTGGGTGCTGACATCACTGGGCACGTCGGAGTTGAAGATCCCTGAGAGGCCGCCGATCAGGAAGTTGAAGAAGAAGGCAAGGGCGAAGAGCATGGGGACCGTGTATCGGATCTTCGCTCTCCAGAGCGTCCCCATCCCGTTCAGGAAGACGAAGCCGGTGGGGATGGAGATCAGCTCCGTCGTGAGCATGTAGAAGGGGCGCAGGTGGGCGTCGATGCCGCTCACGAACAGGTGATGCTGCCAGACGAAGAAGCTGACCAGGGCCACGCCCACCATCCCCGCCACGGACAGACGGTACCCCCATACCGGCTTCCGGCAGAAGACCGCCAGCAGCTCCAGGACGATACCGAAGCCAGGCAGGGCCAAGATGTAGACCTCCGGGTGCCCGAAGAACCAGAACAGGTTCTCGTACAGGTAAACGCTGCCTCCGGCCGAGGAGAGGAAGAAGGAGGTCTGGACTGTCCGGTCCATCAGCACCAGCGCCATGGTCACGACCAGCACCGGCGCCGCCAACAGCATCAAGAGGCCTGTCGAGATCACCGCCCAAGCGAAGATGGGTAGCCGGGTCCAGGTCATCCCCGGCGCTCGCATGGTGAAGGTGGTGGCCAGCATGTTGAGGCCAACCAGCGTCATGGCGACACCGATCAGCGCGAAGGCCACCAGGTAGGCATCCATCCCGGCCTTCGCCTGCACCGAGAGGGAGGCGTACCCCGTCCAGCCAGACGGGAAGCCGTCCAGGCCGATGGCCGAGAGCAAGACGACCCCTGCCGCCGGGACCAGCCAGAAGCTGAGGGACTCCAGCCGCGGAAAGGCCATGCGTTGGGCCCCGATCATGATCGGAAGGAGGTAGTTGCCAAGCGGCCCCAGCACCATGGCCGAGGTCATCATCATCATCATCGTCCCGTGCAGCCCGACCAACGTTAGATAGTGGTCGGGGTCCCAGAAGTGCTCGGTCGGGAAGAGCAGCTCGGTGCGAATGAACATGGCGTTCAGACCGCCGATGAAGAAGAAGAAGAGCACCCCGACCAGGTACTGGATGCCGACCACCTTGTGGTCGGTGCAGAGCCGGAAGTAACGCCAGGCCCCTCCCTCCTCGTGCTCTTGCAGGCTGGGCGGCGCTCCCAGCAACCGGGAGATGGGGTAGTTGAGAAAGCCAAGGCCAGCCAGGAAGCCGACCACCCCGAGCAGGTAGCCGAGCACGATCGCGATGTCGTTCTGGTCGGTGCTGGTCATGGCGTGGATGTTCGCGCCCACGGCCTGACCGATGGCGTTGCCGATGAAGTAGCCGGCCACCCCTAGGACGATCCCGGTGGCGAAGTTGAACCCGACCACTTCCCGCCAGGCCGGGCGAGCGTTCAGGACGCCGATGCTCATCCCCTTGCTCCTTGCCGATGGCAGACCCTGATGCAGGCGGTCATGGCTTATCCACCCCTGGTCAATGGCTCGGGATAGTAGGAGGGCGCATAAGGTGGCAGCGAGCTCGAGGCCGGAGCCAACCTCTGCTTTTGCTGCTGGGCCCAGCTCTGGAAGTCGCTCTCCGTGACGACCCGTCCCTCGGTGAACATGTGCCCGTGCCAGATGCCGCAGAGCTCAGCGCACCGAACCTGGAAGCTACCGACCCGGTTGGGCTGGGTGAAGGCGACGTTGTCAGACCCTGGAACGGCGTCGGCCTTGACCCCCAGCTGGATCGCCCAGAAGGAATGGACCACGTCTAGAGAGGTGACATGGAACTCGACCAACTGTCCCTGTGGCAGCACCAGCTGATCGCTCTCGAAGCCATACTGGGGATACCGGTAGGTCCACTGCCACTGCTGGCCGATCACTTGGACCTGAAGCGCGCTGGCTGCGTTGGCTGGCATCGCGATCTGCAATGGATCCGGCCCTTGGCCACCTCCAGCCCCATGCTCGCCGGGGAACAGCTCCCAGCTCCCCCAGCCAGCCAGGAAGAGGACGATCGCGCTGGTGGCTGCGATCCAAGCCACTATCACTCGCCCGTCGCCCTTGAGCGGCGGACCATCCTCCAGGGTCGATCCCCGATGGCGGAAGCGAACCAGGCAGTAGGTGAAGTAGATGACGAGGAAAGCCGCCACCGGGATCGCGCAGACCACCAGCACTGTGTTGTCGAACTGCTGGTCGGCGGCCGAGCTGGACATCGTGCCCGGCGGCAGGTGGGGCCCAAGCAGGAACCAGACCACAGGGATAGCGATCGCGCTCACGACCGCCCAGGCAATGAAGATCTTGAAGAGTTCCCCGGGCACGCGCCGGCCGAAGATCGAGATCACCGATCACACCACCTTCAGGAAGCCGTCCATGTAGCCCATGGTCTGCATGGGGCCGCCGTTGCCAAAGACGAAACCCGCTCCACAGGGCACGAAGCACTGCCACCGATAACTGCCAGGAGCGCCCGTCTGGAACGTGAACTCGATCGTGTTGTGGGCCTGCGAGGTTGAGCAGGGGGCAGCCCCACACTGATTCTTGGCATCATCGGGCACACCCTGGAGGGGGACCGACACTCCTAGGTCGGGGATGGTGAACGTATGCCCAGGGCTGTCCGCTTTGATCGCCTTGGTGGGCTTCCCGTTGAGGTACATGACGCCCCCCACCGTTCCCCGAACCTGGGAAAAGAACGGGTTCCTGAGGCCGGTGGCCGTGTCATACTGGTAGATGGTCACGTGCACCAACGAGTGCGCAGGGACCTGCAGGATCGTGGAGTGGACCCAGTGTCCCTGTGGGTCCTGCACCAAGTACGAGACCCAGTCCGGATGGGCCCCGAAGCCGATCGTCGCCACCGTCTGCAGGGTCACCTGAGCCTGGCCCTGGCTGCCTGGCCGCGAGTTGACGGTCGGCGGCGTCGCCATCAAGAAAGCGACGATGTAGAAGCCTACCAAGACCCCGGCCGCCGCCGTCGCAACGGCGATCAGGGCAAGTCGCATCGCTTGGCTCATACCTTCCTCTCGTCGTCTTTCGCTCGACACATGAGGGCACGAGCAGCATGGCACGCACCAATGACACCACCATAAGTGCCTGGGCAGGCTGGCGCTATGAAAAAGCGTTCACCTCGCATGACAACGTTGTTACCCAGCAGCCGGGCCGGCCAAGGCGCGGCCGACGCGGCCCCCAGGCCGACCACAGGAGGGGTCGACGCGCTAGATTGCAGGCGTGCTCAGGTCCATCGCTGGCCAGGCTCGCTCGGAACCGAGGTCGAGGTCGTCCGTCGACGGTCGGGGCGCGGGCTCCGGCCCGCCCGGTCGGCAGCCCCGGCTAGGGCGGGCGACGGCAAGGCCCGCCGCGGGGTCGCCGTTAGGGTGGCTGGCGCCCGCCGCCGAGGGGTCCCGGCACCGGGCTTGGGGCCGTGCCTCTGCGGCCACGACGGCAACGATCGAGCGAGCGCACCAAGGGCGACGCCACCGGTCCGTAGCCAGGGCAACGCCCTGAGCGCATCCCCACCGTGCGAGGAGTTGACGAGGGAGCCTCGATCGTGTCTAGTGGAGTCCCAAACGTCAAGTGGGATCACCATCCGCCGATGATCGACCGCCCCGGAGGGCCAACGCGGAGGTGATCGTGGCTGAGCTCGAGGACGGCCAATCGTTGCCCGCGTCGTCTGGTAACGACTCGATCTCCCAGCCGGGGCAACCGATCGGGGAAGGTCGTCATCCTCAGGGTGGAGCTGAAGGCTTGGGAGAAGGAGTTGGCCCGACCACGATCGAGCCGGAGCCGGAGGATGAGCCTGGGGATCTCGGGCATCTCCTCAGCCGGCGCGCGGCCCGACGACGGCGTGGCTGGCGCCGCCTGCTCGCTCGAGCGAGGGAGGGGCTCACCGAGCCCACGCTCAGCCGGGCTGGCATGCGACGGCGTCGCCTCCTCGCCATGGTGCGCACGCCGGTCCGTGGCGGGGCCGTGACCGTGGCCGTGGCCTCGGGCAAGGGCGGGGTGGGCAAGACCACGATCGCCGCTGGGCTCGCCTCGCAGCTAGGTCTCCTCCGCGGCGATCGGGTGATCACCCTGGATGCCAACCCCGACTCCCCCACGCTCGGGCTTCGCATGGGTGGAGCGAGCAAGCGCACCGTTGCCGACCTCTCCAGGGCGCTGGAGGCGGGACGCATCCAGCATCAGGCGGACCTGCGGGCGTTCATCAGTCAGGCTCCGGACAGCCGCCTCGAGGTGCTGGCCGGTCCCCTCGACCCCAGGACGACCGAGGCGCTGGGAGAGACCGACTACCTCCGGGTGCTGGACGCGCTCCGCCGCTTCTACGACGTGGTCGTGGCCGACCTGGGCACCGGGCTCCTCGATCCAGCCAATAAGCTGCTGCTGCTGCGGGCGTGCGATCAGGTGGTGGTGGTCACCCAGGCCAGCCTGGACGGAGCGCGGATCGCGGACTTCACCCTGAGCTGGCTCGGGCAGCACCGAGGCCTGCGATGGCTGAGGGAACGGTCGGTTCTCGTCGTCAACGCCGCACGACCAGACAGCCCGGTCAACCTTGAGCGGATGGTCGCTCACTTCCGCCCCAAGGTGCGGGCGGTCTGCCGGGTGCGCTGGGACGCCTACCTCGCCGCCGGCGACCGGTTCGCCTGGGAGGACCTGGGCCGGGCGATTCGGGAGGATTATCTGGAGCTCGCCGCCATCGTGGCCGCGGGCTTCGCTCGAGGATCGACAACCAGAGGTGTGGAGAGGTGATCAGGCTGATCTGCGTGGTGGGCTACAGCTTCGACATCAATCAGGTTCCCGCCCACGGCGTGATCCAGAACCTGATCAACGGCGGCGCAGTGCTGGTGGGCATCGCCTGCCTGGCCGGCTTCCTGATCAGCGTCGCCGCGTGGGCGATTGGCTCGCGGGCGGGGAACCTGGGGGCAGCCGAGTTCGGTAGGTCGGGCGTCGTGGTGGCGCTGGGTGCAGGGCTCTTGCTCGGCCTTGCTCCCTACCTGGTCAACTGGGCGATCAGCACCGGGCAGGGGGTCGGCACGGGGTGCTAAGGTTGCGCCCGCGCCCGCAGGTGGGTCCCACGCCCTCAGGCTCGGGGCTCGCACCGGGACGCTGGGGGCGACTGCTACTGGCCGCGGCCGGCGCGCTCTTTTTCGCCCTCGTCGCTGCCCAGGCCGAGGCCCGGGCAGCATCGACCGCGATCTCGGTGCCATGCGTGCCCGGTGTCGACTGCTCAGCGACGACGTCAGCCCCCTCCAGTGGCCAGGAGAGGCAAGTGCCTGGCCCGCAGCCGAGCGCGTCACCCGGCCTGCAAGGCCCGGCCACCAACGTGGCTTCGAGCCGGGATCAGGGCATCGGGGCATTGATCAGCTGGGTCGCTGGCGGCGCCGAATGGTCGAGTCAGCACCTGCCAGAGTGGTTGAGCCAGCCGGCTGGCAAGGGCGACTGGTTCATCCCGGTGTACCAGCGGATGATGTCCATCGGCGCCCTCCTCCTCCTCCCATTCCTCTTGCTGGCCATCTTCGACGCCATCCGCTGGGGAGATCCGGGCGTCCTGGTCCGATCGGCGCTGATCTGGCTGCCCCTGGCCATCCTGCTCACGATCTCGGCGGTTGGGATCGTCCAGGCCGGGATGGCCGCTACCGACCAGCTCACCGACTATATCCTCTCCACCCCTGGCATCGACGTGACCCACTTCTTCACCTGGCTGGGCGAGCTGTTCGGGGCCCTGGTGGCGGCCGGGGCCGCCATGGCTTTGACCGGTTTCGCACCAGGCGCAGCCCCGGCCTTCGCCGCGGCGTTGGCCGTGCTCGCCGCTGGCGTCGGTATCTTTCTCGAACTCATCTTCCGGCAGGCCGCGATCTACGCCTGCACCCTCTTCCTGCCCCTCGCCTTCGCCAGCACGATCTGGCCCAGCGCACGCAGCTGGGCCAAGCGCCTGGCCAGGCTGCTCTTCGTGGCCATCGCCTCCAAGTTCGTGGTGGCCAGCGTGCTGGTCCTGGGCGTCGCTGCCCTGGGTCCCTGGGTCCAGCAGACCGACCCCTCACGATGGAGTGCCAGCATCTCCGCCGCCCTCAGCTCCCGCAACGGCCCCCTCGGCGACACCGGCGTGGAGAGCATGCTCGTCGGCGCGGCGCTGGTGGTGATGGCGTTCCTCGGCCCCATCGGCCTGCTGAACCTCCTCCCCACGTTGGAAGGGGCACTGAACCAGTGGCACGTTCACTCCCGGAGCGTGGCCGCGACCATCCCGCTGGTCCGCCCCCGCACGACGGGGAGAGCATTGGGCCGCTCAGCGCGGCCGGGCTCGGCTCCGGTCGAGCTGCCGGCCCGGGTGGCGGCACGAGGCCAGGCGAGAGGCGGGGGCGGCCCTGTCCCCGCGCCTCGTCCGCCGCGACCACGGGCACCGGAGGGGGTCTCCCCACGGTCGGGGGCCGGCAAGGAGGGCACGGAGACCGCTCGCCAGCCGGCCGGCGTGGCCCGGGCAACGGTGAGATGGCCTGACGACCTCAGCCGGGCGCACGCCATCGAACCCTCCCCGGTGCGGCGCACCACCTCGGAGGAGAGCGCACGGTGAGCGAGGAGCCCGAGGGTCCCCTCTACACCTTCGGCCCGCGAGAGACACGGGGCATCCTGCTCGGCCTGCGCGGAGGGCAGCTTGTGCTGCTGGGGGCTGCTGGGTTCGGGGCGCTGGTGGTGCTTCGGATCCTGCCGGGCTCCCAGGGCCTGCTGACCGCTCTGGGGATGGCGATCCTCGCCGCGATTGCCTGCTGGGTACCACTGGGGCGCCTCACGGCCGAGCAGTGGGCCCCCACGATCCTCGGGTACCTCTGGCGAGGGCTGCTGGGCCGACGGCGGTTCCAGTCACGCGCCTACCGACAGGGGCATCGACCCGGACGCCCACCGGTTGGGGAGCGCCCCTGGAGCCTACGCGGGCTGCGGATCGCAGCTTTTGGCCCCGAGGTGACGGGAGGCGGGGAGCTGGGCGTGCTCGAAGACCGGGGGGCACGAACGTACGTTGGGGTGCTCGGGGTGCGGGGACGCTCGTTCTCGCTGGTCGATCGGGCCGATCAGGACCGCCAGGTGGCAGCGTGGTCGGCGATCGTAGCCGGACTCGGCCGCCATGGGTCGCCGATCCGCCGGCTGCAGTGGGTGGAGCGGACGATCCCCGAGGATCGCGAGGCCCTGGCCCGATACCTCGAGGAACACCGCGACCCGGATGCCGACGAGGAGGCGGTGCACTCCTACCGCACCCTCATCGAGCAGGCGACCTCGACCGTCCAGCGTCATGAGGGCTACCTTGCCGTCCAGCTCGACCTCCGACGAGCCTGGCGTCAGGCCAGACTAGCGGGGAACCGGGATCTCGACCTGGGGGCTGCGATCGTGCTCCTCCAGCAACTCCGGGACCTGGAGGAATGGTTGCGGGCGGCTGACCTAGCGGTGAGCGGCCCGCTCACCGCCCGTCAGCTCGCCGGAGCCATCCGGTACGCCTATGATCCTGGACGCCGCCTCATCGACGCCATCCGTGAGCGCCAGGGCGGCCCCGAGGGCCCCCACCCGGAGCTGATGCATCCGACCTGGACCGCTGAGCGCTGGGCCTCCTATCGCTCTGGGCCCTGGTGGCACGCCACCTACTACGTCGAGGAGTGGCCCCGAGTGGAGGTCGGTCCTGACTTCCTGCGCCCTCTGATCCTGAGTGAGAGCCGGTACCTGCGCTCGGTGGCGATGACGTTGGAGCCGGTCCCCCCGTTGGAGGCCGATCGAGAGATCCGACGGGCACGGGTGGCGGATGAGACCGAGGAGCAGCTACGCGCACGGGCGAGGCAGCTGACCAGCGCCCGCCGCCGGCGCGAGCAAGAGCACCTCCTGCGCACCGAGCAGGAGCTGGCCGACGGTCACATCTCGGTGCGCTTCGCTGGCTACGTCACCGTGACCGCCCCCTCCCCGGAGGAGCTAGACCGGGCCGCAGCCGAGGTCGAGCAGCAGGCTGCTCAGGCCCGGCTGGTGCTCAGCCGCGTGTATGGCGACCAGGAGTTGGCCTTCACCTACACGCTCCCCATCTGCCGGGGGCTTCCATGAGGTTGCTGGGCGCACCTCTCCTGACCCACCGGGCCACCACCGCCCACGTGGGGGCCGCCTATCCCTGGATGGCAGAGGCCGGCCTGGGGAGCCGGGGGGTGTACGTGGGACGTGACCTCCACGGCGGAGCCTTTTGCTATGACCCCTGGGAACTCTACCCACGGGTACTCACTGGGCCCAACTTGATCGTGATCGGGGAGCTGGGCCGGGGTAAATCGGCGCTGATCAAGTCCTACGTCTTCCGGGAGATCGTCTTCGGCCGTCGGGCCCTGATGCTTGACCCGAAAGGGGAGAACGCTCGCCTGTGCGAAGCCCTGGGGGTCCAGCCGGTGCGCCTACAGCCGGGCGGCCCGGTTCGCCTCAACCCGCTCGACCCGCGCATCGCTGGCTCGGAGGCCGACCCCGACCTCCTGCGCCAGGAACAGCTGGCTGCGTTGGTGGCGATCGTGGGCGCCTCGCTGGGCCGGCGCCTGCTGCCCCAGGAGGAGACGGCGTTGGAGCTGGCCCTCCGGCAGGCGTCTCGAGGACGGGAGGAACCCACGCTACGCGAGGTGGTGGAGGCCCTGCTTCGTCCAGAGGCTGCCGACGCCCACCAGGTGGCCTCCTCGGCCAGCCAGGTGGCCGAAGACGGCCGTCAGGTGGCTCTGGCCCTTCGCCGGCTGTGCGATGGCCAGCTCCGAGGGATGTTCGATGGGCCAACCTCGGAAGGAATCGACCTGGGCGCTCCCCTGGTCTCGCTGGACCTCTCCGCCGTCTATCACTCAGAGGCGCTCGACATCCTGATGATCTGCGCGGCGGCCTGGCTTCAGCGTACGCTGGCCCGCGACGACCACCACCGCCGCATCGTGGTCATCGATGAGGCCTGGGTGGTGCTGAAGGACCTCCAGATCGCCCGGTGGATGCAGTCCAGCTTCAAGCTGAGCCGAGCGCTGGGAGTCCAGAACGTCGCCGTCGTGCACCGGGTCAGCGACCTGCTGGCGGCAGGGACGGCCGGCTCAGAGCAGGTGGAGCTGGCCCGAGGGCTGCTTCGCGACGCGGCCACCCAGGTGATCTACCAACAGCCGGCTGCGGAGCTGGACCAGCTCCGGCAGGTGCTGCACCTCTCCGAGGCGGAGGTCCGCGAGGTGCTTTCCCTCCCCCGGGGGGTGGCCCTCTGGCGGGTGGGCGATCGTCGTTTCCTGGTCATGCACCTGCTCTCCCCGGTCGAGCGCTGGATCGTGGATACGGATCAACGGATGACCGCCTAGCCAGCGGATGCGCAGATCCGTCGTCCCGGGGGGATTCGGGGCCACCCTCTTCCTGGTGGTGCTGGTCGCCGCGGTACTGGGGTCGCACCTGCCCGGCCTCCCTTTCACGCCCAGCTCGCCCCTGAGCAACGCTCCGAGCGCCCTGGTCACGATCGCGGTCCAGGCCGGCAACGCCACCGACATCGACCCCAACGTGCTGCTGGCGATCGCCAAGGTGGAGTGCAGCTTCGGCCAGTGTCGGACCGGCCAGCCCGACACGCTGGTGCCGGCCGACATCCGCGCCCACGTGGACGTTGCCGCCCTCCAGCCGGGCGGTCGGACGGCGACGCTGCTCGGCCTGGTCGGCGGCCGACGCATCGGCGACTGGGTGAACCCCCAGCCGGTCGCCGGAGGCCAGCACGCCATGGGCTTCATGCAGTTCCTCCCCAGCACCTGGCGCTTGGAGGCACCTCTGGCCCCGGGCAGCCCACGCGATCCCTACGACCCGTTTGATGCCATGGTCGTGGCCGGCTCCTATCTGCACCGGCTTGAGACGGGAGCGGAGACAGGACGACCGGAGAGCCTGAGCGACGCCATCGCCACCTACGGGGGAAGCTCGGCCTACGCCGCCCAGGTGCTGGCGCTGGCCCAGGCGCCGGTCGCCGACCTCGATGTCCGCACGACCTCGCTGGGCTACGGCCGGGTGCTCCAGGTCACCGACCAGACGCCGGTCATGAACGGCGTGCCTCCTGGAGGATGGCCGCACGCGACCTATCCCTACGGCCAATGCACGTGGTGGGTGGCCTACAACCGTCCCGTGCCTCCTTACCTGGGCGATGCCTGGCAATGGCTGAGCAACGCCGCCCGTTCCGGATATCAGATCTCAAGTGAGCCGGTGGTCGGCTCGATCGTCGTCTATGGGCGGAACAACGGATACTCGACCTTCGGGCACGTGGCGATCGTGCTCGAGGTCCGGCCTGACGGGTTCGTGGTCTCGGAGATGAACTACGTGGGTTGGGCCATCGTCGACCAGCGGCTCTCGCCGTGGCCAGACCCGCAACACGTGGAGGGCTTCATCCTCTAGGCCACGACCCGACCGGCGTCGGTGGCCATCCCGGCGCGGGGCCCCAAGGACCGGCTCAGCCGTTGGAGGTGGGCAGCGGGCGCCACGGGCCTCGGGCGGCGGGCGAGCGGACCCGGTCCACCGGCTCAGCCGGGGCCTCGATCTCGCGTGCCAGGGCGCCCCGACCCTTGGGGTGACCCGGACCAGCGTCCGCGGCCGGCGGCTGGCGGGCTCCTTCTCGATCTCCAGAAGCCCCGCTGACTCCAGCGCCGCCAGGTGCCGGGACAGGTTCCCGGCGGTCAGGCTCAGCTCGCGCCGGAGGTAGGTGAACTCGACCGAGGCGGCGCTGTCGAGGATGACCAGGATCCCCAGTCGGACGCGCCGATGGGTTAGGTCACCAGCCACCGGATCGGGTCGCCCATCAGGCCCGCGCCCATAGCACGGCTCCGTACCCGAGCAGGGCGATCCCTAGGCGGCCACCAACGGCCATTCGACCGGTCGTGCCGGGTCGCCCGCGGCCAGCAAGGCGACCCGGGCACCCAGGGCGCGACGGGCGCGGTTCACCAGCATCGGCGCCGGCATCCTGGCCGTGCTGGGGACCTTCGGGCTGCTCAAGGCGACCGGGGGCTGGCCGCTGCTCACGGTGGCCCTCTCCGCCGCCTTGCTCGTCGCGGCGCGGCGAGCCGGGAGAGGAGCCTCCCCTCGGACCTCTTCCCCTCTGGCCCACCCTCGTGCCTACCTCGCGATCCAGGCCCTGGAGTACGCCGGTTTCGCCATCCGCGTCATCGTCTGTCTCCTCCTCCGACGACCGGACCTGATCGGCATCCTCGCCGTCGCCATCTCCGGGGTGCACCTCTTCGCCCTCGCCGTCGTGATCGGGGCGAGGGCCCCCTACGTGAAGGGAGCCCTGCTCTGTGCGATCGTGGTCGCCACCCTCCTGTTGGTGCCCCTGGAGGTGCGGCTGCAGGACCGGCCGGTCGTGGCCCGGCTGGCCCTCTCCTGCTTCGCCGCCGCAACCGTGCTCTGGGTCGATGCCGGCACCGCCCTCGGCGACGCCCGAGGGTGGCCGCCGCCGGTCGGTGAGCAGGCCGCTGTTTCCGTGGAACCGCCTCGCTGCCCCCTGCCCGTCGTCGTGCCCGCGACCACGGTCTGCGAGCCCGCAGGCGCTAGGGGATGACAACGTCGGATCAGGCCGGCGTGGCGGCCCCCCGGCCCACCTCGAGCGCGCCGGCCCTGCCTCTCAGGTCGGCTCCACCTCCACCCGGGTGCCGAAGAGATCGCCTCCCCCTCCCCGGTCGGCCAGCCCGTCCGAGGTGAGATCGTTGGCCGTGCCGCCCTCCAGCGACCGCCATCGGCCGTGGGCGACGGCCACCACCCCGGGACGCACCACATCGTCCACTCGTGCCCGTAGCGTCAGCTGGCCGCGATCGTTGCGGAGCCGGACGCGGACCCCATCGGCGATCCCGCGGGGACGAGCGTCCTCGGGATGGATCCAGACCACCATCTCGCCCTCGGCGCGTCGGTGCCAGGGCAGGTGCGCGTAGCTGGAGTTGAGGAAGTGGACGGCGTGCTTGGCGCTGATCAGGACCAGGGGGTGACGCGGGTCCTCGGGTGGGGGCGTGAAGCCGGGCGCGGGATCGGCCATGAGCTCGCAACGTCCCGAGGCGGTGGGGAAGCCACCGTGTGCGAAGGGCACCCGGCGCGAGGCAGGCAGGCGGAGCGGCGCCCACCCCCGCCGCCGCAGCGAGTCCAGGTCGATGCCCTCCAGGTAGGGATGCCCGCTGCTCAAGGCCCGACGGATCAGGTCCTCGTCCGTCTCCCGGAACCCGGGCTCCTCCCCCCAGCCCATGGCCGCCGCCAGCCGTCGGAACAGCTCCGTGTTGCAGACCGACTCCCCCTGCGGCGGCAAGGCCGGCTGGTTGAGGGTCAGGTAGGTATGCCCCCAAGAAAGGAGCAGGTCCAGGTGCTCCAGGAAGCTGGTGGCCGGCAGCAGGTAGTCGGCGTAGCGGGCGGTATCGGTGACGAAGAGGTCGTGCACCACGGTGAAGAGGTCGTCGCGGGCCAGCCCACGGCGGACCAGGCCCGCGTTGGGGGCGGTGGCGGCGGGATTGCTGTTGTAGACGAAGAGCGCCTTCACCGGGGGGATCAGCCCGGGATCGGTCAGGGCCCGGCCCAGCTGCACCATGTTGAGGACCCGTGTCCGAGGATGAGCCCCGGCCAGGGCCCCGGCCGCCACCGCCTCTGCGAACAGGCTGCGGGTCCAGTGGGCGAGGCCACCGCCCAGCTCCCTCCAGGCCCCGACCACGGCCGGGAGGCAGGCGATGGTCCGGAAGCTCGTCGCCCCCAGGGGCTGCTTCTCCGCCCCGACCAGGGTCCTGATCAAGGCCGGGCGGGTGGTGGCGTAGGCACGGGCCAGCTGTACGATCTCCCCGCGCTCGACCCCGGTCAGGGCCGCGACCCGCTCGGGCGGGTACTCGGCCAGTCGTGCCCGCAGCTCGGGCCAGCCGTTGCAGTGGTCGCGCAGGTAGGCCTCGTCGTGGAGGCCCTCGGCGACGATGACGTGCATCATGCCCAGGGCCAGGGCGGCGTCGGTGCCCGGCAGCGGGCGCACGTGCCAGTCGGCCTCGCGTGCGGTCCGGGTCCGGACCGGGTCCACCACCACCAGCCTGGCCCCCGCCTGCCGGGCGCGACGCACGAAGGGCCAGAGGTGCAGGTTGGTGACGATGGTGTTCGTCCCCCACAGCACGATGAAGCGGGCATGCTGGATGTCCTCGGGAAGCACACCGGTGGTGGTGCCGAGCGCGGCCGCGACCCCCGCCCCGGCCGTGTCGCCGCAGATGGTCCGCGCCAGGCGGCTGGCTCCCAGGCGGGCGAAGAACCGCCGATCCATGGACGCGTACTGGATCAGCCCGAGGTTGCCGGCGTAGCTATAGGGCAGCACAGCCTCGCCGCCCCAGCGGGCGACGACCTCGCCCAGCCGGGCGGCGATGTCCACCAGCGCCTCCTCCCAGCTCACCGGCGCGAAGACGGCCTCGCCTTTGGGGCCGGCCCTGCGGAGGGGGCGCAGGACGCGCTCCGGGCTGTAGACACGGTCGAGGTAGTGGTGGACCTTGGCGCACAGGGTCCCGCGCGTGTAGGGGTGGTCCCGCACCCCGACCAGCCTCACCGCCCGCCCCCCCTCGACGGTGACCTCCCAGGCGCAGGTGTCCGGGCAGTCGTGGGCACATCCGCCCTTCGTGACCACGGCCATGACCTCGAGGCTACTGCTCCCGGGCCTGGGGACGAGCTGCTAGCCTGGGCCGGTGAGCGCCGGGGAGCAGGAGCGGGCGGAGGATCGCGAGCTGAAGCGGCTCGCCCAGGCCCGATTCGGGCGTCAGGCCTCGCGCTATCGGTCCTCCCGCACCCACGCCGGGGGCGAGGAGCTGGCGCGCATGATCGAGCTGGCCCGGCCGACCGGCGGCGAGCGCCTACTGGACGTGGCCACCGGCGCGGGCCACACGGCGCTGGCCTTCGCGCCCCACGTCCGCGAGGTCATCGCCTTGGACCTGGCGCCAGCTATGCTGCGGGAGGCGGCGCGGCACCTGCAGGCGCGGGAGACCGTCCACGTCCGCCTCCTGGCCGGAGACGCCGAGGCCATGCCGCTGGCGGCGTCCACCCTGGACCTCGTCGTCTGCCGCTACGCCGCCCACCACTTCCCACGCCCGGAACGGTTCCTGGCCGAGGTGGCTCGGGTCCTCCGTCCCGGCGGGCGCCTGGTGGTGTTCGACAACATGGCCCCCGAGGATGACCTGATCGACGCCTTCATCAACCGCCTCGAGGTCTGGCGAGACCCCAGCCACGTGCGCTCACGCCGCCCTTCGGAATGGTGCTCCCTCCTGCATGGGGCGGGCCTTGAGGTGGAGGCGATGGACCCCCTGGTCCGGCGCACCTACGACTTCTCGGACTGGACCGCCCGGCAGGCCATGCCGGCCGTCCAGCGCAGGGCCCTAGAACGGTGGCTGATGGCCGCCCCGCGCGTCTGCGCCGAGAAGGTCAACCTGCAGGTCGAGAACGGCCGTGTGCGCTCGCTCGCGGTGACCTTCGGGACTTTCGCCGCCCGCCGGAGCTGAGGCCGACGCCACACCTGGGAGTCCGATCCCTGCGGCATAGCCGCGTCCGGGCCCAAACCGTACATTTGTTCGCCACAGTGCTAGCATGATGGTCGACCCCGGTGAGGGGTCAGGCCGAGTGAGAGATCCGGTGGCGAAGGCCCCGTGAGGAGGACTAGGTGATGGACCGCGAGTTCGACGTGGTCTGCCTGGGGGGTGGGGTGTGCGGCGAGGCCGTGGCTGCCGAGCTGTCCGGTTCAGGCCTCACCCTGGCGGTGGTGGAGGAGCGCCTGGTGGGCGGCGAGTGTCCCTACTGGGGCTGCGTGCCGAGCAAGACCATGCTCCGGTCGGCGGAGGTGGTCGCCGAGGCGAAGCGGGCCCGTGAGCTGGCGGCTGCCCGGGTCGAGGTCGAGACGGACTTCCACCGGGTCGCCCGTCGCACCGCTCTCATGGCCCGAGGGTGGGACGACACCGGCGCCGCCACGGCATTGGCGCGCCAAGGGGCGGTGCTGATCCGCGGTCGCGGGACGTTGACCGGTCCCCGCCGGGTGGAGGTGGAGGGCACACAGCTGATCGCCCACCGGGGAGTGGTCGTCTGCACCGGAACTGTCCCCGTCCTCCCCGCCCTCCCCGGCCTGGAGACGGTCGACCCCTGGACCAACCGTGAGGCGGTCAGAACCGGCGAGTTGCCCCCGAGCCTGCTGGTGCTGGGCGGGGGCGCGGTGGGGGTGGAGCTGGCACAGGCCTTCGCCCGCTTCGGCTCCCAGGTGACGGTGGTCGAGGGGGCCGACCGCCTCCTGCCCAGCGAGGAACCGGAGGCCGGAGCGTTGCTGCGGCGCCACCTCGAGTCCGAGGGGATCCGGGTCGTGACCGGGGCCCGGGTGGAAGCGGTCGAGCGGGAGGAGAATGGGGGGACACGGCTGCGGATGTCCGGCCACCAGTTCCTCTCCGCCCAGCGTTTGCTGGTCGCAACGGGACGGCGACCTGACCTGACCGGCTTCGACCTCGAGGCGGCCGGTGTGCGCCTCTCCCACGGCTGGGTGGAGGTGGACCCGACCACCCTGCGGGCGTCGGGCGGCATCTGGGCGGGAGGGGACGTGACCGGCCTCGGCGGCTTCACCCACCTGGCCCACTACCACGGGACCGTGATCGGCCGTCAGCTCCGGGGGCGGCCGGCGAGGGCCAACCACACCGCCGTGCCCCGGGTCACCTTCACCGACCCCGAGGTGGCCTCGGTGGGCCTCAGCGAGGCGGCCGCCCACGACGGCGGCCTTGAGGTCCGAACGGTTGCGGTCGACGCTGGCGAGGCGATCCGGTCCTCCATCCACGGCTTCGAAGGCGGGCTGATCAAGCTGGTGGTGGACCAGGTGGCCGGGGTGCTGGTGGGTGCTACGGTGGTGAGCCCACGCGCGGGCGAGATCGTCTCCGAGCTGACCCTGGCGGTGCGGGCCCGGATCCCGATCTCCTTCATGGCCGACACCATCCACCCCTACCCGACCTTCTCGCGCGTGCTGCAGGGGGCCCTGGCCGAGGCAGCCGAGGACGTGGCCTGAGCAGGAGCCAGAGCCCTGGAGAGGGCACGGGCTCAGCCGACCTCGCCGTGGCGATCCCCCTCCGACGGATGCGTGCGGCGAGGCTCCCGGCCAGGGCGACCCCGGCCAGACCCACCAGCAGGTGCAGGACCTGGATCACCAAAAGGGCGTCTTCGGGCAGCAACGCGCCCTGGATGAGGCCGAAGACGGGCATGAGGAAGCCCCAGAGCGGGGCCACCCCGACGTGGACGGGGGTTAACAACAGCTGACGCGCCCATACACTACAATCCACTTCCATGAACTTGAAGCAGTGGGCGCGCGAGCAAGGCATCCACCCCGTGACCGCCTACCGCTGGTTCCAGTCGGGCAAGCTCCCCGTCCCGGCCCGGCG
>DATGLL010000175.1:0-5498 GCA_035294145.1 Candidatus Dormiibacterota bacterium | reverse complement strand
ATTGTAGTGTATAGGCGCGTCAGCTGTTGTCAACCCTCTTGGACCTCACGCTTCCTCGCCACCTCCCTGGCACACCAGTTCGTGGCCGGTGCCCCACAGGACCCCGTGCCGCGGCTCCATGACTCATGGAAGCTCCAACCTGGGCCTCCCCCCTGGCCAGCGGGATCGCCACCCGTCATCCCACCGGCAGCGCTGGCCCTTGAGCTGGGAAAGAGCCGGCCGGTCTCCACCGGCATGAAACCGTGGCCCACGCCCCGGCCACCTCCAACTCCTCCCTGACGGCCCGGCCGCTGGCCGCGGCCAACCCCGTCCGAGGCGATGGAACTCCTGCCGCCGAAGCGCGACGAGGCGGACCTGGAGCCCGGCGCCTCTTGCCTCTCGGCCCGGCGCTACGCCGTCCCTCGCACGCGGCGCAAGATCCAGCGCAGCCGGGACCGGCTCCACACCAGCGCAGCTGGGGTGGGTCCGATTTCAACGCCCCTGGGCAGCGGCGACGGGCCACCCCCACCCGAAAACCCACCACTGCCTTGCCCCATCGTGGTGGCGAGGATCGGTGCCCGGTCCATGCTGAGCCGCCGAGCACGTGGCTCGGTCGGGCTCTTGTCCCTCGCCCTTGAAGCGAAGGGCCCACGCGCTGCCCATCGAGCTGCCCTCACCGGGACCGCTACCTTCGCCCGTGGTCCTGACGCCCCAGAGCACGCCCCTTGAGGATCTCCGGTCGCCAGGCCTCATCGGTCCTTTGTCGACGCGCTTGGCACTCCTCTCTCGGCTCCAACACTGGCGCAGCCCGGGCCAGGAGGGCGGTGCAGAGGATTCTCCATATGGGCCTCTATCGAAATCCCGGGATCTCGATGGGCTCCCGTTGGTCGCCACGGCCCGCCTTGCCCGGCTGATCGCCAAGCCTTTGCTCCCGTCTGGTCGCCTCAGGTGACCCCCGTGGGAGCTGGCGATCAGGGTCCTCCGCTGGTCGGCGGAGGATCCTCGGGCAGAGACGACGGCCTGCCTCGGGGGCTCGCCGGGGCCTCCAGGTCCCCGACCGGGATGAGCTTTGCCCATGCGGAAGCAGCGGGGGACGACCTGGGAATGCTCTACGGCAGCGCCCACCCACGAGAGTCCACTGGCGACCGGTGTCGTGATCGTGACTTCGGGTTGACCGTCGCGGCCCCCCTACCGGCGACGCCCTGGAACCCTTTAGCCCGCCGAGCGTTTAGGTGCCTGGGCGGCGGTGCGTGACTCATCGCCTGGTCTCGCGAGCGGTGATGACCGATGCCTCGGCGGCTCACCGTGGCCACGGACCGCATGGGCGGGGGCGCGAAAGACCCGCATGGGCTCAGGACGGTACGCCTGCAGGGCTCGATGCCAGAGACCATCCAGTGCCGAAGCGACCTCCCGGTCATCGCGAGCTAGCCAGGCCAGGTGACGAAGCGCGTGCTCGAGCACCTGCTCGATCTCCACATGTGGAGGGGGGCTGGTCGGATCCCCTCGAGCGAGCGGGCAGCGCATCACAGGACGCTCTTCGAACCCGTCGGGGACGTCAGCGGGCGGCCGGACCACGGCTAGGTGGGTCAGCATCACGACCCCATCCGCTTCCTGCCGCCAAGAGGTCGAGTGGACTACGAGAGCCTGGAGCCGCCGCTCGGCGAGGGAGCCGAGCACCGTCTGCCAAATCGAGCAATCGGCGGCAGGGACACGCCACGCCTCTCGACCGCAAGGCCGCAACCATGAGAGGCCCGAGGGACGGGAGAAGACCGGGAGGAGCTCCAACCGGACGCGGTTGGCCAATCGCAGAGGACGATTGTTGAGATCGAGACGCAGGAACGATCTCGTCATCTGCCCGCATCTTAGCATCGGGAGCGGCAGCGCCAAGGCTCTCCATTTGCGACCAGGTCCTGTTATTGTGGAGGGGATCTCAGCGGTCCCGATAGCGCACGGTCAAGGGAGGTTGTCGATGGCGACGTGGGTCGAGACCTTGAATCGCACCTTCGATCCGGGCGAGAAGAGGCGACTGGGGGGCTTCTACGGCGCGATCCTCTTCCTCCACCTCCTTGGCTTTGGCTTGCTCCTCATGTACGGCTGGAAGCATCCTGCCTTCCTCGCCTTGGGCGCATTGGCCTACTCCTTCGGCCTCCGGCATGCCTTCGACGCTGACCACATCTCGGCCATCGACAACACCACCCGTAAGCTGCTGCAGCAAGGCAAGAAGCCGGTCGGAGTCGGGTTTTTCTTCTCGCTTGGGCACTCCACGGTCGTCTTCCTCATCGCCCTTGCCCTCGGCTTGGCCGTGCGCACCATCGTCCAAGGGGTGGTCAGCGAGAACGGAGAGTTGAGGAGCATCGGTGGCATCATCGGCACCACGGTATCGGGCGCCTTCCTGGTGCTGATCGGCATCCTGAATCTGATCATCCTCCTCGGCATCATCGGGGTCTTCCAGCGCATGCGCAAGGGCCGCTACAACCGGCGGTCCCTTGAGCACGAGCTGGTGGCAGGAGGCCTGATGAGTAGGGCCTTCGGGCGGCTTTTCCGGCTCGTGGATGACAGTTGGCACATGTACCCGATCGGGTTCCTCTTCGGGCTGGGCTTCGACACCGCCTCCGAGGTTGCCCTGCTCGGCATCTCCGCCGGTGCTGCAGCCAGGGGGCTTCCCTTCTTTGCCGTCGTCTCGCTACCGCTGCTCTTCGCCGCCGGCATGTCCCTCATGGACACCACCGACGGGGCCTTCATGTCCAAGGCCTACTCCTGGGCCTTCTCCAATCCGATCCGGAAGGTCTTCTACAACCTGACCGTCACTGCGCTGTCGGTGCTCATCGCGCTGGTGATCGGCGTGATCGAGCTGCTCCAGATCATCATCCAGGTCACGAACCTGCAAGGCCAGCCCTGGAGCGCAATCGAAGGATGGGACTTCATCGGCCAGGCAGGCTTTGTCATCGTGGCCCTGTTCGTGCTGACCTGGGCCGTCGCCCTGTTCATCTACCGGGCGGGCCGTGTCGAGGAGCGATGGGGCGCAATGGTGGGGGAGGCCGAAGCGAGCGAGGAGACGAGCTGATCTCTCCTGGCCAGCTCACCTTCAACGACCTATGGGCGCCGTTGGCAGGAACCGGGGGCCACCGGCTTCTGCACGGCCCTTACGGCACCAGGTTCCAGAGCTGGATCACCCGTCCCCGGTTCCCCTCCCTAAGCATCGAGAGGCTAGCGGGATCGAGGGCCAGGCAGGCGGCCGCGGCGATGCCCAGGCCCACCCACGCCACCGCCAGGGCACGGCCGAAGTGGCCGTGGGAGAAGGCAAGCACCGCTCCCTCCAGCCCTTCCAGCTGGCGAAGGAAGGCCAGGGCTCGCTCGTAGACCTGAGCTGGGGTCTCCCCGCCTGGGCAGCCATCTACGTAGATCTGCCAACCAGGGCGTTTGGCCCAGATCTGGTCGCTGGTCAGCCCCTCGTAGTCACCGTAGTCGAACTCACGCAACAGGGGGGTCTGGGATGGAGCGGGGAAGCCCGCCAGCTCTGCCGTACGGAGGGTCCGCTGGAGATCGCTGGAAAACACGGCCACGAACCGAATGCCAGCGAGGCGTTGCCCTAGTCGTCGAGCCTGGGCCTCGCCCTCGGGCAACAGAGGGAGGTCCGTTCGGCCGGTGTGTCGGCCACTGCGCGTCCAAGCCGTCCCTCCATGACGAGCCAGGTAGAGGTCGATCGACGTGGGCATCGGGTCACCTCAACGACCCAGCAGCTCCGGCCTCCCGGTGTGGAGCGAGCGACTGGCCGCTTCGATCACCGCGTCGGCCCTCAGCCGCTGGCCGGGATGGATCCAAACGATCCCGACCGCCGCGCGACGGCCACGGGTTGCCAACGAGGCGTTGATAGCCTCCAGCACGCGGTTCGCCGCGTGGGCGGTGCCGGCCACATCGGTCTCGGGCAGGACAGCGAGCAGGGCTGGCGGATGCTGGCTGAGTACCCCTGGCGTGTCCACCTCCCGGAGCGTGGCCGCAACCGCCGCCCCCATCATGCGCAGCGCCTCTTCGTCTGCCTCCGGCCCGGCAGCTCGTCCGTCGGGAACAGGCTCGACCAGCACCACCCCTAATGGGCGCCCGTAGCGATGGGCACGCGAGAGCTCGTCCTCTAGTACCGGTCGGATGAACCGCTCGTTGAAGAGCCCGGTCGTTCGATCCACGATATAGAGCGGTTGAGCGTCCGGCTCATCGACACGGATCCCGCAACTGGGACAGAAGGTGGCGCCGGGGGGAAGCGGTCCACCGCACCCCGGACAGCTGCCAGCGTCCGGTGACCGGCGCCGAAAGATGTTGCCCAGCGGCATCGCTGTAAGCGTAGCAGCGGGCTGGAGGCCGACCAAGGAGCCGACCTCTGAACTCGGCCTGCTCTCAGCCAGCAGCCGATCCGCTTGAAGAGGGCGTCAGCCAGGTCGCCGCCCAAGCATCGACCGAGGCGATCACCGGGCGCAGTGCCCGTCCACGCGGCGTGAGCCGGTAGCTAACCCGCACTGGGGGGCCAGGATCGACGAGGCGCTCGACCAGGCCCTCGGTCTCGAGCTCGCGAAGCCGCTCGGTCAGGACCCGATCGCTGATTCCAGGGATGCCCATCAGCAGCTGGTTGAAACGCGCTGGCCTGGACATCAGCGCCCGGATGATCGGTCCTGACCAGCGCTTCCCGATCAGCTCGATGGCACGCTGGAAGGGCGCGCTGTAGTCAACTGGCTGGGGAACCATGGGGGGTGATTCTAGTTCTTCCCGCCCCTCGCTTCCAGGATCAGGCCTGAAGACGGCCTTGCCTCAGGTTTGGGATCAGCAGGGTGGTGGGCTCGTCGCACGGGGGATCGCGAGCCTGCCTTGGCTCGCTAATACATGCCTCGGGTCCCGCCATTGCCTAGGAGCCCCTCTCGCCACCCACCTCCTCAGCCCTCCCGGCGGGGTGACCCTGGCCGGTTCGCCCAATCCCAGTCCTTCGGACCCTGGCGACACCCCGCCTCGGGGTTCCCCCATGGGCTCCCGCTTCCACGCCTCATGGAGGTCCCACTCAAGCCCTCCGAGCCATCTGGCATCGGGATTGGTCGCTGCACTCTCATCCTGCCGCCAGCCTCCACTGCATTCGGAGCACATCCAACGCTCGGCCCAGCCGAGATCCTGAAGGCATCCGCCGGCAGTGCAGGTCCTCGAGCTGGCGAAGCACCGGTCGGCCTCCACCACCTCCGAGCCGTACCAGGGGGTCTGGTAACGAAGCTGCCGGCGGAGCTCGGCCAGGGCCGCCTCGGCCGGTCCCCGGCGCCGCGCCCGCGCCCCCGGGATCCCCTTCTGGCGCAGCCTGCCGGCGGCGTCCAGCCCCTCCCCCACGATCCGGCCGTGGGGTGTGGCCGGCCGGGTGGTGAGCCGAGGGATCTCGTGGCGCCGGAGGGCGGCGAGATGGGCCTGGAGCCGGGCTCGACGCCGTTCCTTGCGCCGGCAGCGATTCGAGCCGCACTGGCTCCGGGAGAGGGACCGGGAGCGCCGACGCAGCA
>DATGLL010000174.1:0-18015 GCA_035294145.1 Candidatus Dormiibacterota bacterium | reverse complement strand
GCCACCAGCGCGATGAGAACGCCGCGATCAACCTGGCGAGGTACTCGCCCGGGGCACCCCACCAAGCTGGCTTGGTGGGGACCCCGCCCGTAGGCTCAGTTGGAGCCTTCGCGAAGCGCAGAGCCGTGGTAAGACCCGGGCCTCCCGGGCACGCGGCGGGGAAGCGCGAAGCCCGCAAGGGCAACCCCGTGAGGGGTGCCGCGTGAGTGCTATTGCGTACTCGGCGGCAACGGACGTCGACCTCGTGACCCCGCCCGTCGCCTCCCCTCGCTCCCTGGGCACGACCTGCCCGGCCTCGATGGCGGTGGGGCCTGGGCGGTCACCCCGGCCCGAACCGGCCCCGGGAGGAGCTGCGGCCAGCCATCGCCCCCTCGGAGGTGCGCGGTGAGCGCCCGCCCCAACGTGCCCTACGTGCCGGATCAGGGCGAGATCGCCGAGCTGGCCCGGGCCCTCCCCCCGCGATCACCGGTCGCCTGCTGCGGGCGTGGGGTCGGCGCTGATCGGCGACCCCCGGCCCCACGCCCGCCGGGAGATGCCCCCTAGCCCGGCCGTCGCCGCCCTGGAGGCGCTGCGGCCGGACCTCGAGGCGCACTGCCGGACCCGGTTCGGCGTGCCCGACGCGACCCTTGCCTCGGCCGAGCCGGTCCCGGGTGGCCACTCGGGGTTCACCTACCGCGTGTGCGTCACCGGGACCGGCCTCAGCCGCCGGCTGGTGGTCCGGATCCCGCCGCCGGGGACGAGGCCGCGGGGGCCGGCCGACGTCGTCCGTCAGGGCCGCATCATGGCCGCGCTCCGCGACGCCGGCGTCCCCGTGCCCGCCGTCCCGCTGGTGGTCGAGGGCGAGGCGACGCGCGTGGGCCGCCCCTTCATCGCCATGGAGGAGGTGCCAGGGGAGGACGTCGAGCAGGCGGTCGGGCGCCTGGGCCCCGAGCGGGTCCTCGAGGAGGCGGTCGTGGCCCTGCGCTCCGTGCAGGCGGTGCCCCCGGCCAGGCTGCCCCTCGAGGAGCGGCCGATGAGCCTGGAGTCCGAGCTCGCGCGGTGGCAGTGGCTGATGGAGCGGGCGCCCGAGGACCTCTTGGCCGGGTCGCGGGCCCTCCACGCCCGGCTGGCCGGCAGGCGACCGGCCGAGCGGGCGCCCTGCCTGGTCCATGGCGACTTCCACTACGGCAACCTGATCTTCGGCGGGCCGGGGGTGGCGGCGATCGTCGACTGGGAGATCGCGGAGATCGGCCAGCCGTTGCTCGACTACGCCTGCCTTGGGGTTGTCGCCCTGCGGCGTCGCTTCCAGGGCGACCCCAACCCGGGCGGCGCCGTCGCCGTCTCGCCCGAGCAGGTGCGCGAGCTGAGCGGCGCCCCCGGTGAGGAGTTCGCCTACTATCT
Source organism: Candidatus Dormiibacterota bacterium (assembly GCA_035294145.1). Classification (GTDB taxonomy): domain Bacteria; phylum Chloroflexota; class Dormibacteria; order Dormibacterales; family Dormibacteraceae; genus CADDZO01. Next base: position 16,635 of record DATGLL010000174.1, on the reverse strand, counting down.
GGCGCTCACCTGCTTCAAGTACTCGGCCATCCTGGGCTACAACCTGCGCCTGCACCTCACCGGCAGGCGTCCCGACCCCATCTACCCGGCGTTGACCGCGACCATCTACGGCCTGCTCGAGGTGGGGCTCGAGGTGCTCAGCTGATGGTCAGGCCACCGTCGACGACCAGCACCTGCCCGGTCACGTAGCTGGCGGCGTCGCTGGCGAGGAAGATGAGCGCCGCCGCCAGCTCCTCGGGGCGGCCTGCCCGTCCCATGGGCGATCGCGCGACCTGCGCCTCCAGGTACCCCTCGGGCAGGCGCTCGGTCATCTCGCTGGGGAAGAACCCGGGTGCCAGCGCGTTGACCCGGATGCCCTTGCGGCCGGTCCACTGCCCGGCGAGGTCGCGGGTCAGCCCGAGCAGCCCGGCCTTGCTGGCGCTGTAGGCGGCTTGCGGCAGCCCGGCCGTGACGAGGCCGACGATGCTGCTGACGTTGACGATGCTGCTGCCGGGCCTCATCACCCGGCCGCACGCTTGCGCCATCCAGTAGCAGCCGTTCAGGTTGACCTCGATCACCTGGCGGAACTCCTCCGGCGTCTCTCGACTGGCGGGCACCGCGGTCCCGACGCCGGCGTTGTTGGCCAGCACGTCGACGTGCCCGAGGGACTCCATCGTCTGCTCGACGGCGCGACGGCAGTCCTCCGGGCGCGTCACGTCGGCCTGGATCGCGAGCGCCCGGCGGCCGACGTGCTCGACCAGTCGGCAGGTGGCGGCCAGGCGGTCGACCCGCCGGGCGACCAGGGCGACGTCGGCACCGGCCTCGGCGAGGGCGGTGGCGAAGGTCACGCCGAGGCCGGAGGAGGCGCCCGTCACGATAGCCACCCGGCCGTCAAGTCGGAATCTGTTCAGGATGGACATCCAGATGGCCTCATTTTTGAGAATGGATCGGGGTGATCGTATCTGTTTTCCGAAACAGTTTCAATTTTAGCCAATCAGATTGACGGTTTTTGCGATTCGCTGTAGTATTCCCGGACCGGAGGTCGCCCCCGGACGGAGGATGGAAGAAAGGAGGAGAGGGAACCATGGGGCCGAGCTGGAGCCGTCGCTCCCTTGCCCGCGGGGCCACCGTCATCGCCGTCACCGCCGTCCTCGCCAGCGCGTGCGGTGGTGGCAGCAACAACAGCACGAGCGGCACGGCTGGGGCCAGGCCGGTGAGCGGTGGCACCCTCACCATCCGAGGCACCCGTGACTTCGATACCTGGGACCCGGCCACCTGCACCACCTGCCGGGAGTACGCCTCGGTCTTCTATGCGACCCTCCTGGCGATCGACGGCAGCGGCAAGATCGTGCCGTACCTGGCCAGGTCCTACACGGCGACGGCGACGTCGGTCACCTTCAAGCTGCGGACCGATGCCACCTGCTCGGACGGCGCGCGGGTGACCCCGGAGGTGGTGAAGGACTCGCTGCAGCGGATGATCGACATCAAGGCCCCGAACAACGCCGCTCTCTTTGGACCGGGGCCCTACACCGTGACCGCGGACGATGCCAGCGGGACGGTGACCTTCTCGGTTGGCACGCCGTTCAGCGACCTGGTCTACGGCTTCACCCAGCTCGACCCCGGCCTCCAGACCGGGATCGTCTGCCCGGCCGGGCTCAAAGACCCCCGGTCCTTAGCCACCACCCCTGACGGTGCCGGTCCCTACACGCTGGTCGACGCCGTCCATGGCGACCACATCACGGCACGCCTCCGCCCTGACTTCACGTGGGGGCCGGAGGGGGTGACGGCGAAGACCCCGGGCATCCCGAAGACGATCGTCTTCAAGGAGGTCACCGACGAGGCCACGGCCGCCAACCTGATCCTCAGTGGCGGCATCGACGCCGGCACGGTGACCGGGCCGGACGTCCAGCGGCTCCTCGCCAACTCGAGCGTTGAGCACCAGCGCATCCAGCTCTACCTGGCCAACCCGCTGGTGTTCAACCAGCTGCCCAACCACCCGACCGCCGACCCGGCGGTACGGCGGGCGCTGATCACGGCCATCGACCCCAAGGCGGTGCTGGCTGCCCTTGGTGGCCCGAGCTATGGGATCACCACGACCAGCTTCGAGACGCCGGCGGCGCGCTGCTTCGACCCCGCCACGGCCAAGCTGTTGCCCCGGCCCGACCTCGCCAAGGCAAGGTCGATCCTCACCGCCGACGGCTACACCCTCGTCAACGGCAAGATGACCAAGGACGGCAAGCCGCTCACGATCTCCTACGCCCAGGGACACGACTTCGACCCCGTGCCCGACTACCTCGTCAAGCAATGGACCGACCTCGGGGTGACGGTGGTCGCGAACGTCACGGACACCTCGACCTGGATCTCGAGCTACCTGATCCCCGGCAACTTCGACGCGACCATCCTCCAGGTCAACGGGACGGCCCCGCTCCCGGCCAAGCTGGCCTCACGCCTGAGCGGCCCCCCGCGGGTCCCCAACTTCGCCCGGATCACCGATCCGATCCTGGATCAGGAGTACGCCGCCGCCGAGGCCACCACCGGCGCCGAGAGCTGCCGGCACTGGGCGAGCTTCCAAGAGGAGCTTCTCAAGAACGACGACTACCTGCCTCTGGTGGCGCAGACCAGCTACTGGTTCAGCAAGGGCGACGTTGATCTGAGGCAGGCGGCGACCTCCCTCCCCTTCCTGCTCAAGGTCCTCTCCAAGTCCTAAGCGGCCATGCAGACCTTGGTCGGAACCGGGCAACGCCGGATCGAGGGAGGGGCAAAGGTACGGGGGGAGACCGTCTACGCAGGCGATCTCCGACCTCCCGGCCTGGTCCACGCTCGGCTGGTCCTGTGCCCCCACGTCGCGGCCCGGGTCGTCAACGTCGACGGCGCCTTGGCGAGCGCCTTGCCCGGCGTGCTGACCGTGGTCTCCGGCGCTGACCTGGCCGGCGTCGCGATGCCCTCCCTCCTCCTGCTGGCGACGGATCGGGTCGTGTTCCCGGGCCAGCCGGTCGCGGCGGTGGTCGCCGAGACGGAGGCCCTGGCCGCCGACGCCGCGGCATTGGTCCGGGTGGACTACGAGCCGTTGCCGGCCGTGGTCGACGCCGAGGCCGCGCTCGAGGCCGGCGCCCCATCCGTGCTCCCCGACCGCTCCAACCTGACCGATCACGCCCTGCTGGAGGCCGGCGACGTCGAGGCCGCGATGGCCGCCGGTGCCGTGGTCGTGGAGGGGCGCTACCGGTTGCCCGCGGTCCATCAGATGCCGCTCGAGCCGCACGTCGCGGTTGCCCACGACCAAGCCGGGGTTGGGGTGACGGTCTGGACCCCCACCCAATCGCTCTTTGTCACCCATGAGCTCTGCGCGGCTGCGCTCGGCCTTCCCGGCTCGGCGGTGCGCGTCATCCCCACGCCGGTCGGCGGCGGGTTCGGCGGGAAGCTCGGGGTGCTGCTGGAGCCGCTGGTGGCTTGGTTGGCACGCCGGGTGGGTCGGCCGGTCCGGCTCGAGCTGACGCGCTCGGAGGAGGTCCTGCTCGGTGGTCGAGCCACCGGCTGCGTGATCGACCTCCGGCTGGGAGCGGATGCCGATGGGCGGCTGCGAGCCCTCGTCGCGCGAGTCCTGGTCGACAACGGCGCCGGCCCGGGCTTCCCCGCCAGCCGGGTGGGCGCGTTCCTGGCCCGTCCCTACCACCTTCCCGCCTACCGGATCGACTGCTCGGGGGTGATGACCAACACGCCCCCGGCTCGGGCCTACCGCGGCCAGCCGGGAGCGCTGGCGTGCTTCGCGCTCGAGTCGGCCATCGACGAGCTGGCCCAGGCGCTGGGCGAGGATCCCATCGAGCTTCGGCTCAAGAACCTTCGCCAGGCGGGCGAGCCGGATCCGGTCGGGGGGACCTGGCCGCGCGTCGGCGGGGTCGAGTGCCTGCAGGCGGCGCGGCCGCTGCTGGCGCAGCTCGGCCAGGGGGCTGGCCTCGCCTACGGGGTGTGGGACGGCTATGAGGGGGCGGCAGCGGCTCAGTGCCGGCTCAACCCCGACGGGTCGCTCACCGTGCAGGTGGGGACCGTGGACGTCAGCGGGACGGGCACGACCCTGGCCATGCTCGCGGCCGAGGCCTTCGCCCTTCCCCTGGAGCGGGTCGCGGTCGAGGTGGCCGACTCTGCCACCGCCCCCTACTCGCTCGGCGCGGGGGGGAGCGCGGTGACCTACGTGCTCGGCAACGCGGTCGTCCGAGCCGCCGCCGATGCTCGACGCCAACTGCTCGAGGTCGCCGCCGAGGAGCTGGAGGCTGCGGTTGAGGACCTCGAGATGGAGGCGGGCCGGGTCCGGGTCAGGGGAGCCCCGCGCCGCTCCTGCACGGTCGCCGATCTCGCCGCCAGGATCTACGGCGCCCACTCCCCGTACCCCCCGGTCCACGGCCAGGGTCGAGTGCGGGTCGCTGCCAGCTCCCCGATGGCCGCGGTCCATGTCGCCGGTGTCGACGTCGATCGGGAAACCGGGGGGTGGCGGCTCACCTCGTACGCGGCGGTCCATGACGTGGGACGTGCCCTCAACCCAGCCGAGATCGAGGCCCAGATCCACGGTGGCCTGCTCCAGGGCATCGGACGGGCCCTCGGCGAGGAGCTGCGGTGGGAGGTCGGCTGCGGCGCCACCACGAGCTTCCTGACCTACGAGCTGCCCACGATCGAGGTCGCCCCCCCGGTCGTCGTCGAGCTGGTCGAGGTGCCGTCCCCGTTTGGTCCGCTGGGAGCGCGTGGGGTGGGGGAGCCGTCGATCCTTCCTGGACCGCCGGCGGTCGCCAACGCCATCGCCCGTGCCACCGGCGTTCGCCTTCGAACGCTCCCTCTCAGCCTTGGGGCCGCCCCGCATGCCAGGGGGGCGTAGGCGGCATGCGGCCCGGTCGGCGGGGCTCATCGGGCGATCCCGGCGCGAGCCCCAGGGGGCACGAGCTGCGCGCGTCGCCCGGTCGTCGAAGGCGGGGGCACGCCCCCGTGCGAACGAAGAGGAGAGGTAGCCCATGAAACGAGCGCTTGGAGCCCTGCTGGCGGTGCTCGCGGTCGCGGCCTGTGGCGGCGCGTCGAGCGCCTCGGGCAGCGGCCCCAGCAAGTCCTACGCCCTCACCGTGGCCCTGCCCTGGCCGGGCAAGCCGCCCGTCTGCTGCATGATGGAGCCCGCCGCCAAGGACCTCGGCTACTACAAGCGGCAGGGCCTCGAGGTGACCTTCGTCAACGTGTCCACGGCCTCGGCGGGGACGATCCAGACGCTGGTCGCGGGGAGGGCTGACGTCGCCGGTGCCGCCGTCGCCGCTGGCATCGGCGCCTATGCCGCCGGGAGCACCGACATCCGCTACATCGGGGGGGAGCTGAACAGCGACCCCTCCTTGACCCACCAGAAGTGGTACTTCGGCGCCAAGACGTCGATCAACACCGTGAGCGACCTCAAGGGCAAGAGGATCGGCCTGGCCATCGGCCCCAACCCCACGGATCCCGGCTACGTGCAGATCCACGCCCTGCTCGCCTCGGCCGGCTTGACCGACAAGGACGTCACCTGGGTGGTGGCCGGGACGCAGGACGCGCGGGCGCAGGCGCTGGTGGCCGGGCGCATCGACTTCACCACCATCCCCATGGAGCTCTCCTACATCCTCACCCCGGCCAACGGCCTTCATCTGGTGGCGTTCAACCCGGTGAGCGGGAACACCGGTTGGGGTGGCTGCGAGTGCTGGTTCACGACCGCCAGCGCGCTCAAGGACCCCGAGAAGAGGGAGGCGATCACTCGCTTCGTGGTGGCGACGATGCAGGTGATTCGCGACATGGTGAGAAGCGAGAGCGTCTTCAAAAAGGCCATGGGGCTCTACCTGGACATGTCGCAGGAGACCCCACAGTCCATCGACAACACCTGGAACTATGAGAAGGTTCAGTACCAGGCCAACGGTTGCATGAACCTGACTGAGATGACCACCTGGTTCGACGATGTCTATCTGAAGACGGTCAATCCTTCCGCCGATGGCAAGGTCACCCTCAGGCAGGTGGTCGACCCCTCGATCGTGAAGGCGGCGCTGGGCCGCATCGGGGTCGACAAGGCAGCGTACTGGGATCCCCCCCAGCTGACCTTCCCATCGGCCTCCTGAGGGGATGGGGCGATGTGCCTGGTCTCCGTCGAGGAGGTCTCCCTCTCCTATCCCCGCCCGGCGAGGGAGGGAGGCGTCCTTCGGGTCCTCCAGCAGGTCAGCTTCCAGGTCCGGGAGCGTGAGTTCGTCACCCTCATCGGGCCGACCGGCTGCGGCAAGACCAGCCTGCTCCGGATCGTGGCCGGGCTGGTCAGGCAGTCCAGCGGCAAGGTCCTGATCGACGGCCAGCAGGTCAACGGGCCGAGCGAGATCGCGGCCTACGTCTTCCAGCAGATCGCCCTGCTCCCCTGGCGGACGGTGCAGCGAAACGTCGAGCTCGCGCTCGAGCTCCGCCTCCACCGTCGCCTCAGAGCAGCCGACCGTCAGCGGGCGAGGGAGGTCATCGAGCTGGTCGGGTTGGGTGGGTTCGAGCACTACTACCCGTACCAGATCTCGGGCGGGATGCAGCAGCGGGTGGGCATCGCCCGGGCGCTGGTCACCGAGCCGAAGCTCCTGCTCATGGACGAGCCCTTCGGCGCGCTCGACGCCCAGACCCGACGGATCCTGCAGGACGAGCTGCTCCGTTGGCGGGAGCGGACGGGCGTGTCCGTGCTCTTCGTCTCGCACGACCTGGACGAGGCCGTCTACCTCTCGGACACCTTGCTGGTCATGTCGGCCCGTCCTGCCGCCATCCTCGATCGCATCCATGTCACCTTGCCCGAGCCGCGCACCGACCACGACTGCAGGGCGGTGAAGGAGTATGCCGATGCCCACCGGCGAGCTTGGAGCCTGCTGCGAGCGCAGAACGTCACCACGATCCCTTCGGGCAAGGCGGTAGTGGCATGACGATGGCGAGCCCGACGACCGAGCCGATCCCCCAGCTGGAGCTGGTGCGCGCGACCTGGCGAGACCGATGGGCGAGCCTGCAATGGAAGGTCTACCCATGGCTCAGCATCGTCGTGATCTTGCTCGCTTGGCAGCTGGTGGGGTCGTACCTGAACCCGATCCTCCTCTCCACCCCGACCAAGACGTTCGCCGCCCTGGTCCATCAGCTTCGGGATGGTGAGCTGCCTGGGAACTTTCGCCAGACCGCCCTCACGTTCTTGGTCGGGCTGGGGAGCGCCTTCGTGGTGGGGGCGCCCCTCGGCATCCTGATGGGCCGCTACCGGCTGGTTGAGTCCCTGCTCGAGATCGTGGTCCGGATCCTCTACTCGGTGCCGGCGATCGCGCTCTTCCCGCTCTTCATCCTCATCTTCGGCATCAACGACGCGATGCGTGCGGTCGTCGTCTTCCTCTCCTCGGTCTTCCCGATCGCGATCAACGCCCAATCGGGCGTGAGGAGCGTGGAGGACGCGCTGATCGACGTGGCGCGGGTGTTCGGCGGCCGCGAGCGCGAGATCTTCGTGAAGATCATGCTGCCCGGGACGGTGCCCTTCTTGGCCGGCGGCTTCAAGATCGCCATCGGCCGTGCCATCGTCACCACGGTTGCGGTCGAGATGATCACGTCCAGCACCGGGCTGGGGGGGATGATGGCGTACTACAGCAACCAGCTGTTGACCGCCCAGTACGAGGCCCCCCTCATCGCCACCGTCCTGCTCAGCCTCCTCCTGTACTGGCTGGGCGACCTGGTCGAGCGTCGATTCTCGGCCTGGCGTCCTGTGGAGGCGGGGCGAGGATGAGCGGGCAGCTCCAAGGGAAGGTCGCGATCGTGACCGCTGGCGGGGCCGGGATCGGTCAGGGCACGGTCTGGCTCTTCGCTGAGCGGGGGGCGTCGGTGGTGGCGGTCGACGTCGACGAGGCTGGCCTGGCCGACACGCTCGCCCGCGCGAGCTGTCCCGAGCGGGTCCGGACCGTGGTCGCCGACGTGACCGACGAGGCCGCCACGCGACGCGTCGTGCAGGCGGCGATCGAGGCCTTCGGGGCGCTCCACCTGCTCGTCAACGTCGTCGGTTGGAGCCGCCCGGGGTACACGGTCGTCGATCTCTCGCGGGAGGAGTGGGAGCGCTACCTGACGGTCAACCTCACCTCCACGTTCCTGATGTCGCGGGCGGCCATCCCCCGGATCGCCGAGTCGGGCGGCGGGTCGATCGTGAACATCTCCTCAGGGGCGGCCATCACCGGGATGAACCGCAACGCCGCCTACGTGGCGGCCAAGGGTGGGGTGATCTCGCTCACCAAGGCGCTCGCCCTCGACCACGGCGATCAGGGCATCCGCGTCAACTGCATCGCCCCCGGCGCCATCCTGACGCCGCTGATGAGGCGCAACCGTACGCCTGAGGAGATCGAGTTCCTTGGCCGGCGCTCACTCGTTGGCCGGCTCGGCGACCCCCGTGACGTCGCCGCCACGGCGGCGTTCCTCTGCAGCGAGGACGGCGCCTACGTCAACGGCGAGGTGATCGTCGTCTCCGGCGGCGCCCGAGCTGCCGTGTAGCCCAGAGGAGGTCCAGGTGCGAGGCACGCCATACGAGGAGTTCTGGAAGCTCGCTCCGCGCGAGGAGCGTCCTCGGCCCACGCTCGAGGAGCGGATCCAGCTGCTGGAGGATCGCTGGACCATCGAGCGGATGATCGACGAGTACGGCCTGTGCTGCGACGCGCGCCGGTGGGATCGGCTCAAGGAGCTCTACGCCGAGGACATCGAGCGCGAGATCATGGGCACCTTGGCCGAGACGGTGAGGGGCCGCGATCAGCTGATCGAGCGGCATCGCAACCCCGTGCTGCCGCGAGCGGAGGGGATCGACACCGTCAAGGTCGATCTCACCACCTTCCAGCGCCTCGAGATCCGTCACCTCATCTCCACGCGGATCGTCCGCATCTCGGACGACAATCAGACGGCGTGGGCGTTGGCCTACTACCAGATGGCGGTCGTTGGGCAGAAGGACGGGGAGTGGAGGCGTGGGGAGCACGAGGGGACCTACGTCTTCACCTTCACGCGCAAGGCTGGTCGCTGGCAGTTCGCCCGGCACCTGGTCTGGAGCAACAACGCCGTCAACCCGATGTTCGCGGCCCCGGCCGTCGGGGAGGGCCGATGAGGTTCGGCGGGCGTGTTGCGCTGGTGACCGGCGGCGGTCGGGGGATCGGCAAGGCGGTGGCCGTGGAGCTGGCGAAGGGCGGGGCCGCGCTCGTCGTCAACGACCTCGACCGCGATCGCCTGGAGACGGCGTGCCGGGAGCTGCGCGGCCTGGGGGCCTCCGTGACGGCCGTCCCCGGGGACGTCGGCGACCCCGCCTTCGTGGCCGATCTGGCCGCCGCCGCCGAGCGCGAGCACGGGCGGGTCGACCTCCTCCTCAACAACGTCGGTGGCAGCCCCGGTCTCCCGTTCCGCCCGTTCCTTGACACCCCGCTCGACGACTTCCGTCGGATCGTCGACCTCAACTTCACGAGCCAGGTGATGGTGCTGCGGGCGGTGCTCAAGGGGATGGTGGAGAGGGGGTACGGCAAGGTGGTTTGCGTGAGCTCGATCTCGGCCGTGCTCGGCCAGGAGGCGGGCAGCGCGTACGCCGCCGGGAAGGCCGCCCTCCACGGCCTGGTGCCGTCGGTCGCCAAGGAGGTGGCGCGGTTCGGGGTCAACGTCAACCTGGTCGTGCTGGGCAACCCGCCTCACCCCTCGCGGACGGCGGCCCGGCAAGCGTACCTGGACCGCCTCTCGCACCTCGGTCGCGTGGGTCGCCTCGAGGAGTTCGGGAGGGCGATCGCCTTTCTCCTCTCCGACGACGCGTCGTACCTCTCGGGAGCAGCGTTGGCGATCGACGGTGGCCTGCTGGTCCCTCGGCTCAACGAGTGAGGGCCGGGCCGGTGTCGGCCCTCGCTACCGCGTGCCCTTCTTCATCGACTCCGGCGTGGCGCCCATGATCGCGCTGCCCGACGTCTCCGCGCTGCTCGCGTGCCCGAGCTGGTGGAGCGCGAAGGCGTGGTCCATGGCCGCGCGCAGACCCATCTCGTCCTCGGCGAAGTTGATCGCCTTCTTGGTCAGGGTGAGCGCCATCCGGGGCATGGCCGCGATCCTCTCGGCGATGGCCATCGTCTCCGCCTCCAGGGCGGCGCGTGGCACCACCCGATTGACCATCCCCAGCTCCAGCGCGCGCGCCGCGTCGATCCGCTCGCCCAGGAACAGGAACTCCTTGGCGAACCGGGGCCGCATCTGGAAGGGGTGGGCGAAGTACTCGACGCCGGGGGCGCCCATGCGCAGCACCGGGTCGGAGAAGAACGCATCCTCGGAGGCGATGATCAGGTCGCAGGCCCAGGCCAGCATCAGCGCGCCGGCCACGCAGGCGCCGTGCACCATGGCGATCGTGGGCTTGGGCAGGTCCCGCCAGCGCCGGACCAGCTCCAGGTAGACCTCCGACTCCCGGTTGAGCCGGCTCTCGACGCCAGGCTTGCCCACGTGGTCCGGCCACATCGTGACCCGGGGATAGGAGACGTCGACGTCCCGGCCGGGGCTCCCGATGTCGTGGCCGGCCGAGAAGTGCTCGCCCCGACCCCGAAGCACGATCACGGCCACCGAGTCGTCCATGGCCGCACGATGGTAGGCGGCGTCGAGCGCGTAGGTCATGGCGGAGTTCTGGGCGTTGCGGAACTCGGGCCGGTTGAGCGAGACGACGGCGATCGGTCCGCGTCGCTCGTAGAGGACGGGTGCCTCGGGCTCAGCCATCGGGGCCCCCGGCCTCGACCGAGGCGCCGAGGCGACGTCGAGGCGGCTGAGGGCGTCCGCTGCGGACGGCGGCGGCGCTGACCGTCTGGGTGGCGTCGCCCACCGCGTAGAGCGTCGAACGCTCGAGATGGCGCTCGGCCACCCGTGCGGCGCCCAGGGGGTCGCCCTGCTCGATGCGTTCGAGCAGCCGCTCGTGCGCGTGCAGCCCGGCCGCTCGCGTCTCCGCGGGGGGAAAGCTGTGGGTGCTCGAGGCACGCCTGGCCCACTCCCGCTCGCACGCCGACCAGACGGCCTCCAGCGCCCCCACGATGACCTTCATCGTCTCGTTGCCGCAGAGCGCGACCAGCGCCTCGTGGAACCGGCGACCCAGGTCCGAGAAGGCGAGGTCGTCGTCACGACGTCGTCGCATCTCTTCCTGGATCGCCCGCAGCTCGGGCAGCACCGTCCGCCGACGGTCGGTGCGCTCGGCGCAGAGCGCGGCGCAGATGGGCTCCACCCGCCGGATGGCCCGGGCCAGGTCCTCGACGGTGACGTTCCTCGACTCCAGGACGAGCCCGATCATGTAGCCGGCGTCTTGGTGGCCCGGGGCGTGGATGGTGGCGCCTCCCACGTTCCCCCGGCGGACCGTGATCAGGCCTTCGGTCTCGAGGATGCGCAGCGCCTCGCGCAGCGACGGCTTGCTGACCTGGAACTCCTCCAGCAGCTCCTCCAGCTTGGGCAGGGCATCGCCGTCGCGCAGCATGCCGCTGGTGATCCGCTCGCGCAGCTCTGCCGCCACCAGCTCGGCCAGGCGGGGCTGGCGGAGCTGGCGGGGGACGCGTGTACCCCTCGTCGGCTGAGCTCGCATCGTCACCTCGTGCGCAGACGGTTGAAAGGTGGGGGAGCGCCGACCGAGGGCGCCGCTCGTGATCGTCGCCCGCGGGGCCTGGCTTGCAGCTGGGCATCCTCTGCCCTAAGATGGACAATCATTCTATTGATTAAGATCATAGCCCACCACGGTCGCGACGGGATCGCCGGTGGGTGGAGGTCTCCCGGATCGCATGCGCCCCGCTCCCGCGACCGTGCTCGTTGCGCTCCGGGCTGGCAGCCGGGGCCCCACCGGTGCCGTGCCCCTGAGGCCGTGACCGCGAGGCGGTGAGCATCGTGCCCCATCCGACGCCCCGTGCCGAGATGGTTCGGGTGGACCGGCGGTGGGTCGATCACTACACCGCCCGCGGGTTCTGGGGGACGCGGACGCTGACCGACGTCATCCGCGAGCATGCCCGACACCGCCCGGATGGCGTCGCCTTCCAGGAGGGCGAGCGTCGGATGACCTGGGCGCAGTACGAGGAGCGCTCCACGCGGATCGCGGGGGCGCTGATCGAGGCAGGCTTCCTCCCCGGGGAACGGATCGGGGTGCAGCTGCCCGATGGGCCCGATGTGCACGCCGTCTTCGTCGGTGCCGAGAAGGCCGGCCTCAGCGTGATCGGCCTCGGGGTCCGGGCCGGAGGGCGGGAGGTCCGGCATCTCCTCGAGCGTGGCCAAGCGGTTGGGCTCCTCACCGAGGAGACGATCCGGGGCCAGCCGGTGCGGCCCCTCTTCGACCGCCTCGTCGCCGAGGGCCTCCCCCTGCGCGCGCACCTGCTCATGCCCGAGCTCGAGCTCACCGCCCCTGAGGCGAGCGAGGTCGCAGAGGAGGTGGAGCGTCGTCGGATCGGGCCCAACGACCTCTACCTGCTCAACTCGACCTCGGGGACGACCGGGTTGCCGAAGATGGTCATGCAGTTCCAGAACCGATGGTTCGCCTATCACCGCATGGCCGTCGACGCCGGCGAGCTGACGCCTGACGACGTCTTCATGTGCCTGATCCCCGCCCCCTACGGGTTCGCGCAGTGGGCGGGGAAGTTCACCCCGACCATCCTCGGCGCCACCAACCACCTGATGGCTCACTTCAACCCGGAGGCGTGCCTCGAGGCGATCGAGCGTCACCGGGTGACGGTGCTCATGTGCGTCTCGACGCAGTTCATCATGCTGCTCAACTCGCCCGACTTCCGCCGGCGCGACCTGAGCTCCCTGCGGGTGATGTTCACCGGCGGCGAGGCCATCCCCTATGAGCGCGCCCGCGAGTTCGAGCTGTCGACCGGCGCCAAGGTCCTCCAATTCTTCGGGTCCAACGAGACCGGTGCCCTGAGCTACACGACGCTCCGGCACGATATGGAGTACCGCCTCCGCACCTGTGGCGAGGTCATCCCTTGGATGCAGGTGCGGCTTTTCGACGACGACCTGCTCGACGTGACCGCCATTGGCGGCCCCGGGCAGCCCGGCTGCAAGGGCCCGGTCACCAGCCTGGGCTACTTCCGCGACGAGCGGGCCAACGCCGAGCTCTTCACCGAGGACGGCTGGATGCTGACCGGTGACCTCTGCGTGCTCGAGGGGCGCACGCTCCGGTTGGTCGGGCGCAAGGCTGACCTCATCATCCGCGGCGGCAAGAACATCAGCGCCGCCGCCGTCGAGGAGGACGTCGGCAGCCACCCGGCGGTGGCCCTGGTGGCCGCGGTGCCGATGCCGGATGACGTCTTCGGCGAGAAGGTCGCCTGCTACGTCGTGCTCAGGCCCGGGGGGCGCTTGACCCTGGATGAGCTGCGGGAGCACCTGCGTCGGCGCGGTGTCTCGGTCGAGAGTTGGCCGGAGCGGCTGATCCTCGTCGACTCGCTGCCGATGTCGTCGGGCGCGAAGGTGGCCAAAGGCCAGCTGAGGCTCGACATCAAGGAGCGGCTGGCCCGAGAGGGGGTGAGGGGGAGGTGAGCCTCCACGAGCGGGTCGCGGGTCGGGTCGCCGAGGTGGTGATCGACTTCCCGCCGGTCAACGCGCTTCCCATCCACGCCTGGCACGAGCTGGCCGAGATCCTGCGCCGCCAGGGCCGGGATCCCCACGTCAACGTTGTGGTGCTCGCCGCCGAGGGGCGTGGCTTCTGCGCCGGGCCGGACGTGGGCGAGATGGCGGCGGGCGGGAGGGAGGCGCTGATCGCCGTCAACCGGGCCTGCGCCGACGCCTTCGCCGCGGTGTTCGAGTGCGAGGTGCCGGTCGTCGCCGCGGTGCAGGGCTTCTGCGTCGGGGGCGGCGTCGGGCTGGTCGGCAACGCCGACATCATCGTCGCCAGCGAGGACGCCTACTTCGGGCTCCCCGAGGTCGATCGTGGGGCCCTCGGCGCGGCCACGCATCTGGCCCGGCTGGTGCCTCCCCACCGGATGCGCCACCTGCTCTTCACCGCCGAGCACGCCACCGCACGAGAGCTGCACGGCTACGGCTCGGTGCTGGAGGTCGTGCCTCGGGAGCAGCTGCGCGAGGCCGCCCATCGGGTGGCCCGGAAGATCGCGGAGAAGCACCCGACCGTGATCCGACGGGCAAAGGAGTCGGTCAACGGGATCGAGGCCGTCGACCCCCGGCGCAGCTACCGCTTCGAGCAGGGCTTCACCTTCGAGCTGAACCTCACCGACGTCCCCGACGAGGCACGGCGTGCCTACCTGGAGAAGCGGAGGCCGCGATACCAGGAGGAGGACGAGGGGCGTGAGGGATAAGCGCACGACCGAGACGGAGGTCGTGGCCGAGCTGCGGGATGGGATGACGATCGGGATCGGTGGTTGGGGCTCGCGGCGCAAGCCGATGTCGGTCGTCCGCGCCATCCTCCGCTCCCCGGTCAGGGACCTCACCGTCGTGTCCTGGGGGGGCCCCGACGTGGGCCTGCTCTGCGCCGCCGGCAAGGTGAGGAAGGTCGTCTACGCGTTCGTCACCCTGGACTCGGTCCCCCTCGAGCCGCACTTCCGGCTCGCCCGCCAGCAGGGGAGGGTCGAGGCCATGGAGCTCGACGAGGGGATGTTCTACTGGGGGCTCTACGCGGCCGCGTTGCGCCTGCCCTTCCTCCCCATCCGCTCCGGCCTGGCCTCGGACGTGATGCGCGTCAACCCCGGCCTCCGAACCGTTCGCTCGCCGTACGAGGACGGTGAGGAGCTGGTGGCCGTGCCCGCGCTTCCTCTCGACCTCGCGGTCGTCCACATGAACCGCGCCGATCGCCGCGGCAACGCCCAGTTCTTGGGCCCCGATCCCTACTTCGACGATCTCTTCCTGAAGGCGGCCCGGCGCCGCTTCGTGAGCTGCGAGCGGATCGTTAAGACCGAAGAGCTCCTCAACGAGGGCTGCGTCCACACCCTCCTCATCAACCGGATGCTGGTCGATGGCGTGATCGAGGCGCCGCGGGGCGCGCATTTCACCTCGTGCGTCCCCGACTACCCCCGTGACGAGGCCTTCCAGGCGAGGTACGCCGCCTCGGCGTCGAGCCCGGAGGCCTGGGACGAGTTCCGGCGCGCCTACCTCGAGGGCTCGGAGGCCGACTATCAGCGAGCGGTGAGCGCCGCGTGAGCCCGGGAGCGCGCCGAGCGGACGTGTGCGTCGTCGCCTGCGCCGAGATCTTTCGAGGGGACGGCGAGATCTACGCCAACCCGACGGTGGGGACGATCCCGCTCATCGGCGCGCGCTTGGCCCGGGCCACCTTCGCGCCGGACCTGCTGCTGAGCGACGGCGAGGCGATGCTGGTCGCCAACACCCTGCCCGTCGGGCACGTCCCCGACCAGCGGCTGATCGAGGGCTGGCTCCCCTACCGGCTCAGCTTCGACGTCGTCTGGGGCGGCCGCCGGCACGTGGTGATGGGCGCGAGCCAGATCAGCCGCTACGGCGACACCAACATCTCCTGCATCGGCCCCTGGGAGCGGCCCTCGGCCCAGCTGCTCGGCTGTCGTGGCGCCCCGGGCAACACCGTCAACGACAAGACCAGCTACTGGGTGCCTCGGCACAGCCGCCGGGTCTTCGTCGAGGAGGTCGACTTCGTCTCCGGGGTTGGCCCGCGCCGGGCGCGCCAGGCAGGGGGCCTGCTCTGCGCCTACAACCAGATCCGCTTCGTCGTGACCAACCTCTGCACCTTCGACTTCCACGGCCCCGACGGCGCCGCCCGCGTTCGTTCGCTGCATCCGGGGGTCACGGTGGAGGAGGTGGTGGCGAGCACCGGCTTCGCGATCGCCGGCCTGGACGTCGAGGTCCCGACGAGCCGGGCCCCGACGGAGGCGGAGATGCGCCTGATCGAGGAGATCGATCCCCGGGGGCTGCGCTATCGGGAGGTTCCCGACTGATCGCCTGAGCCGGCGGTGACCGGCGCGCATCGACACGCCGCCATGGGCGCAACGGTCGAAAGGGCTCATGACCGGCTCGAGCGGATGGGGTCGCGACCGTCGGGGAACGTCCATCATGGAGCAGGTCTGGTCGGGCACGATCGGGTGGTGGAAGTGCCCTGAGCGACCGTGTGCCCGACGAACCCGTTGGGGGGAGCTCAGAGGGGGTCTTGCCGAGGTGAGGGGGCGTCGGGGAGGATCGGGGGCGTCGGCGCCCGGCAAGCCAAGGCCGCTCGCGTGGCATCGAGGCCATGGCCGATGTCACCTCGTCCACGAGGTGAGGAGGATCGTGGGGCTGGGGGAGAGCGCTGCGTGGCCATGCCGTCATCTCCTGTCGGTGGGTCTCGAGTGGGGCACCGGCCATCCGCTCGAGGGCGAGCCCTCTGTTCCCCCGCTTTCGTCCGGGTGTCGCCCGCCCCGGGGTCGAGGGGCACGATCGCGCGAAGGAGGTCAGGCCGTCGCTCCGCCAAGGCCAGGGCGACGCTCCGCCGAAGCGGTGCCCACGACGACCGGCAGGCCGAGCTCCAGGGCGACGATTGCTTGCTCCAAGCCCGTGGCGAAGGTGTCCATCGACCAGCGGCCCACGGGGGAGCCGTTGCCGCCGAGTACGCAGTAGCACTCACGCGGCACCCCTCACGGGGTTGCCCTTGCGGGCTTCGCGCTTCCTTGCCGCGTGCCCGGGAAGCCCGGGTCTTACCGCGGCTCTGCGCTTCACGAAGGCTCCAAC
>DATGLL010000173.1:0-4577 GCA_035294145.1 Candidatus Dormiibacterota bacterium | reverse complement strand
CCGCGTCCCCCACCGAGGTCTGATGGAAGCGGGCGAGGTCCTCCAGGTCGGCGGCGTAGGCGCGGGCGGTGGCCGGGGGACGGCCGGAGAGGAAGCGGGCGATCAGCTGGTCGGGGTCGGTCTCGGTGGCCTCGGCCGGGGCGTGGCCACCGCCCACGGCGGTCCGTGTCTCCTCCACGTGTCGAGTATGCGCTCGACGCCCGCTCGAGGGACGAAGGGGACGATGGTGACTGGCTCGGCCCGGTCGTGTGCTTCCTCCGATCGCTGTTGCCGCTGGGTGAGCGGTGGCCATCACGCGGCACCGTTGCCGCTGAGTAAGCGATCGTCTCATGCGGCACCCTCACGGGGTTGCCCTCGCTGGCTTCGCGCTTCCCCGCCGCGTGCCCGGGAAGCCCGGGTCTCACCGGGGACCCCACGAGGCCGGTCTCGCGGGGCCCCCTGACCGCGGCTCTGCGCCTCCCGGAGGCTCCAACGGAGCCGACGGGTGGGGCCCCCACCAAGCCAGCTTGGTGGGGTGCCCCGGGCGAGTACCTCGCCAGGTCGATCGCGGCGTCGCCATCGCGATGGTGGTGGGACCCACCACTATCGCACCTCCGGCGCTCGGCCCAGCCGATGGCCTGGATGCCATCGCAGCGATGACACGTCTTCGAGCTGCGGACGCCCTGAGCCTTCGCCCATCCCCTCAAGCCCACCAGGGCGCATCATGGCCCCCTGATCAGGCAACCTCGGCAACCCCGCCGTCTGAAGCTCATGCTGCTCGACCTGCCCAGAGGCCGCTTGGGTACGGCGTGGCGGGCGCCTGGGAGATGGGCGAGGTCTGGATGGCCGATCCCGACCCTTTGGTGGCGCGACACGGTCGACCTGGTCGCCCTCGGGCTCGGGCGGACGCTGGAGAGGGGGCGGAAGCGGTCGCCCGTGGACGCGCCTGGCCGGGCTCGCCCTGGGCGGGACGTCGGCGCGGAGGCATCGATGGAGGACGATGGCCGTGCCATCCCCGGCTGGAGGCGAGGAGGGCGGCCTCAGCCTCGTCTCAACCGCCGGGTTGAATGGTCACCACCCCTGTGTTGCCGTCCACGCGGAGCCAGTCTCCGTTGCGGACGACCCTCGTGCCGCGCACGGTCCCCACCACCGCAGGCAGGCCGTACTCGCGACACACGATCGCAGCGTGCGACATGATGCCGCCCGTGTCGACGACCGCCGCCTTGATCTTGGTGAACACCACCCCCCACGTCGGCGCGGTGACCGGGCAGACGAGGATCTCGCCCTCTTGGACCTCGGAGAGCTGGTCCACCGACAGGATCACCCGGGCTGGTCCCTCGACCGTCCCCGGCGCGCCGGCCACGCCGCGCAGCTCCCCGGCGTCGCCGCCGGCGGCGGCCAGCCACTGCTCGATGCGCTCGGGGGTGATACCCCAGAGCATGACCGTGAAGGGCTCGTTGATGTTCTCCGGGATCGGGCCCAGGGCGGGCTCCGGGACCCACTCCTGGATCGCGGCCAGCATGCGCTTGTGCTTGGCCACCTTGGCCTTCCAGTGGGCGGCCCGGGTTGGGCCGCCGTGCGACCAGCCCAAGGTCAGGTCGTACAGCGCCTGCCCCACGTCCCAGCGGTTGAGATAGAAGAGATCCTCCGGGTCCTCCAGGATGCCCCCCGCCACCAGCCGCTGGCCGAACTCGCGCATCTTGTTCCAGAAGATCGTGTGGTGCCAGTTCTCGATGTAGAAGTTGTGGTCTTCGACGTAGGCCGCGACCATCCTGGCCATGGCCACGTTCTGGTCGAACGCCTCTCGGTCGGACTCCATGGGCAGCAGCTCGCGGTACTCAGCCACCAGCTGCTCGCGCCGACGCAGGATCTCCTCCCGCGGCCGCCGGATGTCCTCGCCGCGCTCCAGCCGGCCCAGCTCGGCGAGCAGCGAGGCCCACGGTCGCGACAGGTCGTCGATCCAGGAGCGTTCGTGGTGGTAGAGCCCGGTTCCGTTGGAGAAGTGGAACCAGGGATCCTTGGCCGCCTCCAGGGCCTCCACCCAGGCGCGACCGGCGGGGTCGTCCCGCAGCTCCTCCACGATCGCCTCCGGCGGGCGGTCCGCGCGTAGGCGGTCGGCGATGCCGAGCTCCACCGCCTTGTGAGCCAACGCCTTGAGCTCATCCCCCGGCCGGAACATCATGATCTCCGATCCGGCGACCATGTTGGCGATCGTCTGCTGCGCGATGCCTGGGAACGCCTGTTGGCAGAACTGAAAGAGGTTCAGGTAGGCGCCGTACCCGCAGAGATGCATCTCGAAGTGGTACTGATAGGCGAGGAACAGGTTCTCAACGGCCTGGTCGTATGCCCTCAGCAGGTCGTACCCAGCGGTGACGCCGCTGGCCTCTCTGACCTCCGGCTCGGGTACGAGCTCGGGCAGCTCCGGTACCTCAAGTCGCTGCAGCTCTCGGATGCAGGCCTCCATCTTGGCCTTCCAGCGCTTGAACAGGTCGGGCCAGTTCTCAAAGTAGAAGCTGGCACGGGGCGCGAAGATCGGGCCACGTCGTGCGATCTCTTTGGGGTCGTCGACGAGGATGACGGACTGGTAGAGGCGTCCGTTCAAGACGCGGGCCATGAAGCCGTCGGAGGCGGGCAGCAGGAAGACGCGGCGTGCGAAGGCGTTGGCGGCGATCGTCCATGCCTCGTGCACGATCGTGTCGAACGGGTACTCGACCTCCGGCCGATGCAGGCTATCGAGGAACCAGAAGGTGCTCTCCTCCCGCTCCCGGTTCTCCTCCGAGAAGAGGAGATACGGCGGGTACATCGAGGCCCAATCCTCGGCGCCGGCCGGTGCCGGCACCTCGAACGGGCTGGGAAACCGTCGAGCGGTCTGCTGGGTGGTGCTCATGGATTGTGCTCCTCGGCAACGTGGGCGAGGCGGTGCCTCACCCACCCACGATTGACGCCATAGGTGGATGGGTGCCGCCCTTGCGCGAGTGACCTCAGCCATCCCAAGGGCGACGTGGGTCTTGAACGTCTTCAGCTGTCCGGAGAGCACGTCCGGGGTGAGGCTGGCGATGCCGAGAGCGTTCATCATCGTCGCCGTCACGTGACCTCGCACCCTCTCACCCCAAGGAGGCCTCCAACCAGAGCTTCTCGACCTCTGCCATGAAGCCATCCACATCGGCAACAGCGATGTGTGTCCCCCGTCAGCGGCGGTGGGATCGGCGGCCAAGCCGGTGCGATGCCGTAGGTCCAACACGGGAGGTCGCCGTCCGGGCCCCGCATCGCCATCTGGCCGAGATGCTGCGTGCTACGGGTTAGAGACGACCGGCCTGGTGATGCCGGGCTGCTGCACCGCCTTCGCTACATTGACGCAGCCGAGGGGGTCCGTGAATGGAGGGGTCATGGTCGCCGTTTGCGCGCCAGCCACGGTCAGCAGGCCCACGAGGTCGGTCCCCTGCGGCGAGCACCCCACCGACGTCACCTTGATGCTGGACTCCTTGCGGCCCTTCCGGGGGGCGACGTCCGCAGTGCCGGGCTGGGTCGGCTGGGCGATCGCGTCCATCTTCGGGCGCCGCACGTTCCGGGCGTACGTGTCCCAGGGACCAAAGAGGTGGATCTGGCCGCCGTGGGGACGATGGAGGTGGGCTTGGCGGTGGTGTCATGGGAAGCGGTCGAGATCGCCCAGGAGTGGCTTTGGGCCGTTGACCACCGTTTCGAGCGGCTGATTGTCCACGGCGATGGCGCTGAAGGTGATGACCGGGGCATCGCGGTCGGCCCAGCGGTTGCCGGTCGCATTGCTCACCTTCCTCCTCGACCTGGGCGATGGGGCGGAGGTGCAGCTGTAGCGAACGACCCTCGGTGCCTCCGAGATGGTCGTTGGTGAGGTCGACGACAGCTCGCGTCCCATCCGTGGCCGGGGAGGTGGAGCTGACGAGGCCACCCTGCGTGCTCGCCCAACCGGTCCCGATCGGTGGGAGACTCGGGTTCGCTTGGTTGGTCTTCCCACCGATGTGGTCAAGGGAGTTGACAGTGCTGCCCCCGCGGTCGTCACTGCCCAGCTCGGTGGCGCTCGCGGGACGCCGACGGAACTCCCTCCCCCGGTCGGCCTCGATGGGTTGGACGTCCCTTTCCCGCAAGCAACACCGGCCACGGCGGACATCCTCGCCATCACCACGATCTGGCATCGTGGCCTCCCCTTGGAGCTAGAGGTTCCATCCCCTTCTCTCCCTTTCTCTCCCTCCTCAATCGATCCCAGGCGTCCACGACCGCCCCGCCTCCAGCCTGGGACAGCAACAGCGTACGAGATCGTTCGCGAAATGTTGAACGGAGAATGCGCCCTGTCCCTGCCATCGGGCAGGCCGCCAAGCCCGGTGAGCGTTCACGGCGAGCCTCAGGCTGTTGAGCGTCCGGTGGGGTGGCGCATCACGTCGGTGCCTGCGGTCGTGGCATGGTGCGCACGTGGATCACCCGTTGCCGCTGAGTAAGCGATAGTCTCATACGGCACCCCTCACGGGGTTGCCCTTGCGGGCTTCGCGCTTCCCCGCCGCGTGCCCGAGAAGCCCGGGTCTTACCGCGGCTCTGCGCTTCACGAAGGCTCCAACTGAGCCTACGGG
>DATGLL010000172.1:0-6576 GCA_035294145.1 Candidatus Dormiibacterota bacterium | reverse complement strand
CGCCGCAGGTCCACGGAGCGGGGGCGCCGGGCTCAGCTCGTCACCTCGGACCCCCTCATCGCCGGCGTCGACCCGGCCAACAAGAAGAAGTCGGTGGTCGTCTTCGTCCGCGCCCGTGACAAGGCCCGCCTCGACCGGCTCTGCATCCCACCACCGCCGACGGCGTGCGCCCCCTGGTGCGCCGCCTGGTCCTGGGCGGGGAGGCCTGCGGTCACTGCTGGAGGGTCGTGGCCAAGGCCGCCACCGAGATCGGCCTGTCCCACGCCCCCGTCTGCCTGGTCGCCCCCCGCCCCGACCTCCGACAGCGCCTCCTCGTCCTCATCCAGCGCGAGCGCCACCGGCTGGAGCAGCGGCAGGCCTGCGTGGCGGTCGTCGACCAGCTCCTGTGCACCCCCTGGACGATGGCCCCCACCGGCCGCCTTTACGACGGCCGGATCGCGCTCGGGATCGTTCGCGGTGAGGGGCGAGCCGCTTGACGAACCGGCCCGCTCGCTGCCTCGGTTGGACCCGGTGGGACGACCCCAAGCGCCATTGGGTAGAACCCGCTTCTGATCTTGGGGCGTCTCATCCTTCCCACGGAGCTCGAACGAGGGCTGAAGGGCAGAACCCGCTATCCCGCTCTGTGGAGTCGGGAAGGGCCGGGGACGACACCGGTTCCAGCCAGGTTAGCGTCCAGGCACGTGGTGTACGAGGAGTAGATGGGCCAGTCCCCTGAGCCTAACTTTGGCGGCAGCCCTCGAATCCGAGTCGGAACCCGAGGGGGCGTGCCGCAGCATCGAGTTCGAGCGCTGGCTGACGGGGTCAGGCGGCGAGCTGCTTGGGGAGCTGGAAACCGAGCCGGTTGAGCACCTCGAGCGCGGCCGGGGTCGGCGGGTGGACGCCCGGACCCGTCGGAGGTCACCACCGGCAGCCGGTAGTCGACCACGTGGAGCCTCTCAAGCGCTTCCAGGACGGCCCGAGCCGAGAGCCCGGCCCTGGCCCAGGCCAGGCGCTGGCCGGGGTGGTCCTCCAGCAAGTAGGCGAGCACGCAGAGGGAGGACGTGGGCCCGGATGCGGCGCTTATTAGAAGAAGTGGAAGACCAGGCGCACGCGTAGGAAGCTCGTCAAGGTCCAAAAAGCCCGCTCCACGCTGACCAACTGCCGGTACGCCTCCACGATGGCGGTGGCCGCTATCCCCGGACATTGCTCGACCTGGAGGGTGCCGGTCCTGGTGACCCATCGGTCGGCATCGGGCTGAGCAGCATCCGGGTCGCCGTCGCGATGGCCGCCTGCTCCTCCTTTCAGTCTCAGTCGTCCCGACTCCCAGCGCTCCATGAGCCCATCCAGGGGCCTCCCGGGCATGCTCCAGGAGCTGCTCCTGCCAGCGCCGGTCGACCTCCTGCTTCTCGGGGTTGAGCGCCAGCACCAACCCGGTCCGGCCCTCCCTCCACCTTCGCCTCCTGCACGAAGAGGTGCTCGTCGAGGGCCCGCCAGCGGTCGGCGTCCTGGGCCAGGGCCGCGCTGATCGTCTTCGACTGCCGGGCCCGCAGCGAGGGGATGTACTCGTCGCTGGCCTTGCTCAGGGCTCGGATGACCAGCCCGGAGATCAGGGCCCAGTCGCCCATGAGCATGCAACGCTGGAGCCAGTAGCGCTGACCCAGCTCCACCAACAGCTCCAGCGCAGCCTGCTCCTCCGCTCGGTTGCCGGGGAACAGGAAGTGGGACAGGAGATGGCCGTTAGGGGTCACAACCATGGCCAGGAGCAGCTGCGTGTTCTGGCATTTGCCGTCCTTGGAGAGGCCGTACTGCCGGAGTGGGCTCTGACCCTGGCCCTCAAGGTAGACCGAGGTCAAGTCCACGAAGACCAGGGTGAGGTCGAATCGGAACCGGTTCACCAACTGCTAGTAGATGCGCGCCTCGACCTCCGGCAGCACGGCCTCCAGCCGGTCCATGCCCGCAGCAGCTGGTGACGCGTAGCCCCCACTCGGCCCCATCCGGGCGAGCGCTGCGCTCCAACCAGCGGCTGGTGGCCAGCTTGAGGCGGAGGGCCTCGTCGCGGCCGAGGTGGGCCACCAGCTTCTGGGTGACCTTGCCGGTGCGGCGGTCGCGGACACCTTCGACCAGGTCCCAGTAGATGCGGTGGCCGCGGACCACGTACCTGCCGGCGCGGGTGCATGGAGGGGTTGTTCCACAACGGGTCCCTCGAGGCGATCGAGAGCAATCAACCGGCCATTTGCCCCACAACGGGGGTGGAGCTCCGAGGTCGGCCTCACCGCGTCCCTACGAATGCAGGGAGGGTCCAACCAGGCCGCTCAGGGGGCCATCTCGGGCCCTCTGGCGGTCAAAGTTAGGCTGAGGCCCGGGGCTGGTGGCGTTGCTCGATCACCCGGAGCCGGGCGAGCTCGTAGGCCCGAGGCCCCTCGGCCCCCTCGGCCACCTGGTGCCGGACCAACCCCCGGCGGGGAGGTTGGTCACCACCGCGGCTACCGCTAGCGGCGAGCCCGGCTGCGGGGCGCCACCCTCATGGCCCCAACCCCCGAGCCCTAAGCCCGAGGAACAGGTCCCTGGCGGTGAGGTCTCCCTCGACTCTCCCGGGCTCGGGGACCGCCTCCCGCCAGGAGGGGAGATCAGCGACCACCCCGAGCCGCCGAGTTCGGACCGGGCTCCGCTCCCCCGTCGCCCTGGCGAGCGCGCGCCCTACGATGCCTTCCGCGCTCTCGGCAACCGCTGGCTGGAGGTACGTTGGCATGGCCGGCGTCGTGGCCTCCCTGAGGATCAGACCGTGCATGTCACCAACCGCAACCGGACGCCCGGGCGCGCGGTCTGATCCACCAACCATCGCACCCCGCTTGTGGTTGACATCGGGTGTCTCACCCCGGCCACACCGGCCTGGGCGACCACCGGCGCCATCATCGGCTCACCGGCGCGGCTCCAGCAGCGCGGGAAGGACGAGCCCCGGCGCAGACGCGAGATGGCCAGCCCCACCAGCCTGGTGGGGCTCCCACGCCCGGTGGCCATCGTCGTCCCAGCGGGCCGACCTCCCTCTCTCGCCCACCACATCTGTGGACGCCTCTCGGATGACGACTGTCATGGTGGCAGTGGTGACCGATCTCACGCGCAGGTCGTGATCCGGGTGACTTCTCTGCGCGAGGCAACGGATCTTAGGCTCAGAGCCGTCGGCCATCAACCATCGGAGAGCGTCGAACATGGAGATCTTGCGAAACCTGGCGCGTCGCAAGCTGCGCAGCACGTTGACCATCCTCGGCATCGTGATCGGCGTCTTCGCGTTGACCACGATGGGGGCCATGGCCGAACACTTCAACGCGCTGCTGGACGGCGGGGTCAAGTACTTCGGATCCAACATCCAGGTCGGGGCTCCCGACGGTCAAGCGGCCATCCTTCCCATCGCCAAGATGAATGAGCTGAGGCGGGTTCACGGGGTCGAGGCGGTGTTCCCCTCTTATAGCTTTCTGGCTCGGCCCGGCGCAGTGAGCTTCAACTTCGGAGTGCCAGATGAGATCGTAAGCTGGGATCCGGCCGAGCAGGGGCGCTCCGCCCTGAGAACCACAGTGGCCCAGGGCCGCAATCTGAATACCGGCACGAGGGGTGAGGTGGTGCTGGGGTCGAGCATCGCCAGCGAGTTGAAGAAGAGGGTTGGGGACGTGGTCGACCTGCCCATCAAGCCCGCTGACGCCAAGCCAGACTTCGTCACCCACCGCTTCACCGTGGTAGGTATCCTGAGTCCGACCCAGACCGCACCGGACAGCTTTGCCTACATCAGCGTCGCCGACGCCCAGATGCTGTTCAGAG
This sequence comes from Candidatus Dormiibacterota bacterium, assembly GCA_035294145.1. Taxonomy (GTDB): domain Bacteria; phylum Chloroflexota; class Dormibacteria; order Dormibacterales; family Dormibacteraceae; genus CADDZO01. The sequence continues at coordinate 2,787 of DATGLL010000172.1, read as the reverse complement.
ACAGCCTGCCGGTCCCCATCCGTAACTTGGTCAACACCTCGCAGGTGACCCAGGGGTTCACAGTGTACGGACGGCCGGGCGCGTCGATCAGGGAGCTAGACTCGATCGCAGCTCGCATCAATCAGCAGGTAAAGGGGGTCAAGGCGACCAGGCCCAGCGATCTGGTCAATGACTTCAAGTCAGGAGGGGCCGTCTTCACGGCCATGACCACCGCCACCGCGGTGCTGGCGCTGATCATTGGTGGTCTCTCGGTCGTGAACACGATGATCATGTCGGTGAGCGAGCGCGTCCGCGAGATCGGTCTCAAGAAGGCGGTCGGTGCACATACCAGCCATGTGCTTCGCGAGTACCTGGCCGAGGCAGTGCTGATCGGGCTGCTGGGCGGGGTGATCGGCTACGGTCTGGGGGTGATCTTGACCAACCTCATCAACCTGGCCGGGAAGGCGTCCAACCTGGAGCTGTTCCTGGTTACTCCCACGCTGACCGCGATCGCGCTCGGCTTCGCGGTGGGGTTGGGCGCTCTGGCCGGGATCATCCCTGCCCTGCGGGCCGCTCGCCTGGATCCGGTCATGGCTCTGAGAACCACCAACTGACCCCCTGGGAGAAGAGTCGAGTGTCAAAGATCGAGCTTTCCCAGCTGACCAAGCACTATTCGCAAGGCCACAAGGCGGTCAAGGCGATCGACGGCATCACGCTGACCATCGAGGGCGGGGAGTTCGTGTCTGTGGTTGGCCGTTCCGGCAGCGGTAAGACGACCCTGCTGGACCTGGTTGGGCTCTTGCTGCGACCCACCAGTGGACAGGTGCTGATCGACGGATTGGACACCACCCGCCTTCGCGACAACCAGCGGGCCGATGTGCGTGGCCAGCGGATCGGCTTCGTATTCCAGGAGTACAACCTGCTTCCAACCCTCAACGTGCTCGAAAACGTGATGCTGCCCCTTCGCTACACGAGGTCGCGGTTCAGAGACAGCCGGCGGCGCGCGCTGGATCTGATCGAAGCAGTTGGTCTCAGCGATCGGGTCACGCATCGACCCGACGAGCTGTCAGGCGGCGAGCAGCAGCGCGTCGCCATCGCACGAGCACTGATCAACCAGCCTACCGTGGTGCTTGCCGACGAACCCACGGGTGCAGTCGACACCCAAACCGCCCAAGAGTTGGTGGGGCTGCTGCGTGAAATGAATCAGAGAGAAGGAGTGACGTTAGTGGTGGTGACGCATGATCAGGAGCTGGCCAGCCGGGCTGATCGCATGATCAGGCTCAAAGACGGCCAGGTGGTTTCCGATACCCCCGTGACGGACGCGGCCTGACCTCTCCCGACGCGGCAAAGCCGTACCCTGAGGGGAGGATGTCCGTAGCCGGTCATCCCCCTCTTTTGAGTGCCGGTTGCGCCCTTCTCCCGGGCGATCGCCTGGTACCACCAGCAGCGCAAGCGCAACGCTGAGTGGCGGAGCCTGGAGGGCGACGCCCCGACGCCGCGGCGGCGCTGGGCCGCACGTTCACGGCGACCTCTGGCCGGCCATCTGATCCCTCGGGGGCTCGCAAGTCCGCCAGGTCCGCTGCTCTCTGATCGGCGCCGCTTGAGAGCACCCCCGCCTCAGTGGCCTTCTCGCCCTTGGACGTTAGGGGTGCCGCGCGGCGATGCCGGAGGTCAGCTTCGGGAGCGCGGAGAGACACCTGGGCCCGGTCTCGATCAGGGCCTTGAGCAAGGTCTGGTAGGGCACGTCGTGCCCCCGCGCCTCCTCCTTGCTGCGCTCGATGACCGACTCCGGCAGGCGGATCGAGATCTGCCGCAGCCGCTCGCGGTGCAGCGCCCGGGAGAAGTCCTCCTCGAACTCCTCGTCGGTCATGTGCTGTAGGGATCGGGGTGCCTCATCCTCCCCATCGCCGCATCCACCTCCTCCGTGTTGCCTCGCCGGCGGGGACCGCGCGCACCGGGCACCGGCCATCCGGGGCTTCACCCAGGCCACGATCAGCCAGCGCCCGTCAGCGGCCCGGCCGAGCGACTCCCAGATGCCGCGCTCCTCTCGATGCACGATCCGCGCGGCCAGGTCGTCCATGGCCTGCCCGATCCCTCTCGGGCCAGCTTGCGGTCGGGATGGGATGTGCTGCGAACCCCCAGCATCCCAGATGACGGGCCGACCGGCTGTGGTCGGTATGCGCTCATTGCATATACAAGACCCGGGCAGAGCCTCGAGCGGGTCCTTGCCCCCTCAGGTGGCCCAGCCGAGCTGGCCGGCACGGGCAGGTGGTCCAGTCGTCTTCGTCGCTTCGCAGGGGAAGGTTCGCACCGGCTTCGCATCGTGCTTCTCACCCGCGAACGCCTGGGCCTCAGCCAGCCGGCGGAGGTCTCCCCGAGATGTGCGGCGCGCCCTCGTCAGGTCGCTGAGCTGGCGTCCAAAGAGGTGGCGGACGAGGAGAGGGTGGACCAGCCCGCCCAGACGACGACGGCCACCGGGTCATCCTCCGGTGTGTCTGTGTTCGAGCGGCAACAGAAGCGCGAGGTGGAGCCTCACCCCATGGCAGCGGTGGGATTCCCGGGCCTGGGGTGAAAACCTAAGCCGAGACGGCGCATCAGAGTTCTCGGCACCTCCTCAAGCGGTGCATGACCCCATCCGGGGCAACGGAGAGGTTGAGGCGGACGTGGTGCCGACGTCCGCGTCCGAGCGCTGCCTCAAGGAAGCCGGCTTGACACAGCTCGTTCCCGCCCTCAACAGAGGCCGCCCCGCCACGGCACGTCTCAGCCACCGTAGTTGATCGAGCTCGTCACGGCCATCGAAGCGGCGGA
>DATGLL010000171.1:0-3186 GCA_035294145.1 Candidatus Dormiibacterota bacterium | reverse complement strand
TCGGAGCGTGCTCCGATGGGGAACCCTCGTGGGGCACCCCTCCGGGCCATCGTGCGGGAGCGCGGCCATCGCCCGGGCCCCCCGATGGGCGGCGGCACGCCGGCCGTCGTGCCGGGCACCGAGGCCGCTCAGGAGCTCGCTCCCGTCTCGGACCAGGTCCTCGTCGACCTCGGAAGGATCGACCCCCACCTGCCGCTGTCCCTGAGCGGCGAGCGCAGCCTCCACCTCCTCGGCCCCGAACCGCGCCAAGCGGTCCCGAGGCTCGACCACGATGGGGGTCACGGTCGGGTCACGCCGCAAGGCCAGGAACCTCCGACGCGTTCCGTTCAGCGCCGAGCCAACCTCGGTCACGCCGGGGCGTTCCCCGGGATCAGGTGACCGACTCGCCGGGCCGGGACGGGAAGCGTGCCCGACGGGAAGCAGCGGGAGGCGGTCACGGGAGGGATGCCTTGCTCGGGCGCCCACTGCTTTGAGTTGACGGAAGTGAATGGTGAGTGTGTGGACACGTCAGCTGTCGTTACCCCCTCGGCCCACTCGGCGGCCGTGACCACCTTCGCCTGGCTGAAGAAAGTCGAAGGCATGACTGGCCCTGGTGACGGCCATGGCCGTGATCAGGTCAATGGTCGCGACCATGGCGGGAAGCCGGCGAAGAGGAAGACGCTGCAGGGGGACTCGGTGACACCGACCACGTCGGCGAGTGCATGCGGGGATGAGATGCCGACGATCCGGAAAAAGGCGGTCGTGCCTCCGATGCCGCTGCCGCTGAACCAGCTGAACGGCTTCTGGCCGCCGTGGGGCACGAAGATCACGCCCAGCGCGGCGCGGAGGATGAGCCCGGCCGCATCGATCGCGTACCAGCTGGATTGCACCGCCCGCAACGGCCGACCAGGCCGCTCGAACACGGCCTCCCTCTCGACGGATCGCGGTTGGACGATGGCGCTCCGACTCGCTTGAGCTACGATCGCGAAAACCGTCCTGTGAGATCTCCGGTCGGGGAGAGACAACGTCCTGCCAGGACCTGGACCCGGGCGACACCGATCGTGGTGGACCGACGCCCTGAGGAGGCGCGGGCGGCGAGAGGGTGATCGTGCGGTCAGGTGCCCGGCTCCACCAGCCCCGTCTCGTAGGCGAGAACGACGGCCTGCACGCGGTCACGCAAACCGAGCTTGGCCAGGACGCGGCCGACGTGAGACTTGACGGTGGTCTCGCCCAGGTGCAGGACCTCGGCCAGCTCCGCGTTGCTGAGCCCGCGGGCCATCAACTTCAACACCTCAAGCTCCCGGGGGGAGAGCGTGGAGAGGGCCTCTTGGGACACTGCCCGAGGCTTCCGATCGCCGGCGAACCTCTGGATCAGCCGCCGTGTGATCGAGGGTGCCAGCAGGGCCTCGCCAGTGACGACCAGGCGGATGGAAGCGACCAGTTGCTCGGCGGTCACATTCTTGAGCAGGAAGCCGCTGGCCCCGGCTGCCACCGCGGAGTAGACGTACTCATCGAGGTCGAACGTGGTGAGCACGATCACCCGGCACTCGGGGAGGGCGGCCAGGACCTGGCGGGTGGCCTCCAGCCCGTTCATCACCGGCATCCTCACGTCCATCAGGACCACGTCCGGACGCAGCCTGCGGGCGATCGAGACCGCGGCCTCGCCGTTCTCAGCTTCTCCCACCACCTCCATGTCCTCCTCGGCTTGAAGGATCATGCGGAAGCCCGTCCTGACCAGGACCTCGTCGTCGGCGATGGCGATCCGCAGTGGCCGCCCAGCCTCGGCTGGCCTCAGCCGGCCACCTCCAGGGGCAGACGTGCCCGCACCGTGTACCCTCCCTCGGGGCGAGGTCCGGCCTGCAGCTCGCCGCCGTAGGCGGCCACCCGCTCCCTCATCCCGACCAGGCCGCGACCGGTGCCGTTGGAGCCGGATGCCCCCCGCCCGGTGTCGGTCACCTCGATTCCCAGGCAGTTGCTGTCGAACCGGAGGCAGACCGTGGCCCGGGAGGTGCCGGCGTGCTTCAGCACATTGGTGAGCGCCTCCTGCACGATCCGATAGGCGGTCAGGTCGAGCCCCCGGGGCAGCGGGCGAACCTCGCCGTTGAGGTGGACCGTGACCCGCAGCCCGGCAGCCCGGACCCTCTCCACCAGAGCATCAAGGTCCCCGAGACCGGGGGCGGGCTCGAGCGCGGCCTGGTTCACGTCACCGGCCAGCACCCCGAGCAGGTGCTGGAGCTCGCTCAGCGCCTCGGAGCCGGTCGACGAGACGGTGCGCAGGGCAGCCTCAGCCTCATCAGGGTGCCGTCTGAGCATTCGGCGTGCCGCCTCGGTCTGCACGACCATCACCGAGACGGCGTGAGCAACCACATCGTGGAGCTCGCGGGCGATCCGGGCCCGCTCCTCGGCGACCGCCGCGCGCGCCATGGCGTCGCGCTCCCGTTCGAGCTGGAGCGCCCGTTCCCGGAGACCGGCGATCTGGCGCCGCTGGGCGCGGACCGCGTGTCCGATCAGCCAGGCGGTGAACGGTATCACTGCGTAGGAGCCGGGAAGGCCGCCCATCCACCTGGTCAGGCTGTATCCGACGTCGGGCAGGACGCCGGCGGACAGGACGAGGGCCAGCGACCAGGCACGGTGCTCACTGTAGGTCCCGGCTGAGTAGGCGCCGATCAGCAGACCAGCCAGCACGAAGCCCGAGAACCCGAGATGGTGGAACAGCAGCACGGTCGCCGTCTCCGCGACCACCTGGGTGCCGAGGGCCCCGAGCGGGTGCCGCCGGCGCCAGGCGAGGGGCGCGATGGCGGCTGTGGCCAGCACAGGCCAGAGCGCTGGTGGAGACGGATCCCACCCGTTGAAGCCACGGAGGGGATACAGCTCCAGGACCGTGAGGAGACCCAGGCCGAGCGCCATCGCCGCATCCTTCGCGAAGGGATCCAGCTCGCTTACGCGACGCCGGCTGGATCGCAGGAGCTCCACGACCGAACTCTAGCGTGGGGCCCGGCCGCTGGCATTCCTGCCGGAGGATGAAAACCGCTCCTTCTGGAGGAGGAACCGGCTCGAAATCCTCCCCAGGGAGGCGTGAATTGCCTCCTCGCGGGCGAGGACGTGGGCCGGACCCAGGCCGAAGACTCGGCGACATGAGCGAACACGTCCTGGTTACGCAAGGGCTGACCAAGTCGTACGGCAGCTGCCAGGCGGTCAAGGGCCTCG
>DATGLL010000170.1:0-3834 GCA_035294145.1 Candidatus Dormiibacterota bacterium | reverse complement strand
CCGATGGGGTGCCCCGAGGACGCCGGTCCCGTCCAGGGCACCGATCCCCTCCGGGGTCACCGAAGGGCTCGCGCACGAAGGCCTGGAGACGGTCTGGGGCGGCATCGACATCCCCGTTGACCCGATCGAGCCGCCGCTGCCTGCGGTCTTGGGCGGCATCCCCCACCGCCTCGGCCACCCGCCAGCGGCTCTTGCGGGCGAGCGGGGCGAGCGGGCTCCGCCAGTGCTTGGCCACCTGCTCGCGGGACTCCCGCCGGGCGAGCCGGTCGGCGAGGCACGCGAGGAAGCCTCGCCCGAGCGCTCCAGGTCGTCGAGCGTGCTCACCACCTCCGTCGAAGGGACACCCATCCTGCCGGGGTGGGAGGCCCGTGGCAAGTACGGTAGCAGTATTAGAGCTGGTTGCGCAGCCAGGCAAGAACGCCCATGCCGACGGTGGCCATCACTTCCTCCTTCCGGTTGCTGAGAGCTCCCGAAGGTGACCCATGGCACCTCTCCCGGCCGGCGGCCGTCGTTCACCACGACCAAGGGGATCTCCTCATACACCACCCAAGGTGAACGCCAACCCTGGTCGCTAGAATGGGGCTGCACGCGGGCGGCTAGCTCAGCGGGAGAGCGCTTGCTTCACACGCAAGAGGTCGCTGGTTCGATCCCAGCGCCGCCCACCAGCCAGCCCAGTCGAGTTCGGCTCCAACTAGGGCCAGGCCGTTTCCAGCCTTGGCCCAACCTGCCTGCCACCCCGGCCCAGGAAGCCGGTCTCGTCCAGGGCACCAATCCCTTCGGGGTCGCCGCGGGTCTCGCGCACGAAGGGCTGCTCTCGGGGCATGCGCATCACCGCCCGGCCAGCGGCCATGGCCGCCATCGCCTCCAGCTCGAAGCGGAGCTGGGGCGGGGCCAGGGCCCAGAGCACGCTCACCGACTTGGGCGGCCGTGGGACCTGGGTCAGGGTCCTCATGGGCACACTGCGAGGAGCAACCTGATCCGTCCGATCTTGGATCATTATCGGTCTGACTATGGGCCGATCTGGTCTTCGTCTTCATGGAGGCGGCCCGTTACTGTGGCTCCGGCCACCCGTGGGTCCGGGTGCCTGATCCGGCTCGGCGTGGCCTCGGACGACGCCACGTTGGCTGATCGTGCCAGTTCGGTGGCGGGTGGTCAACGGGCTCAGAGGTTCCGCTACGACTCAATACCGCTCAAGGCCTCGGCGAGGCGTTGGATGGTTGCGAGGCGTTCCTCCCAAAGCCTGGAGCCAGGGTTGAGCATGTTGCTCTGGTTGCTTTCGACCTCAGGCATGTCGTTTGCCGAGCGCAAGGCTCCTGGCAGGGCGAGTGCCAGCGGTATGCCGATGGCCGAGAACGCGACGGCGACCCATAGTGCCGACTTGAAGCCCGTCACGAAGACTCCCGGAGCGGTGTAGACGCCAGAGCGGTTGAACACCGTGGCGAGCACGGCCACGCCGAAGACTCCGCCGAGCTCACGCAATGCGTTGTTGGTGCCGGACGCGATGCCGGTTTCGTCAGGGAGCGCCGATCCCATGACTTCGTTCGCAACGGTGGGGAAGACCAGGGAGGTTCCGATGCCGGCGATGGCAAGCAGAGGTGCCATCTCTGCAAAGGGGACGTCTTGGCGTGCAACGATGGCGATGCCCGCGAGCCCGGTTGCTTGCATCACCAGGCCCGCCACCACGAACGGCTTGTTGCCATAGCGAGAAGCGAGTCGCCCGGCGAGGGGGGCGAAGAGCAGGCCCCACGCGCTCCATGCAAGGAGCTGTCCGCCCGCTTGGAGCGGGGAGCGACCTTGGGCGGTCTGGAAGAACTGGGACATCAAGAATAGAGCCCCGAACAATCCTGCGAACAAGCAGAAGCTGATGCCGTTGGCGAATGTGAAGCTGCGTTGTCGGAACATGCTGAGGCGGAGCATGGGGTGCGGGGCTCGCCGCTCCCAGAGCACGAACAGCGCCACGACCAGAAGGCCCCCGAGGAGCGGTGCCACGACTTGTCCGTTTCCCCATCCGAGCGTGTCGGTTTGGATGATGGCCCAGGTGATGCAGAAGACTCCGCCGGTGATCAGCGTTAGGCCTGCGAGGTCGAGGCGTGGGTGGCCGCCGTAGCTCTCGCGTACCTGTGCCGTTGCGATGGGTATCAGCGCCAGACCCACGGGGACGTTGATCCAGAAGATCCAGTGCCATCCGATGGCCGTGACGACCACACCCCCCACGACGGGGCCGAGTGCGCCGCTCAACGCGCCCACGCCGCTCCAGATCCCGATGGCCCAGCCGAGCCGCTCAGGCGGAAAGGCATCGGTCACCACGGTAAGGGTGAGTGGCACCATCATGGCGGCGCCCAAGCCCTGCAGCGCTCGGGCGAGGATCAAGACGCCGATCGTGGGAGACAGTCCAGCCAGTAACGAAGCGCTGACGAAGATCGTCAGACCGACGCAGAGCATCCTGCGCCGACCGAAACGGTCGCCAAGCGCTGCCCCGGTCAGCAGTGAGCAGGCGAAGATCAGGTTGTAGGCGTTTATCGTCCACTCAAGGCCAGCAAGGCTGCTGTGCAAGGAGACTCGGAGCGCCGGAAGTGCCGTCGTCACCACGAGCGCGTCCAGAAGCGCCATCATCAACGCCAAAGAAGCGACCACGAGCGTCCATGCCGCATTCCCCTTGCGTGCCCCCACGGCGGGGCTCTCGCCGTTCATCACCACTTACTCCCTTTGGTAAGGCTTTTCACGATGGGCTGGAGGACGCTGATGCTCGGGCGCCTCGGTGGTTGACTCTTGAGAGCGGTGAGCGGCCTCGGCCATCGCCTTGATGGTCGCCAGACGCTTCTCCCATCGAGCTGCGACCTTGGCCAGGGCTGCGGCCGCAGCGTCGATCTGTTCAGGTCGCACACGGTAGCGCACCTCCCGGCCGTGGCGGGCGCTTTCGACCATGCCCGTCCTGCTCAGCACGTTGAGGTGCTTGGCCACAGCCTGGCGCGTGAGGGGGAGCTCGGCCGCCAGGGACGTCGGCGTTGCCTCACCCCGCGTCAGGAGCATGTCGAGGATCTGCCGTCGGCTGGGCTCGGCGATCGCGGACCACATCGCCTCGTCGTCGACCTGTGTCAAGGTCACGACCGGACCGACTGATGCTTTGCGATGTGGTCTTGAAGCTTGTCGAACAGTCGACGCCAGCCAGAGGTGTGATCCTGGATGTAATCAGCCTTGGCCTGGTCGGACCAATCCAGCTCGTCGAAGCCGCTCTCGACGACCCGCAGCCGCGTCTTGTCACCCTCGGGATGCAGTGTGAACTCGACCAGCACGGAGTTCCCTGGCTGCGGCTCTGCGCCGTCGGGATAGACCCACCGAAACGCGAAAAGCTCGGGGCGCCGCACCTGCTCGACGCGCAGCCGGACTGTTGAGGTCGTCCCGCTGCTCTTGTCCCTGTAGACGAAGACGCCCTCAGCGCCCGGCTCCGCCGTCAGATGCACTTCCTCGGCAAACCACTGGCTCATCTGGTCCGGCTCGGTCACGACAGACCACACCACCTCCACGGGCGCCTCTATCAGAATCTCTCGCTCGATGCGCATCGACTGCTCGACCTCCTCCAATACGCAACCTTTGGTTGCATATCACCTTAGCACGTTCGGATGCGGTGCGCAAGCACGTGGCCTTCTTCGTGTTCTGGGACACGCTGTGGCCGCTGATCCTCGGCTTCGGGCCGTCGGGCGCGGTGCAGGCGTTCGTCCGGCGCTCGGAGCTGGAGCGGGTGATGGGCGACCGTGGCCCGCGGAGCCTGGCGGTCGCGTCGCTGCTCGGTGCCGCCTCTTCGTCCTGCTCCTACGCCGCCAGCGCCATGGCCAG
>DATGLL010000169.1:0-10412 GCA_035294145.1 Candidatus Dormiibacterota bacterium | reverse complement strand
TCGGAGCGTTGATCGGCAGCGGACACGCGAGCGGTCACGCCGGGGCGTCCCCCAGGATCAGGTGACCGACTCGCCGGGCCGGGACGGGAAGCGTGCCCGACGGGAGGCAGCGGGAGGCGGTGACGGGAGGGATGCCTTGCTCGGGCGCCCACTGCTTCAAGTTGACGGAAGTGAATGGTAGTGTGTGGACACGTCAGCTGTCGTTACCCCCACGGCCGCGGAGGATCAGGCCGGGGGTACCGGCGCCGGGCCGCCATCGCGGCGGGCCCGCCAGATGGCGTCGATGGCGAGCAACCCCACCGGCAGACCGACGCAGGTGAGGATCCAGGTCGCACAGACCAGCGTGGCCAGGGGCCGCGACCAGGACCGCCGGGCCGACAGGGCGACGGCCGCCACCCCATGAGCGAGGCACAGGGAGGCGGCCCCACCAGCCAGTACGGCCGACGCGGCGCGTATGGAGGCGGGATCGGTACCGGGCGCTGCCGAGCGGACGGGTACGAGCCCGACCGCGACCACGCCGTAGACCACAGCAACGACCAGGAGTCCAACTGCCCCCAGCCAGAGCAGCACCAGGACCCAGATCGGGGCCCCAGGCGGCCGAGGGAGCACCCTCTCTGGCGCCGCCAACGGGCGCCCGCAGCGGGCACAGAAGCGGGCACCGGCGGGCAGGCCCCCGAGGCCACAGACCGGGCAGGTCAGGCCCCGGTTCACCGCGCTCACGACGAGAGACGCTCGACCATGGCGAAGAAGTCGTCCTCGCTCAAGACCGGCACCTCGAGGCGCCGGGCCTTGTCGAGCTTGGAGCCCGGCGACTCCCCCGCCACCACGTAGTCCGTCTTGGAGCTCACGCTGCTGGAGGCGCGCCCGCCCAAGCGTGAAACCAGCTCCTCCGCCTCCGTCCGGGTCATCCGACGCAGGGTGCCGGTGAAGACGAAGGTCTTCCCGCTCAGGGGGCCCGGGGCCCGGCGCTCCCTCGCCTGGGGTTCCACGCCCACCGCCAACAGGCGATCGACGAGCTCGCCTCCAGGGCCCTCGAAGAAGAGCCGAATCTCCTTGGCCATGCTCGGCCCCACCCCCTCCACCGCCAGCAGCTCGTCCACGCCGGCGGCGCGCAACCGCTCCAGCGAGCCGAAATGCTCAGCCAGCAGGGCAGCCGTGGCCTCCCCCACCTGGGGGATGCCGAGCGCATAGAGGAACCTGGCCAACGATGGCCTGCGGCTTCCCTGGATCTGCTCAAAGAGGTTCCTGGCTGAGCGTTCGGCGAACCGCTCCAGTCCCTTCAGATCCTCAACGGTCAGGCGGTAAAGGTCCGAGGGGTCCTTCACCATCTCCCGATCGATCAGCTGCTGGATGGTGGAGGTCCCCAGGCCATCGATGTCCATCGCCGCCCGGGAGGCGAAGTGGCGCAGGCGCTCAAGCCGTTGCGCCGGGCAGAAGGGGTTGATGCAACGGTGGGCCACGTAGGGCTCCTCACGGACCACCGCGCCCCCGCAGACCGGGCAGGTGGTCGGCATCCTCCAACCCTGCCTGGGCTGCTCGACCGAGACCACCTCCGGGATCACGTCACCCGCCCGCTGGACCACGACCTTCGCCCCGACGTAGACGCCCTTCTGGTTCACCATCTGCTCGTTGTGGAGGGAGGCGTGTCGGACCGTGACCCCTCCCACGATCACCGGTCGGAGCAGGGCGACCGGGGTGAGGACGCCGGTGCGGCCCACATAGCAGACGATGTCCTCTACCACCGTCTCCGCCCGCTCGGGGGCGTACTTGTAAGCGATCGCCCAGCGAGGCGAGCGGGCGACAAAGCCCAGCTCGAGCTGCTGGGCGTGGGCATCCACCTTCACCGCCACCCCATCGATTTCGTGGTCGAGCTCAGCACGATGCTCATGCCAATGGTGGTGGAACTCGATCACGGCCTCGATGGACTCGACCCGGGCACGGTGCGGGCTGACCCGGAACCCCATCCCGGCCAGCGTCTCCAGCACCTCCCACTGGCTGTGAGCCGGCCCGGCCGGGTCCAAGGTGTACATGAAGGTTTGGAGGTTGCGGCCAGCGGTGATCCTGGGGTCGAGCTGACGGACGCTGCCGGCGGCCGCGTTGCGGGGGTTCATGAAGGGCTGCCGACCGCTGGCCTCCATCTCGCGGTTCAGCCTCTCGAAGCTGGCGATCGGCATGTAGACCTCCCCCCGGACCTCGAAGCGCTCGGGCAGCCCCTCGGGGGCGGCGATCACCAGCGGCACGCTGCGGATGGTGCGGACGTTGGCGGTCACGTCCTCGCCCGTGATCCCGTCGCCACGGGTGGCGGCACGGTCCAGCCGCGCTTGGCTCGAGCCGGGCTCGCGCCGATAGGTGAGGCTGATGGCGAGGCCATCGATCTTGAGCTCGCAGACGTACGCCACCCGCTCGCCCACCACCGAGCGCACCCGTCGGTCCCAGGCCCGGATCTCCTCCTCGGCAAAGGCGTTCTGGAGGCTGAGCATGGGCGACAGATGCCGGACCTTGGCGAACTGCGAGCTGGGCTCCACGCTCACCCGTTGAGTGGGCGAGTCAGGCGTGACCAGCTCCGGATGCTGCTCCTCGAGCCGCACCAGCTCTCGGAACAGGGCGTCGTACTGCGCGTCGGTGATCTCGGGGTCGTCGAGGACGTAGTAGCGGTACTCGTGGTACCGGATCTGCCGGCGCAGGTCCTCGAGGCGCTGCCTCAGCTCCTCGCTCATCTCCGGGCCAGCGGCGCGAGGCTCCCGCTGATGATCTTCACTCCGGAGCGCTCGAAGCGAACCACCAGCTCCTCGTCGGTCCTGGTCAGCGTGCTCTTCATCACCACCCCAGGGCCGAAGATCGCGTGCTCAACCACGTCCCCAGGGCGGAACCGCTGGCGGGGTGGCCCATCCATGGCGGCCCCGACCTGGCCTCGGACGAACCTTTCCCGGCCGCCGACGCCCCGAGCGGGGGCGGCCGGGGCGCCGCCTCGATGCGGCGCCTCGAGCAGATGGGGCGGGATCTCCTCCAAGAACCGGCTGGGCTGAGCCGGCTGGGACTGGCCGTAGAGATGGCGTCGGAAGGTGCAGGTCAGGAAGAGGCGATCACGAGCCCGGGTCATGCCGACGTAGCAAAGACGCCGCTCTTCCGGCATCTGCCCTTGATCCTCGAGCGCCCGCCAGTGGGGCAGCAACCCCTCCTCCATGCCCACCATGAAGACGACCGGGAACTCAAGGCCCTTCACCATGTGAAGGGTGATGAGGGTCACCCCCTCCTCGCCCTCGGCGTCAGCGTCGACGTCGGAGCGAAGCGCGATCTCAGCCAGGAACTGAGCCAACGCCTCGGCCCGATCGGGGAGCGCGTCGAACTCCGCCGCCAGGCCGCGCAGCTCGCGGAGGTTCTCAAGGCGCGCGTCCCCCTGAGGGGTGCCATCCCGGTAGTGGGCCTCCAGCCCCGTCACCTGCAGGACGTGATCGATGAGCTCGCTCGGGGGGAGCGCGCCGATCGCCGCCCGGACCGATTCCAGCTGTCGACGGAACTGCTCCAGCCCCGCCAGGGCCTGAGCGGGCAGGCCGGGGACGGAACGGGGATCAGCCAAGACCTCGAGGATCGAGGCATTTGCCTGGGCGGCATGCGCCGCCACCGCCTCCACGGTCACCGGACCGAGCTTCCGGCGGGGGACGTTCACCACCCGACCGAAGCTCACCGCGTCTGCGGGGTTGTGGGCAAGACGGAGATAGGAAAGGAGATCCTTGACCTCGCGCCGCTCCCAGAAGCGCACCCCACCCACCAGGCGATAGGGGATGCGTCGTCGCCCGAAGACGTCCTCGAAGGCCCGGGACTGGGCGTTGATGCGATAGAGCACCGCCATCTCGGCGTGGTGGCGCCCCTCGGCCCGGTGGAGCCGGGCAATCTCGTCGGCGACGAACTCCGCCTCCTCGATCTCGTTGTAGAGCTGGACCTGGACCACGCGGTCGCCGCCGGCACGCTCGGTCCAAAGACGCTTCTCCGCTCGCTCTGGGTTGTGACGGATGACGTGGTAGGCGGCATCCAGGATGGGCTGGGTGGAGCGGTAGTTCTGCTCCAGCCGGACCACCTTGGCCTCGGGATAGTCCTTCTCGAAGTCGAGGATGTTGCGCACGTCGGCCCCGCGCCAGCCGTAGATGCTCTGGTCGTCGTCGCCCACCACGGCCAGGTTGCGGTGCTCGGCCGCGATCAGGTTCACGAACACGTACTGGGCATGGTTGGTGTCTTGGTACTCGTCCACCAGGACGTAGCGGAAGCGGTCGCGCCAAGCCCGCAGCGTCTCCTCGTCGCTCAGGAGCAGCCGCACGGCACATCCGATCAGGTCGTCGAAGTCCAACGCCCCCGCCTCGCGCAGCAGACGCTGATAGCCCTGGTAGCAGCGACGCACGATCTCGTCGTGGAAGCTCCGGTTCGGGTATCGCTCGGGGTCGATGAGCTCGTTTTTGGCGCGAGAGATGGCGGCGGCGATGGCGGCCGGCGGGTATCGCTTCGGGTCTACGGCCAGCCTGTCCATCACCCGCTTCAGCGCCGCGCGACCATCGTCCTCGTCAAAGATGGAGAAGGTACGGGGGACGCCGATGCGCTCGCCATCCCGACGGAGCATGCGGACCGCGGTGGCGTGGAAGGTCCCCACCCACATCCGCTCGGCGCCCGGCACCAGATGGGCGACCCGTTCTCGCATCTCGCGCGCGGCCCGGTTGGTGAACGTCACCGCGAGCAGGCGATCCGGCCAAACCCGGCGCTGAGCGATCAGGTTGGCGATCCGGGCGGTGAGGACCCGGGTCTTGCCGCTCCCCGCCCCAGCGAAGATCAGGAGAGGGCCCTCCAGATGCTCCACGGCTTCGCGCTGCGCAGGGTTCAAGCTGGCGATCAGCTCCTCAAGGGCGGTCCGCTGGAGCCGAGGCGAAGCCATGGCATGGTGAGTTTACGCAGGAGGCCCCCGCCGACCTCACATGGAGGCGGCCTCCTGGGGCTCACCACGGCCCTGCGCGGACGGCGCTCTACGCGAGCGGCGCCATTCTCAAGCATGCCCTGGGGACCTCGGCCAGCCGAGGGTGAGGAGCGCTGGTATGGTTCTGGCGATGCCATCCCCGCCGATCCCTCCATCCTCCAAGACGCCGGGGGACCTTGCCGAGGCCCGGCCGCGGCCGGGCTGCCCCCACCCATGAACGTCGTCCTACCCCTGGCCTCGGCAGTGGTCTCCTTCGGCTTCGCCGGGCTGGTGCTCGAGAAGTGGCGGCGGCGCCGGCGGGCCTTCCTGTTGGTCTGGTCGCTCGGCCTCCTCTGGTACGGCTTGAGCACCCTGGCCGAGGCGCTGGGCTCAGCCCTGGGCTGGAACGTCCTCCTCTACCGATCCTGGTTCCTGTTCGGCGCCGTCGAGGTGGCCGCCTACCTGGGGATGGGGACCTTCTACCTCCTCGCCCGCGCCAGGTTCGGCTACTTTGTGGGAGCCCTCATCGCGCTCGGTGGCCTGTTCGCCTGGCTGAGCCAGCTCGAGCTGATCCGTCAGGGCGAGCCCGCGGCCTGGCGTCACGTGGTGCTCGTGATCGTGGTGGCGGTGCTGGCAGGAGCGGCGGTGATCGAGACCACGGTGGTGTCACCGACCCTTGCCGCCCATGTGGCCATGGCCATCCTGGTCGCGACCTCGCTGATCGTCGCCGGGCTCACCTTCACCGCCCCCGTAGCCGGCCCCGGCTACGCCCTCGACCCCACCACCGGTGTGCCGGTGGCGAGCGCCATGCCCCCCTATCTCCAGATCCTGCCCGGCCCCTTCAACATCGCCGGCGCCTTCAGTCTGGTCGGGGGAGCCCTCTACTCCGCATACGCCTACCTACCCAGGCGCCAGGCGCTGGGCGGGCACCTTCCCGTCCCCGTCCTGGGCGGCCTGTACCGAGCCCTGGCCACCACCGTCAACGTGCTCCTAGCCCTGCCCCGAGCCGCCGCCGACCTGCTCGCCGGCCGGCTCGAGTCCCGGGTGCCGGCCACCATCCTGATCGCGGTCGGGGGCTTCGTCCCCAGCGTCACCAGCGGCCTGGATCGCTTCGGCATCACCTGGGCGCTCTACCTGGGCCAGCTGCTGGGCGTGCTCCTGATCCTGGCCGGATTCCTGACGAGCGAGGAGGTGCTCGCCTTCCGATCCCGTCCCTCGGCCGCCGGGTCGCCTCCCGAGCGACCGGCGCGGCGGCCCCAGGCCAGCTGAGCCCGACCGACCCGCGGCTCAGGGGAAGGAGCGGCCGGCTGCCCGGGCGCGCCGGGCCGCGGCCACGATCACCGGCGGTGGAGAAAGGAGCCGGCGGGCCAACTGCGTCCCCGCCCGCACCAGGGGCCGCACCGCCGCCTCGGCGACGGGATGGCGACGCATCCCGTACAGGGTCAGGGCGTCCTCGGGCAGGATCGAGAGCGCTGCCTGCCCGAGCACCGCCCAGAGCGGTCGCCGCCATGGCGGCAGGGGCGGCCGCAGCACCGTCTCCGCGGCCTCGACCGCGGCCTCGGTCAGTCGGAGCTCAGGGCGAAAGCGGTCGATGAGGTCCCGATTCGCCCGCTCGTCGGCCGGGACCTGCTCGGCCCGCAGGCCCACCAGCTCGGCCTGGCGCACCATCTCGGCCACGTAACGGTCAGCGTCAGCCGGGGCCAACGGGGCCACGAATCGTCGATAGGCGGCCAGGAAGGAGTCGACCAGGGTGGTGTGGATCCACAGCAGGAGGGCAGGATCGTCGGCGGCGTAGGGCCTTCCCGTGACCCGGTCCACCCCCCGGATGGGCCGGTGGACGACCCGCACCCGCGCCCCCAGCGCCTGCGCCTGCCGGGTGGTGCCGAAGATCGTGGTCGTCACATAGTTGGTGGTGCGGGCGTACCGTCCCCAGACGTCGGACCGGTAGTCACTGTGGTCGGCAACCGCGGCGATGGCCAAGGGATGGAGGGCCTGCACCAGGAGCGCGCGCAGCCCTCCCACCAGCAGCGCCGGCTCGCGGTGCAACCGCCAGGCCATCGAGCCAGGGCCGAAGAGGCCGAGGTCAACCTCGGCCTGCCCCGCGGCGGTCATGTCGCGGACGGAGCGCGCCGGATCGATCCCGCGGACCCGGCTATGTCCGGCTGGCCTCCGCCCGCGAGCGTCCGGGCACGAAGCTGGCCACAGGCGGCCTCGCCCTCGCGTCCTCGGGTGTCGCGCACGGTCACGTTCACCCCCCGGGCACGGAGCTGGGCCGCGAAGCGTTGCACATCCCGGGGAGCGGGCTCACGGAACGGGGCCTCGGGGACGGGGTTGAACGGGATCAGGTTCAGGTGGGCCAGGCGCCCGCGCAGCAGTCGGCTTACCTCCTCGACGTCCCGCTCGGTGTCGTTGACCCCTGCCAGCAGCACCCACTCGTAGCTGACCCTTCGCCCGGTCCGCTCCGCGAAGAGGTCCGCGGCGGCGACCAGCTCCTCGATCGGGTAGCGCCGGTTGATGGGTACCAGCACATCGCGGAGCTCGTCCCGGGCCGCGTGGAGGGACACGGCCAAGGTGAGCGGCACCCCCTCCCCCGCTAGGCGCTGGATGCGGGGGACCAGCCCCGAGGTCGAGACCGTGATCCGTCTCGGGCTGATCCCCAGGCCCATCGGGTCAGAGAACCGCCGTACGGCGTGGAGCACCGCCTCATAGTTGGCGAGCGGCTCCCCCATCCCCATGAAGACGACGTGGGAGAGACGACGCCCCTCGGCAGCCAGACGGCGAGCGGCATCGAACGCCTGGTCCACGATCTCCTCGACGCGCAGGTTGCGCCCGAAGGGCCCCTGCCCTGTGGCGCAGAAGGGGCACCGGATCGGGCATCCCACCTGGGAGGAGAGGCAGAGGCTGGACCGGCGTGGGTAACGCATGATGACCGACTCCACCGTCGCCCCGTCGTCCAGCCGGTAGAGCAGCTTGGTGGTCAAGCCGCGATCCACGTCCACCCGCGCCACCTCGACCAGGGAGCTGAGCCGGAAGCAGGCCGCCAACTCGGCACGCAGGCCACGCGGGAGCTCCGACATCTCATCGAAGCTCGTCCCGGTGACCAGATGCCCCCACACCTGACGGGCTCGGTACGGGGCATGGCCATGAGCGGCCATCCACTCCTGGAGCTCCTCCAAGGAGAGCGTAGACAGGGACGGGAGCAGGTGGGCTCCGACCGCCATGCGCCAACCATACCCAGAGCCGGCGGTCGTCGAGCGACCAGGGCCGCGGTCAGCCCACGAGCCTGAAACGACCATCCTGCTCCTCGACCCGGCCCTCGTCGAGCAGCTTGCGCAGATGCGCGCGCAGCGTCATCTCCGCCGCCCGCAGCAGCTGAGGGCGTCCCTCCACATCGACCAGCTCCGGGCCGTAGATACGCTCGGTCAGCTCCTCGGCGCTGCCGGGGCCCCCGGCCAGCGCCGCGAGCAGCTGCCGTTCGCGGTCCAGGCGGTGGCGGCGATACTCCTCGACCTTGGCCAGCGCGCCCTCGGCCACCGGCTCCCAGTGGCCGGGGAAGAGCATCCTCGGCGTGAGCTCGGCGACCCGCTCCAGGGAGCGGAGGTAGGCAGCCACGTCACCATCGGGATAGGCCACCATCGAGCTGCCCCGGCCCAGGATCAGATCCCCAGTGAACAAGGCTCGATCGTCGGGCATCCAGTAGGCCAGGTGATCGGAGGCATGGCCGGGGGTGTGGAGGGCCACGAGGCTCACGGTGCCGATCCGGATCACGTCGCCGTCGGCCAGCTCCGGGTATCGCGCCAGGCGGGCGTGGGCAAGGGTGGCGAAGCGCTCAGCCAGGCCCAGATGATCGGCGTGGGAGTGGGTGACCAGGACGACGCCAACCGGCCTGCCGGCGACGGCCCGCCGCAGGGCCGCCAGGTGGCGGTCGTCGTCCGGGCCCGGGTCGAGGACGACCACCACCGGCCCGGCGTCGATGATCCAGGTGTTGGTGCCCGGCCCGGTGAAGGGTCCTGGGTTGGGGGCGAGGACGCGTCGCACGGTTGCCATGCTCCCTATCGTCGCCTCGCCGCCGGACCCCGTTCCACCCCTGGGTGGAGAGCACCGAGCCAGATTTCCACCCCGGCGCCGATGGCGCCCGAGGTCGCCGTTCCTAACCTGATCCCGTGCTCAAGAGCAATGTCCTAAGTGGAGGGAAACGATCGTGAAGGAGTTGCTGGTGCGGGTCCGGATCCGGCGCCTGGGACGCCGCCTCCTGCACCCCGCCATCCCGCTCAACGTGGTCGCCCCGGTGGCCGCCTACCAGGTGCTGACCGGCCACGGGGTGGCGACCCTGGGCGCCCTGCTGGCGGCGGCCGCCTTTCCCCTGGCCGCGCTCACGCTCGGCGTCCTCCGGTCCAGGCGGCTGGACGCCCTCGGCATGGTGTCGCTGGTCGCCATCGCCTTCGGGGTCGGAGGCGGGCTCCTGTTCCACGACCCCCACTACCTGCTGGTCAAGGACTCGGTCGTGACCGGCCTGCTCGGCACCGGCTGCCTGCTCTCGCTGCCGACCTCGCGTCCCCTCATCCACCTGATCGGCCGCTCCTTCGTCGCCGGCAGCGATCGGCCGGCGATGGAGCGATACGACGCCACCCTGCGGGCGCCGGGAGCGCTCACCAGGGCTCGCCGCCTGACCCTGATCTGGGGATTGGCCCTGATCGCCGAGGCCTCGATCCGGATCGGTCTGGCCGCGACCTTGCCCCCCGGCCTGGTGGTGGCCGGCTCCCCCCTGCTGGCGCTGGCGATCTTCGGCCCACTCGCCGTCTGGACCATCGCTCGGGGCACATGGGCCGTGCCGCCGAGGTCGGTCGTGGCCGGGGCCTGAGGAGGCGACCATGAGCACCTCCGACGACCTGCCCACCCTGCCCTTCCTGCGGCCGAACCCGCTGACCACGCCACCGCTGCTGCGCGAGCTCCAGGCTCGGGGCGCCGTGGCCAGGGTGCGCACGCTGACCGGCGACGAGGCCTGGGACGTGGTTCGCTACCAGGAAATCAAGCAGCTGCTGGGTGATGACCGGCTGGGCCGCTCCCACCCCGACCCGGAGCACGCGCCCCGCATCAGCGACTCGATCCTGTTCGGGGGGCCGCTCCAGAACTACGACACCGAGGCGGCCGACCATGCCCGCATGCGCCGGCTACTCACTCCCTTCTTCTCGGCCCGGCGCATGGAAGCGCTGCGGCCTCGGGTGGAGGCGCTGGCCGACGAGCTGCTGGCGGACATGGCCCGGAGGACACCGCCCGTCGACCTGCACCAGGCTCTCTCCTTTCCCCTGCCGGTGCTGGTGATCTGCGAGCTGCTGGGGGTGCCGGCCACGGACCGGGAGCGGTTCCGACTCTGGTCGCGTGACATGGCTGACCTCCACGACCGGCCGCGGGCGGAGGCGGCCCTGGCCGAGCTGGTCGGGTACATGCGCGAGCTGGTGGCCCGCAAGCGCACCCA
>DATGLL010000168.1:0-9396 GCA_035294145.1 Candidatus Dormiibacterota bacterium | reverse complement strand
AAGCTCCTCCACCACCTGGTCCAGGTGATGCAGCACCTCCCAGCCGGTGAACTCGAGCAGCCGCTCGCCGGCGGCGATGGCCTGGTTGCGCTTGTCCTGGTCGGCCAGCACCTGGTCGACGGTGGTGGTGTGGAACTCCCGGCCGTCGATCAACACCGCCAGCTGCCGGTCGGGCCAGCTGAGGTCCATCTGCAGGATGCCCCGGCCGGTGGGGTCGCGGAGCACCTCGCGCACCCGGGGCCGGGGCAGCCCCGCTGCCCGCAGGCACTGGAAGAGGATCGCCTCCACCATCGAGTCGAAGCGCTCCCGCTGGGAGATGGAGGGGGCGGGAGCCGTGCTCATCCCCTCGGCGAGCGAGGCCAGGGTGGGCAGCACCAGCCGCTTGTCGAGCAGGGCGTGGTCGCGCTGGTTCCAGAACTGCATCAGGCAGCGGTAGCAGGCCCGCTCGCAGGGGCAGGTGGAGAGGTGGCGATGGGCCACCGCCGCCACCTCGCCCAGGCGCTCGAAGAGCCGGCGCAGGTAGCCGGTGCCCCCGGGCAGGGTGTCGTAGAAGGCCAGGGAGAGTTCGGGCCCGGTGGAGGGCTGGAGGAGGGCGGTGGAGTGTCCGACCTCGCGCTGCTCGACGTACATGTCGAGCTCCATGCCCAGCTTCAGGGCGTGGGCCAGGGTGACCACCCAGGCCCGCTGGCCGCGGGCGTAGTCCTCGGCCACCGGCGGGGGGAGCGCGATCTCGACCAGGTCGCCCTCCAGCTCCACCCGCAGGTGCAGGTGGGGCTCGACCTCGGGGAGGTCGTCGTGGCGCTCCTTGCCGTCCCGGGCGGAGGAGGGCCAGCCCGCCACCGGGCAGGAGAGGGCGTGGCCGGTGCCCAGCTCCAGCGGGTGGCCGCGCTCGTCGCGGCGCTGCTCGGTGGGGCTGTGGTAGGTGCCGCAGACCAGGCAGACCATGAAGCCGTGGTAGGGGGTGCCGGCGGTCTCGGCCAGGCCGCGGTTGAAGATCTGGATCTGGCGCCGGCGGCTGTAGCTCACCTCCAGCGGCCCCACCGTGCGGGCTCGGTGCTCGTGCCGCTCGTGGTCGGCCGGCGTCTCCAGGGGGGCGACGTAGGTGGCAAGGTCGTAGGACTCGTGGGAGCGGTACTCGTCCTCGTCGGTGATGAACTCGCCGGAGAGGGCCTGGCCGTAGAGGTAGTCGATGTACTCGCCCACGCGCAGGGGGCGCTCGCCGCCGTCGCCGCCGCAGTGCGGGCAGGTGGTGGCGAAGGGGCTCTCGGTGGCGTAGGTGCAGCGGTCGCAGTAGCGGTAGGTCCGGGTGTGGTCGCGGGGGTTCTCCTTGGCCCCGTCGGCGAAGCGCACCCGGCGCACGCTCAGGCGGCGGCCGGCGACGTAGACGCGGTTGCCGGGGGCGTACTCGGTGAGGCCGAAGGCGGCCCGCTGGCTGATCTGCTGGCCGCGGTCGTCCACCACCGTCACCGTCTGCCCGGGGAAGCCGTAGCGGGGCAGCACCCCGGCGCTGGCCAGGAAGGCGAGCGGGTTGTGGTCGGGGCCCTGGCTCAGCACCTCCATGCGCCGCTGCAGCTGCCTCATCTGGCGGCTCTCGAGCTCGGTGTTGACCGTGCGCCGGTTCTTGATCGTCCGGTACTCGTCGAGCAGCTCCTCGTACTCCTGGCACCAGATCTGGAGCCCCCGCTCCACCTCCTCGGGGAAGCGCGCGATCGTCTCCTCGACGAAGGGCCGGTCGAGCCAGCGCAGCTCGGCGTCGGCGAAGGCCCGGGTCACGGCGGCGACGATGGCCTCGCGCACGGCGGGCGCGGCCAGCTCCTCGCGGAAGCGGGCGCCGAGGTCGGCCCGGTAGCGGCCGGTCTCCAGGTCGGCGATCTCCGCCCAACGCCCCGGGATCTCGGTCGTGAGCCGCTCCAGGATCAGGGAGCGGAGGTGGCGGCGGACGATGTCCTGGTTGTCGAGCAGCAGCACCGGGGGTCGGATCTCGCCCGCGATCATCTCCGCCGGATCCCGGAAGAAGTAGGCGTCGTGCGGCCCCTGGCCGGCGTGGCTGATCACCAGGGCGATGCGGCGCTCACGGCCGGCCCGGCCGGCGCGCTGGGCGTAGTTGGCAGGGGTGGGCGGGATGTTGCGCAGCAGCAGGGCGACCAGGTCGGGCAGGTCCACCCCCAGCTCCAGGGTGGGGGTGCAGACCAGGACGTTGACCTGCCGGGCGTTGAACTGGCGCTCGATCTCCTGCCGGCGCTGGCTGGGGAGCTGGCCGGAGTGCTCCAGGGCGTGGAGGGGGTGAGGAGGGCGCTCGGCGTAGAGGTGGACGTAGTAGCTCTGGGCCGGCTCGGGGGCGGCGGGCCGGAGGTGGCCGCCGCAGCCGTAGGTGAGGCAGACCGCCCCCGCCGCCCCCCGCCGGGGCCGGGCGGTGGCCCGCTGGCAGCGGTCGCAGCGGAGGACCTCGGTCGCCGCCTCGACCTCGATCCGCTCCGGCCGCAGCTGCAGCCCGGTGGCCACCCGGCGGCCTGGCGCCTGCCGGCGCCCGATCTCGACCGGGGTCAGGAAGTCGTGCTCCCGCAGCTCCTCGACCACGAGGTCGATCAGGTGGTGGCGCTGCTCGACGGTGAGGTCGGGGTGGAGCCGGGCGACCAGGTCGTCCACGGCCGTGCGCCGCCCCCTGGTGCCGTACCAGGCCCGCAGCTCGTAGACGGCGTTGCGGCGCCGCTGGGCGGCGAAGGCCACCGGCACCCGCAGGTAGCGGGCGGGCACCGCCTCCCCGTCCTCCACCGCCCGCGAGCGCTCGGTCAGGTACTCGGCGAAGGGCGGGTAGGCCACCGCCTTGTTGAAGCGGAGGACGTCGAGCAGGGCGGCCATCAGGTCCGCCACCCGCTCCCGGGAGCCGAGGCCGGGGAAGGTCGCGAGCCGGGGCAGCGCCCGCTCGGCCAGGTCGTCCAGGCGGGCGTAGCCGACCCCGATCAGGCCCTCGCGCTCCAGCGAGTTGCGCTGGTTGGCGACCGCGGTCAGCTCCAGGTGGCAGTGCCAGCGCAACCGGCGGCGCGCGATCTCCACCTCGCGGCGGGTGGGCAGGGCGTCGGGGCCGAAGAAGCCCCGGTCGGTGGCCTCCCGGGTCTCGGTGGGCAGGAGCACGTTCAGCGCCTCCGCCTCCCCCTCCCGGTCGACGGCGTAGCGGTAGACGTGGGTGGCCAGGTCGGTCAGGGCGACCGGCCCGCCCGCCTCGCGCAGGGCCTGGTAGAGGAGCTGGCGGCGGACGAAGACCTGGTGGCGCTCGCGCAGGAAGCCGGCCTGGTGGGCGGTGTCCTGGCGGGAGTCGGCGAAGATCAGGGTACGGCGCTCCTCGGCCCCGAGCTGGTCGAAGAGCTCGGTGGTGAGCACGCTCACCGAGCTGCTGGCCCCGGAGCGGAGGGGGGTGATGATGGGCCGGCCGGTGCCGTAGCCGAGGCAGCGCGGGCAGCGGGTGCCGCCGACGAAGGCGCGCACGGCCAGGGCCGGGGCCCCGGCGGCGCAGTGGGGACAGGTCCCCTGCTCCGGCCGGCGCAGGGTGGCGCAGGCCGAGCAGAGAAGGAGGGGGAGGGTGAAGACCCCCTCCTCCTCGCTCGGCAGCGCCTCGACCTCCGGGTCCTCCTCGTCCTCGGCGTCCTCGCCCGTCTCCGCCTCCGCCGCCTCGGCGGGCATCAGGAAGACCTCGGGCGGCCCGGCCGGGACCAGGGTGGCGCCGATCAGGGCCTGGACCCGCTCCGAGGCCTTCCGCCGCCGCTTCCTGGCCTCGCGCTCCTGGCGCTGGAGCGGCTCGGGCAGCCCCGCCGTCCAGTAGTCCTGGCCGCAGGTGCGGCACACCCCCAGGGGCAGGGCCAGGCGCAGGGCGCCGGGGTGGGCCTCGGCCCGGCACTCCAGGCGGCCGTCGGCGAGCAGCGCCCCGCAGCCGGGGTCGAGGCAGCCGGCCAGGGGCGAGAGCGAGCGCACCACCAGGTGGACCTTGGGCCGGAAGCGGGGCTCGGCCTCCTCGCCCTCGGGGGCGGGGGCGAGGGCGCTGGCACCGACTAGGAGGGCGGCGGTGGCCTCGCGCTGCAGCTCCTCGTCGCTCGACCCCTCCCGGCCGAGCAGGCGCCGGAGGTGGCCGACCAGGCTCGCCACCGGCCGGGGCTCCTCCAGGTGGCGCTCCAGCTCGACGAAGAGGGGGTGGAGCCGGGTCCGCTCGTAGAGGGCGGCCGGCAGCTCGGGGTCGGGGACGGCGCCCAGGTCCTCGCCCAGCAGCGCCTCGGCCAGGGCCCGGAGGTTGGCCGGCTCGGTGAGGTCGGCGGTCAGCAGCTCCTCGGGGATGGGCCCGGCCGGGGGCGGCACCGGGCCCGTCTCGGGCAGGGGCAGGGGCGTCTCGGTCACCACCGCCTCGGGGTCGAGGTCCTCGCCGAAGAGGTCGCGGGCGAAGCCGATCAGGGCCTGGGGGTCGCCGCCCCGCTGCAGGGTGGCGCTGGTGCCGACGCAGATCAGCCGGCCCCGTCCCAGCCCCACGTGCTCCTTGAGCCGCCGGATCAGGCAGGCGACCTCGGTCCCCCGCACCCCCTGGAAGGTGTGGACCTCGTCCACCACCAGGTAGCGCAGCGGCGCCCCCTGGAGCAGCCGCTCCCGGTCCTCGCGCCGGGTCAGCAGCAGCTCCAGCATGGTGTAGTTGGTGAGCAGGAGGTTGGGCGGCGAGGCCAGGATCTCGGTCCGGTAGTAGCGCTCGGCGGCGGGGCTCTCGGGCGGGCGCGGGGGCATGCGCTCCTCGAGCGCGGTCGCCTCGCTGTAGGGGGTGTCGCCGGTGTAGCGGGCGAAGCTCACCCGCTCGGTGCCGGCCAGCAGCCGGCGCAGCCGCTTCAGCTGGTCGTTGGCCAGGGCGTTCATGGGGTAGAGGACGATGGCCTTCACCCCCTCGCCGGGCTCGCGCAGGCAGTGGTCGAGGATGGGGACGAGGAAGGACTCGGTCTTGCCCGAGCCGGTGCCGGTGGCCACGATCGTGCTCCGGCCCCCGGTGCGGGTAGAGAGGCGCTCGATGGCCCGGCTCTGGTGGTCGTGGAGGCGGTCGAAGCCGAAGGCCACCTCGCGCCGCAGCTCGGGGCCGATGACCCCCGCCGCCTCCAGCTCGGCGAAGCTGCGGCCGGGTCGGGGGCTGCGGGCCAGGGAGACGAAGGGGTCCTGCCAGAGCAGCCGCTCCTCGTCCACCAGCCGGTCGAAGCGCTCCCGCAGCTCCCGGCGCCGGAGCGGGAAGCTGGCGGCGACGTAGCTGCGGTAGGCGCGCTTCAGCTCCTCGGCGGCGCGGAAGGGCTGCAGGCGCTGGGCGATCATCCCTCCTCTCCCTCCTCCTCGTCCTCGGCCCACTCCCGGGCCTGGTCGGGCCCGGGCTCGACCCAGTAGGGCACGGCCCCGAGCCGCAGGGCGGCCTCGGCCCGCTCCCGGGCCCGGCCGCGACCGGCCCCGGGCCCGAGGAGCCGCGCCGGCTCCGGGTCGGGCTGCTCGTAGCCGAGGGCGGTCTCGGCCAGGACCAGGTCCCGGGTGACGGTGCTCCGCGCCTCGCCCGGCAGGGGCGGCTGCTGGCGGTCGAGGAGGGGGAAGGCGGCGAGCACGTGGGCCACCTCCTCCAGCGAGAGCCCGTAGAGCTCGAAGAGGGCGGCGTCCAGC
Organism: Candidatus Dormiibacterota bacterium; assembly: GCA_035294145.1. Classification (GTDB taxonomy): domain Bacteria; phylum Chloroflexota; class Dormibacteria; order Dormibacterales; family Dormibacteraceae; genus CADDZO01. The sequence continues at coordinate 3,738 of DATGLL010000168.1, read as the reverse complement.
CGGGCCCGGGCCCGCCACCACTCGACGGGGGCCGGGGCCGCCCCGCACTCCCGGGCGGCCTCGTCGCGCAGCCAGCCCGGCTCCAGGGCGGCCAGGGCCAGGGGGAGCAGCGGGGCCAGCTCCGAGGGGGAGGGCACCGGCTGGGCGCGCAGCGGGCCGAAGGTCATGCGGTTGATGCCCTGGATGCGGAGCTGCCAATCGAAGACGAAGCCGGCCCAGAGCGCGGCCAGCAGCACCATCTCGGCCGGTGAGAGGCTCCCCGCCCGGACGTAGGGCACGGTGTGCTTGCTCGCCGTCCCGGCCGGGGCGATGGCGGCGACCATGGTCCGCTGATCCTTAAAGCGGGCGACGTCCCGCCAGACCACCCGCAGGGTGGCGTTGGAGCGAAGCCCGCCCAGCTCGGGGTTGGGCGGGAGCAGCGCCTCCGCGTCCCGGGCCGAGATCCAGAGCTTGGGCTCGGTGAAGCCGTAGCGGAGCTGCCAGACGTTGCGCCCCTCCAGGAGGGGCAGGTAGCGCTCCTCCCCCAGCCGGTACTCGATCGGGCTCACCCGGACCGCCCCTTGCGCCTCCAGCCGCGAGCGGGCCACGAACCGCCCTCGGTCGGCCGAGCTATGGATCTCGGCCCCGAACACCGCCCGCCAGCCGCTGGCGGGGTCACCGAGGCGGGGGAAGCGCCGGAAGATGCGGCCCAGCAGCTCGGCGTCCAGGGGGTGGTTGAGCAGGGGAGGGGTCAAGGTCTCGGGGCTGAGCCGGGCCAAGAGCTCCCGGTCGACCGTCACCGCCCCGCGGGGCAGGCCCCGGACCAGCTCCACCAGCCCGGCCAGCTCCAGGCTCCGCCAGGAGCCGTCCTCCCGCTTGCCGACCAGGAAGACGCAGGGGAGATCGCCGGTGGGCCGCTCCCGGCCCACCTGGACCAGGCAGAACTCGAACGCATGATGGATCGGATATGCCCGTCGCTCATTGTCGCTCAGCACCAAAAAGCGCAGCCGGTGGCCGTCGAAGGCCCGCCGGCGCAGCTCGGTGGCGTTGGCCTTGAGGGCGAAGGCCCCGGAGAGGACGAGCGCGCACTGCCCGCCCGGGCGCAGCTCCCGCGCCCCCCGCTCGAAGAAGAGCTGGTAGGTGTTGAGGTAGCCGCCAGCCTTGCTCTGCCACTCGTAGAGGCCGGAGGCGGCGAGGAACTGGGCCTGCTGCAGGCGCAGCCGCTCCTCCTGGGCCCAGGCCCCGGCCGCCTCCGGGTCGCGCTCGAAGAGCCGCTCGATGCCCCTGTCCAGGGCCGGGCCCTCGAGCGCGATCAGCTCGGCGTCGAAGGGGGCCAAGAACTCCTTGCGGTCGGTGTTGACCGTCTCCCAGGGGGGGTTGCCCACCACCGCCGCGTAGCCGCCGGCCGCCTCCACCTCGGGGAACTCCAGCCAGCGGTGGAAGAAGCGGCGCTCCGCCGCCACCCGCCGGGCCACCTCCAGCTGCGCCGCCTCGGGGCTGGCCAGCCGGGGCTCCCGCCCCTCCCGGGCCGCGGCCAGCAGCTCCTCGGCGATGGCCCGGTACTGGAAGGTGTCGGGTGGCGGGCAGGAGGGGTCCTCGGGCCAGAACCAGACCGCGCACCAGAGGTTCGCGATCTCCTCCAGGGCCCGCACCAGGGGCTCGGCGCGGGCCTGGGCGTAGCGCTCCGCCTTCTCCCGCTCCGCCCGCTGCTTCAGGGCCAGCGGCGCCTCCGGGTCGGGGGTGGCGGCCGCGATCTCCTCCCGCGCCCGGCGCAGCCGGTCCAGGCCCTCCCTCAGCGCCCGGCCCAGGGTCTCGGTGAAGAGCGAGCCCGCCTCCAGGCAGCGCAGCTCGGCCGCGTTGCGCCGCCGCGCCTGGCGCAGCGCCTCCTTCCACTCCTTCGACGCCTCCTTGCGCACGGCGGCGTAGGCCGCGTCCGGGAGCCGGTCCAGCCGAGGCCCATCCCCCGCCACCGCCTCCGGCGCCCCCACCAGGCTGTCCCCGCAGCGCAGGTGCGCATCGAGGAAGGAGAGGGGCTCGCCCTCGGCCAGGGTCTCCAGCCAGAGCGAGACCTTGGCCAGCTCCACCGCCATCGGGTTGAGGTCGATGCCGTAGACGCAGCGCTGGGCGATCAGGCGCTTGACCGCGGCCAGCTCCTGGGGGCGCAGCCGCTCCTCCGGCGCCCCCGCCGCCTGCAGCGCCCGCCGGTAGGCGTCGGCCAGGAGGCGCACGGCGTGGACCAGGAACGCCCCCGAGCCCATGGCCTGGTCGATGACCGTGATCTCCAGCACCTCCTCCGGCCGCCGGGCCGGGCGGCCGCGGGCGTCGCGCCGGCCGCAGCCCTCCACGATCGGGGCCACCAGCGGCTCCAGGGCCTTCTCCACCAGCACCGAGGCCAGGGGCGAGGGGGTGTAGTAGGAGCCGCTGGCCTTGCGCCGCACCCCGCCCGCCCGGAGCAGGAAGCGCCCGGCCGGGATCACCCGGTCGGTGGCCGCGGCCAGGCGGTGGCTGGTCTCCACCAGCCGCTGGGGCAGCACCAGCAGCTCGCCCTTGGGCTTGCCGTCCCTCGTCAGCCGGGCCTCGACCATGGGCTCGGCGGTGACGTCGGCCTCGTAGGAGAGCAGCCCCTCGTAGATGCTGCCCAGCTGGTCCACCCCCAGGTCCAGGTAGGAGAAGCGGCTGGGCGCGCCCCGCCTCCCCGAGCGCTCCAGGCTCAGCGCCTGCACCACCCGGTGCAGGGCCCGGTCCGTCACCCGGGCCCGGCTCAGGATCGGGGTGCGCCCCTCGGAGAAGAGCTCGCCCCCGATGGGCGGGATGCGCAGCACCCCCTCGCCCTCCTCCCCGAACCCCTCCCGGACCAGCCGGAAGAGGGTCTGGACCGTCCGCCACAGGTAGTCGTGGTCGCCCTCCTGGTCCGGCAGCGGGCGGTCGCAGAGGTCGCGCAGGTGCTCGAAGGAGTAGGCGTCGCGGTAGACGGGGTCGTCGGCGGCCGGGAGCAGGCCGTGGGCCTCGGCGAAGGCGATGAAGAGCAGCCGGTAGAGGACGTAGAGCGCCTCCTGGAAGAGCCGGCGGGCCAGCGCCCGGTCGGGGGCATGCCCGCCCCACAGCCGCCAGTTCTCCCGCTCCGCGATCACCCCGCCCACCAGCGCCTCCACCGCCTCCTGGACGTTGGCGCGCAGGTCGTCGGCGATCCGGCCGGCGTGCTGCTCCGACTCCTGGAGCACCCGGTCCAGGAAGCAGCGGCCGTCGGGGCCGGGGAGGAAGGCCGCCGCCCGGAAGCAGGCGTGGAGCGCCGTCCACTCCTCCCGACGGTCGCCCTCGACCAGCGCCGGCAGGTTGGCGGCCAGGTACTGGCGCGAGACCGGGCTCCCCTTGCGGTAGAGGCGCAGCTCGGCCCCGTTGCCCAGAAGCCCCCAGCGGGCCTCGGGATGGGCGTCCAGGGCCGCCTCGAAGGCGAGGGCGATGGGCTGGGTGCTGAGCGGCGGGTCGTCCCGGCGCCCGGCTCCGACGGCCCCGGCGTAGCGGTCGCGGTCCAGGTCCACCCCCATCGCGTGCAGGTCGATCAGGACCAGGGGCCGGCCCTCGGCGTCGGGCTGGAAGCGCCCCACCGGCACCGCCCCCGAGGCGGTCCCCACCGGCTCCTCCATGGGCTCGGGCGCGAAGCCGAGGGCGCCCAGCAGAGGCTGCTGCCAGTGCCACCAGACCTCGGCCCGGGAGCTGTCGGCGGCGAGCCGGCGCGCCGCCTGCCGGTGCAGCCTTCGG
>DATGLL010000167.1:0-13953 GCA_035294145.1 Candidatus Dormiibacterota bacterium | reverse complement strand
GGCGCCGTGCCCTCAGCGCCGGGGCGGTGTGGGTCGAGCGTGATCGTCACTCCGTCACCCTGCCCCGGATGGGCAGGGTACGAGTCCTCGCCGTCCCCCTGAGGGGGAGCGGGGAGCGAGGTGGGGCGGTCTTCCGGCAAGGTCCAGCGGCCCCGGCGCGGTCACCCCGATCCCGCCTCGAGGGTCGGCGTCGAGGTGGGGAGCCCGGTAAGCCCTGGCTTGTCCGGGCGTGCGGCGGGGGAGGTGGAGGCCCGTGAGGGCAACCCCGTGAGGGGTGCCGCCGGATGGGACGATCGCTCCCTCAGCGGCAACGGATCACGGCTCAGGACCACGCTCCCGGCCGAGGTAGGGCCTCACCCGACCGCCCTTGGATCGGCCGCAGGCCGACCGGCCGGCAACCCGCCTTGCCCCTAGCCCGGCGGCCGGCTCCGCCCTGCTGACCTCCGAGGGTGGCCTGGGCTCGCCGGAGCGGCGCGGTTTCGAGACCTCGGCCCCAAACGCCGTACCATGGGGGCGCTCCATGGCTCCCGGCCCACGTCGGCGCGTGCTCTGGACGGGCGTGAGCTCCGTCCTCTGCGTCTTCCTCTGCTCCTTCTTCCTGGTGCCCGTCTACCCGACGGTGAGCCGTGACCTCGGCGTGGGCCCCGACCTGTTGGGTCTGCTGGTCGGGGGCGGACAACTGTTCGGCGCCGCCCTCCAGATCCCGGCGGGGCTGGCCGCCGATCGTTTTGGTCGTCGGCCGTTCCTGGTCGGGAGCTTGGCCACCACCGCCGCCTGTCAAGTCTTACGCTGGGCGCCCGGCGGGGTGCTCACCTTCGGCATGGCCCAAGCCGGCGTCGGCCTCTGCCTGCCGTTGATCGTCTCGTCCTCCTCCGCAGCCGTCGCCGACGCCTACGCAGAGGCAGGCCGGGCCCAGGCCCTGGGCATGCTCCTGGCCAGCGCCAACGTTGGCCAGGTCCTGGGTTACCTGGTGACGGGCCAGCTCGCCGGCTGGCTCACCTGGCGTCAGGTCTCCCTGGCCCTGACCCTACCGCCGGCGCTCTTGACGATCCTGGCCTTCGGTGTCCCCGAGCCATCCCGCAGCCAGCCCGGGACGGTGCAAGAGGTGGGGCTGGGGCCGACGCTGCGCTTCCTCATCGCCGCCGCGCCCGCCTCGCTACTGGCGGTGGTGGCGTTGGCCGTGGCCGCAGGCAACTCCTCCACCTACCTGCTCCCGTTCGTGGATCGTGGCTTGGGCCTCGACGCGCGAGCGACGAGCTTTCTGCTGCTTCCCTACGTGGCGGGCTCGGTCGTGCTGGCGCCGTTGACCGGCAGGGTGGCGGACCGACGGGGGGCACGTCCCCTCATGCTGGCCTGGTCGGGGACAGGCGCGCTCGCCGCCGCCGGCTTCGCGTTCCTGGGTCCAAGGATCGCCTGGATGCCGCTCTGCTACGTGCTGCTAGGTGGGACCACCGGCTCCCTGACCGGGCTGGCCGCCGCCCGGATGGCGGAACTGGCCAGCCGCCCGGGCGGGCCGGGGGTAGGAGCGGCGTTGGGCGGCCTGCGATCCACCCAGAGCCTGGGCCCGGCCCTCGGCCCGCCGCTGGCGGGGCTGATCTACGTGGAGGCAGGGTTCCGCCCCGCCTTCCTGATCTTGGCCGCCGAGCTCGTGGCGGCGTTCGCTGCCGTGGCAGTGCTCGCTGGCCGCCCGCTCTCGGTCGGGCAGGTCCAGACCACGGCCGACGACGTCGCGGTGAGCTGAGCCCGCTCCCTCACCCCGAGCCGGGGAAGAAGGATCGACCGCCAGCCGAGGTCGGAGGCCCCGGAGCAAGATGCCGGGGATCGCGGGGATCGATGGACAGGGAGAAGCCTCTCCTCCTCTGGGAGGCCCACCGGCCCCCCACGTGGTCGGTCGTCGAGGGCGCGACCATCCCTTTCGCCAAGCCAGGCGCGCCGTGGCCCCACGAGTGACCCCAGCGCTCACCAGCGGCCGCGGTGCACGACCTCTGCGAACGACCGCCGGTTGGGGCGCCGGATCGGGGCCAGCGGCCGATCGGCCGGGTAGCCAAGGGCGATGAGCCAGGCGCAGAAGCGGTCCTCGGGGAGGCCGAGCAGGCGGCGGGCCAGATCTTGGTCCTCCACCGCGGCGTGACCGCTGCCGATGCCAAGGTCGGCAGCTGCCAGCATCATGCTCATCGTCACCTGCCCGAGGTCGTACTGGATCGACGCTTCCGTGCGCCCGTCCTTGGCCACCGGCGCGATGAGCGCGATGGTCGCGGCCGAGGTGGCCACGTGCCCGGCACCGCGCCAGACCTTGGCCAGCTCTTGGAGCTGGGATCGCTCCGTGCACACCACGAAGTCCCAGCGCTGCTGGTTGGCCGAGGAGGGCGCCCGACGCCCGGCCTCGAGGATCCGGTCCAAGGCCTCGGCAGGGATCGGCCGATCCGCGTAGGCCCGCACGTTCCGCCGCGACCGAATGGCATCCCAGGTCTCCATATCCCTCGATCGTAGCCGGGCGTTGCCAAGCCGAGGAGATGACCCTGCGGGGGACTCACCCACCTCGGCCCAGAGCGACGAAGGGATTGGCACCCTGTGGCCGGGCCGGCCACCGCCGCCAGGGCACCGCGGCCAGGAAGCCCCAGCGGTCCAGCAGGGCCCGTACCTGATCCTCGGTCAGCGGCTCCATGGTGGCCACCACCTCATCGCCGGCAACCGACACGTGCCAGCGGTCCGGTCGGTGCGTCGGCCACACCGTGGCCAGACGCCGCCCGGAGGCGTCCCAGGCAGCGTGCACCTGGCCGGGAACCAGCTCAAGTGGGTAGGCCTTCACCACCCCAGTTTAGGGAACAAATGTTCTGGGGTCGAGCGTCGTCAAGGTCCCCTTGCCCCGCCCCCGCTCAGCGACGGGATGGGACAGGGCTAGCCAGGACGGCGAGGTGGTCCCGATAGGTTCGCCCGTAGACACCAGCCGGCGTCCCGTCGAAGCTGCTGATCAGGCTGGAGCAGGTACCCCAGGTGTTCCAGGTCCATGCCTGGTAGCCGACGCCGCGGGCGTCGGCCCAGGCCATGTACTCGGAGATGAAGCTCGCCCCGCACCGGGAGTCGTCGTAGCTCTCCCCCAGTTCCCCGGTCAGCAGAGGAACGCGCCGCAGCACCGGCACCTCGTCCCGAGCCCAGCAGGCCGGGGTGTTGCACAGGTTGTTGCCATACAGGTGGAATTCCGCCACCAGCTGGCCGCGAGGGTCGTGGGGCTGATCCTCCAGCCACTGGCTCAGGTCGTTGGCGAAGTCGATGCCGGGGACGGCGATCGGCTGGGTGGCCCCTGCCGCTCGAATGGTGTCCACGATCTGCTGCATCCCGACCGCCTCGTAGCCCAGCCGACAGGCAGCCCCACCCCGCAACCAGCACGACCAGCTCACCTCGTGGGGCTCGCCGTAAGCACCCAGCACCACGAACGGATCGTGGGCGAAGGTCGCCGCCACCGAGCGCCAGAAGGCCAGGGCATGGTCGGCATCCGGCATCGGGGCCTGCCCCAGCGCCCGCTGCTGGCCTGGTGCGGCCCAGGCCAGCGAGAGCTCGGCATACAGGCCCTGAGCGTGCAGCAGGCGCACGAAGTCGACGATGGCCTGGCGGTAGGCGGGGCCACCGTAAGCAGGGTCCACGCCGTTGATGCCGAGCCAGCAATCCTCGTTCAGCAGGAGGCGCACCGAGTTCGCATGCCAGGCGGCGATGGCGCGCGCCACCGCCGCGTCGCTGGGCCCGTCGAAGATGCCGAAGCCACGTGCACACGCATACTCGGCACCGGAGTAGTTCACGCCGTGGAAGATCACCACCCGCCCGGCCAGGTTCACCATCCGGTTGCCAACGACCCGGAGCGCGTCGGTGGCGGTGAGCGCTGGCCCGGTCGGGCCCGTCGACCGGCCGCCGGGCAGGAGAAGCCCAGCCAGGGACGCCGGGCGGCCGATCAGCAGCCCGGTGAGGGCGGCCAGGAGCACCAGCACCACGGCTCCCCCGAGCCACCGGCTCCAGCGTCGCCGGCGCATCCCTCTCGGCGGCCATCGGGAGGCCGGCAGCCTCACCCTCTCATCCCTCATCGCCCTTCCAACCCGACCCCGGCTCTCCCCACCATTGGCGGCCCCTCGCTGGCCAGGGACGGCTCTGCCAGCACGGCGGCAGTCAGGCCCTCCCCTGGGCGGCACCCCGACCCCCTAGAGGCATCAGGTCCAGGCCCAGGGCCGACCAGGCGGAGCCATCTCGACGCCGGCGATCGCACCGCCCTCCCCCTCAAGCGTGCACGAGCGAGAACGCTCCCCTGCCTCCACCGCCGCCGACGTGCCACCATCGCTCCAGCCCCAGAATTTTGACGCGCCGGCCCCTGGCCCGATCGTGAGGCCAGCGTTTGCCGCAGCCCCACCACCCCCGACCGCCGATCCCCGCCCTGGTGCTGACGGAGCGGCCCCGTTCGCGAGCATCGTGACGTGGCTCCCGACGCACCGCTTCGCCCGGGGCACGGAGCGCCCCAGCCGCCCCTTGCGGCGACGTGGCCTCAGCCTGGCCAGGGAACGGCAGGGGCCGTCGCCCAGCCGGGGCTCAGCAGACGCCGGTCGTCACCACGCTGGTCCAGGATGAGCGAACCCTGCGCCTGATGGCCACGGCCGTCGGCGCCGTTGGCATCCCGCCCTGTGGAGGTCCGACCGCGAATCTGGGACGGCAAGGGCCCTTTGAGTGCTTCCGGTTGCTGCACCTCAGCCCGAAAGCTGCAAGGATGCCACCCGGCACGTTGGCAGGGCGATATGGACACCCAATCGTGCAGATCTTGCCGGAGCGATAGCTCCGCCATAACCGGCAATTAACGCGACTGGTGCAGGTTGGATGAGGGTGGGCACGAACGAGCGGGAAACGCATCGATGAGGGGAAGATCGAGGGAGACAACGATCCCATCAAGGTGATCCGCGAGGTCGCTGGCCTCGGTCTTGAGGTTCCCCATGCTCACCGGCCCACCCTGATCGACGACGGAGCCAGGGTCGCGACCCGGGTCAACAAGTGTCGGCTTCCGGCATCGCAAGTGCGAAAAAAAAGGAGGTGGAGCGTGAACGTCCCGAGGAAGTCGCTCATGACCATGGCGACGGTGGCCGCAGCCGTGGTCGCAAGCCTCTTGACGGCAATCCCGGCCGCCCAGGCCAGCTCACCCAGCTCCCTCACCAACGCTGCGTACTTCTCCGCCACCGTGCACGGCAAGACGTGCACAGTCTACGCGCAGACCTTGATCAAGAACGGCGACCAGTATGGGACCGTGACACCAGCGAACAGCAACTGTGTGGCTGGCTACAGCAAACAGCTCTGGTACGAGGACATCCATGGCAACCAGTACTGGCTTGGAGGCAACCCGGCGGCCTGGCCGGACATCGGTAGCCAATGGATCAGCGCTGGCCCCAACGCCCCCGTGCTGTACTTGAGGCCGCCCCTGTACTCGTGCGGCTTGATCGTGTACATCTGGCTACAGCCTAACTTCAGCCAGTACCGGCGATTCTGGCTGAGCTGTCCAGCCCCTTACGCCCACTAGTCCCAAGGAGCCCTTGGTCGCGCCCACCCGTCGTGACGGGTGGGCGTGACCACCGGAGCCCGACGGCGACAAGGGCGAGCGCTCGCCCCACGGTCGCCGAGCGCAGGGTCGGGAGCTGGAAGGGGCCTCCGGGTCACTCCCAGCCCGCACGGTTCAGGAGGCCGGGATGGCGGCTCCCCTAGCCTGCAGGTGCTCCACGAACCAGTCTCGAGCAGCACCCGCGGCGACCTGGAACATGGGATCGAGGTAGGCGTCGAAGTGGGCTCCCGGTAGGACGACGAGCCTCTTCGGCTCGAGCGCCTGCTGGTAGGCGGCGAAGGCCTCGTCGGCCACCGCCAAGTGGTCGCGAGCGGCGATCACCATCAGGAGCGGCGTCGGGCTCACCCGGCTGACGTAGGTGACAGGCTCGTACTCCATCAGCATCTCCACGCTTCGGAGGGTGACCTCGTTCCTCCAGGCCGGGGCTCTGAGCCGGGCCGTCTCCGTGAACCACGTGTAGGAGTCGGGGGTGGGAAGCGCCGCAGGCCCGGCGGGGTCGGCGCTCACGACCGGGATCATGACCGGCGGCTCGCCGCGGAAGCGGGCCTCACGGTCGGCATCGAGCTGCTCCCTGAGCGCCGCCACCTGGTCGGCGCGGACCAGCCGGAGAAGGTTGCGGTAGCCGCTGACCAGCGGCACCTGCGAGACCACGCACCGGACCCGTCGGTCGATCGCCCCCACCACCAGCACATGACCGCCGCTGTAGCTGGAGCCCCAGACTCCAAGCCGTTCCCGGTCGACCTCAGGCAAGGTCCGCGCGTAGGTGATGGCGTGGCGATAGTCGCGGACCTGGGCCCAGGGATCGATCTCCTGACGCGGCGTCCCATCGCTGGCGCCAAAGTTGCGGTTGTCAAAGACCAGCGCCGCGAGTCCAGCCTCGGCGAAGGCCTCGGCGAAGCGGTCCAGGTACATCTCCTTGACGGCGGAGAAGCCGTGCGCCATGACCACGGTGGGGAAGGGAGCGGCCGCTGAGTCGGGCGTGTAGAGCCACCCTCGCAGCGTCACCCCCTCCGCATCGAACGCAACGTCCCTTCGCATCGATACATCTCCTCCTCGCTCTTCGTACACGCGCTCCCGCCCGATCACAAGTTCCGCGCTGCGCCCTACCGTCGCCCCTGACGCCGCCTCGATCGTGCCTGCCCCATACTGTGGTCTCAAGGATGAGGGTGCGGTCGAGGGCAGCAGGGAGGGTGGAGCGATGAGGGGGAGGAGGATCGACGAGCAAGCCGAGCGTCGCGCCGAGCACCTCATCCGGAGCTTTGTCGCCGGCCGCAGGGAGAAGACCGCGAGGGCCTACATCCAGGACGTGGGGGAGTTCGCTCGCTTCCTCGGTCAGACGCCGGCCTCGGCCATCGCCCGGCTCCTCGCCGATGGCCCCGGCCCCGGCCGACAGCTGATCCTGGAGTACGCCCGTGCGCTCCGGAGCTGGGGTCGGGCGCCGAGCACGATCCACCGTCGTCTGACCACCCTCCACGGCCTGGTGTCGGCCGCGCGCTCCCTGGGCCTGGTCGACTGGGTCCTCGAGGGACCCAGGGCCGACGAGCTGCAGGCTGGAGCGGAGGTGGCGTCGGCAACCGAGAGCCGACACTACCTGCTGCCCAGGCACCCGAGCGAGATCGACCGCCTGGATTTGCAGCACTACGCGATCCGGTTGGCGCTGGGGGCCAACCACCAGGCGCCGGTCGAGGCGCCGGAGCGGATCCTGGATGTGGGCGCTGGCAGCGGGCAGTGGGGCTTCGACATGACCGAGGAGTTCCCGGACGCCCTGGTGGTGGGCTTGGACCTGGTGCCGGGCAAGCCCGACCGACCACCCCGCTATCGGCCGGTCAGGGCCGATCTGCTCCGGGGGCTGCCCTTCCTGGACGGCACCTTCGACCTCGTCCACCAGCGACTCCTCTTCCTGGCCATCCCCGCTGCCTCATGGCCAGCGGTGGTCCACGATCTGTTCCGGGTGACCCGGCCGGGCGGTTGGATCGAGCTGGTGGAGCCGCCCCTCCGGCTGGACGGCGCGGGCCCTGCCATCGAGCGCCTGCTGGAGCTGTCCCTGGCCGCGGCCGCGGCCAGGGGCCTCGACACCTCGGGCACGGTCCACGCCTCGCTCGACGGCTACCTCCGCCAGGCCGGGGTACGAGAGGTCCAGCGGAGGGAGGTGAAGCTGCCGGTCGGGGAGTGGGGAGGTGAGGTGGGATCGCTCATGGCCACCGACTTCCGGACCGCCTTCAGCCGGCTGCTGGAGGCCCGCAGCGACCTCGACCCCGAGGAGCGCACGGCGCTCCTCCAGCGGGTGCAAGAGGAATACGAGGAGCGGCACGTCACCTCCGCTCTGGCAATCGCCTTCGGTCGACGACCGGCGTAGGGATGGCGACGAGCCCCCCACGGCCCAGGGCCGTCCCTGGCCCACAATTGGCCACATGACCCCAGAGGAGGAACTGACCCACCTGCGTCAAGGCGCAGGGGGCGCCGAGCCGCCGGGCGAGTTGGACGTCCTGGAGGTCGAGTGCGCAGGTGGCGCGGAGCTCGCCCTCCGTCGAGCACGGGAGGTGCTGGAGGTCGTGCTGCAGCGGGCGGCCGGGGAGTGGCCCGACCTGACGGAGTGGAGGCAGGCGCTACCGGCCTGGTTCGTGGCCACCTGCGTCGATGACGCTCAGGTGGTGGAGTGCGTTCTGGACCGCTGGTCGCTGCGAGCCTGGGTCTACTGGTTCCAGCCTCACCTCCGCCGATGGCGCTGGTGGGATGCGGAGGTCTCCGGCCGTACCTTGCGCGTGCGCGTTCTGGTCCTCAGCCGACCCTACCTGCGCGGCGCCCTGGAATGGCTGCTGAAGGTGTCCGCCCGATGACGAGCCGATGGCTCAGGCGGCGGTGTAGCCGCCGTCCACGGCCAGCAAGGCACCGGTGATGAACGAGGCCTCGTCGGAGGCGAGGAAGAGCACGGCGGCGGCCACCTCCTCCGGCCGCCCCACCCGCCCCAGGGGGGTGCGGGCGACCAGGGCCCGGAGCCAGTCCTCCCGGATGTCGGCCAGCATCGGGGTGTCGATCACGCCCGGCAGCACCGCGTTGACTCGGATGCGTTCCGCCCCGTACTCCACCGCCGCCTGCCGGGTCATGGCCAGCAGCGCTCCCTTGGCGGCGTGGTAGGCGGTGGAGGAGACGGAGCCGACCAGGCCGTAGATGGAGGCGGTGTTGACGATGGCCCCGCCACCTCGGCGACGCAGGGCCGGGATCGCTGCCCGCATGCCCAACCAGGCCCCAGTCTGGTTGACGGCGATGACCTGCGCCCACTCCTCCTCGCGGGTTCGCTCCACTCCCTTGGCCCGGGTTATGCCGGCATTGTTGACCAGCACATCCAACCCCATGAACTCGGCCTCGGCCCTGGCCACGGCGGCCCGCCATTGGTCGTCCCGGGCAACGTCCAGGCGCACGTAGCTGGCTCGGTGCTCACCCACCTCGGCGTCAAGGTTCACGGCCAGCGCCCGGCCCTGCTCGTCGAGCACATCGCTCAGAAGGACGCGCGCGCCCTCGCGGACGAACAGCCGAGCGATCGCCGCCCCCTGCCCTCGAGCCGCGCCGGTGAGCAGCGCCACCTTGCCCTCCAGGCGTCCAGGCCGTGGACGGGTCACGGCTCGAGGACCACTCGCACCAGGCCAGGAGGACGTCGCTGGAGCAGCCGAACGGCCTCCTCCACCCGCTCCAGCGGCAATCGGCAGGACACCGACGCTGTCAGGTCGAGCCGGCCGCTGCGGGCCAGGTCGACCACCCTGCGCAGGTCCTCCAACGTCGAGATGTAGCAACCGACCACCTCCAGCTCCCGGGTGACGATCCCGGTGATGGTGGTCTCCAGCCGAATCGGCTCGTCCACGATCGAGCCCAGCACCAGTCGGCCGCCTGCCTCGAGCATGGCCAGGCCCTCGGCGGGAGCAGAGGCCGTGCCGCTGAAGTCGACGACCGCGTCGAAACGGCCCACCTCGTCCTTGAGACGGGCCGCCGCCCCCTCAAGGCCCACCGCCACCGTGGCCCCCATTGCCTCCAGCCGCCGGGCGCTGGTCGGGCTGCGCACCACCGCACCGACCCTGAGGTCCGGCCGGAGCACCCGAGCCAGCTGGACCACGTGGCTGCCAACCCCACCGGCCCCGATCACGCACAGACGCCCACCCGGTGGAGGATCCGCCAGGCGAAGGGCGTGGTGCGCGGTGGCGACCGCGTCCGCCAGCACCGCCGCCAGGTCGAACGGCACCTCGCCGACGGGCACCAGCCGCCGCGCTGGCCAGACCACCTCGTCGGCCATGCCGCCCGCGGCCTGCAGCCCGAGCACCCGACCCCGGCGACAGCGCTCCTCCCGGCCTTGCCGACAGGCGACGCAGTCGCCGCAGACGTCCAGGGGGTGCAGGACCACGCGCTCGCCGAGCGCCAGCCCCTCGACGTCGGGGGAAAGCTCGATCACGGTCCCCGCCACCTCGTGCCCGGGGCGAACCGGGTAGGCCGCCCCCCGTGGCAGCACCATCCCCTGGACCAGGTGGAGGTCGCTCCCGCACACGCCGCAGGCCGCCACCCGAACGCGAGCATGGCCGGGCGAGAGGGGGAGTGGAGCCCCCTGGCGAAGGATGACCTCCCCGGGCGAGATCTCGACGTAGCGCATCGGCTCAGAAGGCGGCGTCGGCGTGGCCTCGTTCGGTCAGCTCCGCCTCCCGGAGCAGGTGGCGGGCGATCACGAGCTGCTGGATCTCGGCCGTGCCCTCCTCGAACCAGAACCCGCGCGCGTCGCGGTAGATGCGCTCGATGGGGGCATCCGTCGTGTAGCCGAAACCGCCATGGACCCGCAGCGAGAGGTCGGTGACCCGACCCACCATGTTGAGGCAGAAGAGCTTGGCCGTGGCCGCGGCCGCTGTGACCTCGTCGCCGGCGTCGAAGGCAGCCGCGGCGGCCCGGACCAATCCCCGGCCGGCCTCGATGTCGGCGTGCATGTCGGCGAGGTGGGCCTGGATCACCCCTCGCTCGGCGATCGGGCGTCCGAAGGTGACGCGGCGGCGGCTGTAGGCGATGGCCTCCTGGAGCGCCCGGCGGGCCAGCCCCACCATGCAGGCCGAGAGCGAGATACGGCTGTAGTCAAGGAAGCTCAGCGCCACCTCGAGCCCCTGGCCGACCTCACCCAGGCGGTGCCGGTCCTCGACCCGCATCCGGTCGTACCGGAGCCAGGCATGGCCGGTGCCGTGGAGCCCCATGGTCCGCTGCCGGGCGTCGATCTCGAAGCCCGGCGTGTCGCGCGGCACCAGGAAGGCGGTCAGCGAGTCCCGCCCCTGCCGCTCGTCACTGGCCGCCACCAGCAGGAACCAGTCGGCCCGATCGCCGAAGGTGATCAGGTGCTTCTCGCCGGTGAGGAGCCAGGCACCGGCATCGGGCACGGCCCGGGAGTGGAGGTCTCGGCCCGTGCCCCCGCTTCGCTCGGTGAGTGCGAAGGCGATCGTGATCCGGCCCTCGGCCTGCTCCCGGATCAACCGACGCTGCTCGGGGCTTCCGTAGCGAGCCAGCGGCCGCCAGATGCCGTTGCTCAGATGACAGATCATGCGCCCCGGGGCCGGGCCCATCGCGGCCAGCTCGAGGTAGGGGAGGAACTCGACCAGCCCGAGGCCGAAGCCGCCGTCCTCGGTGGGCACGGTGAGCCGGTGGACACCGGCGGCGGCGATCAGCTCCAGAAGCCGGTCCGGGATGCGATCGCTCCGCTCGAGCTCGGGGGCGGCGGCCTCGAGTGCCCCCAGGAAGAGGTCCCGGAGCTCCTCAGGCGCAGGGGGGCGTGACGTCGAAGGCTGCATCGGCCTCACCATAGCTCGGCGTGGACGTGGAGCGACAGGTCCGACCGACCCAGGGTCAGGGGGCCGGCTCTCGGATGGCGTCGGCCACCAGCGCCACCCGCTCCATCGCCTCCCAGATGTCGCGGCGGCGGCGTTCCGGGTCCGACGCCATCGACATGAACCAGAGGTCGAGGCATCCCAACCCGCTGGCTGCGTAGCGGGCGATCCATTCCTCAAGCCGCGGGTGGTGATCCACCAGCATCAGCTCGTCCACCATGTCGGTCGACACCTGGGCGGTCGCCCCGGCTCGGTCGCCGGCGTTCCACCGCGCCTGCACCGCCCGCACCTCCTCACCGAAGCCCTGCCTGGTGAGGAAGCGGGCGTAGGCCGGGACCATGGCGTACCCGGCGATGAAGCGACGAGCGAAGCTCAGGCCCTCCTCACGGGTCTCACCGACGGCCACCACCACCCGGGCGACCGAGTCCAGCCGGCCGCCGGCCATGCTGATCAGCTCCGGGATCACGTTGGGGCCAGCGAGAAAGAACACCACCCCATCGGCAAGCTCGCCGGCCAGGCGCAGCATCCGCTCGCCCAAGGCCGCCAGGTACACCGGGACCGGTTGTGGTGGGGTCCGGTGGAGGCGCAGGCCGCCGACCCGTTCACCGGCGAGCAGGGCCCGCACGGCCAGCACCGTCTCACGGACGCGTGACAGCGGCCGGGCGAAGGGGAACCCCATCCAATCCGTCACGATGGCCCGGGTCGAGGCCCCGAGGCCAAGCACGAACCGGCCTGGGGCGAGCTCGGCCAGCGCCAAGGCCGACATCGCGATCAGCCCAGCCGGCCTTGTGAACACCGGCACGATCGAGGCGCCAAGGCGGAGACGCTCGGTGGCCAGGGCGCTCGCGGCCAGCGGCGTGAAGGCATCGTAGAGGTTGCGTTCGTAGCTCCAGGCCTCCTGATATCCGAGACGCTCGGCGGTCCGCAAGAGATGCGGGACCTGATCTAGCGACAGTCCCTCGAAGGGCACGGTGAGACCGATGCGCAAGTCGACCCCCTGGTGTGTGTGGTTGCGAGGCTAGCATGGGCCGTCGTCGAGTCGTTTGGCCGTCAAGTCCAAAACTGAGGGGGCGATTTCGGTCGTGCGTTTGATGACCTCTGGCCGCCTGGTTCCATACGCTTGCAGCGGAGGTGATCACACGGCCAGCCTGACCAAGCGGGCGCGCCCCCAGGACATCCCGGTGCGCGCCTTCCCAACCCTGGGCCGGCAGACCGCCATCCTCGGCTTCGGAGTCCACGTCCCGGAGCGCGTGCTGGGCAACGCCGAGCTGGAGCGGATGGTGGACACGTCCGACGAGTGGATCGTGGAGCGAACCGGTATCCGTGAGCGTCACCTGGCCGAGCCCGGCACGGCCAGCTTCGAGCTGGCGGTGAGGGCAGGGCGTGAGGCGCTCGACGCCGCCGGTGTGGAGCCGGAGGCGATCGACCTGGTCATGGTTGCCAGCTCCTCCCCCGACGCCCCCTTCCCGCCCATGGCCTGCCGAGTGCAGGAGTGTCTGGGCCTGGTCAACGCCTGGGCCTTCGACGTGCTCGCCGCCTGCACCGGCCTGCTCTACGAGCTGGCCATCGCCGACGCGATGATCGCCTCGGGCCGAGCGCGCACCGCCCTGGTCATCGGGGCCGAGGTGCTGTCCCGCATCCTGGACTGGAGCGATCGGTCCACCTGTGTCCTGCTTGGGGACGCCGCCGGCGCGTTGGTGGTGGGACCGGCCCGGCGCGGCGCCGGGATCAGGAGCTGGTGCCTGGGGGCGGACGGCCGGCAGTGGGACCTGCTCGTGTACGGCGACCATGCCCACAAGGGCGCCTACGCCGTCCGCGACCCGGACCCGCATTTCAAGATGAACGGCCGCGAGACCTACCTGTTCGCGGTCGACAACTTCGCCCGCCAAGCCCTGGCCGTGACCGAGGCCGCCGGCCTCACCGTGGCCGACGTTGACCTCTTCGTCCCCCACCAGGCCAACCGTCGCATCATCGAGTCGGCCGCCCGCCGGGCCGGGATCGCCATGGACCGGGTGGTGATCAACATCGACCGCTACGGCAACACCTCCACCGCCACCATCCCCCTGGCGCTGCGGGACGCGGCCGCGGAGGGGCGCCTGCACCCGGGGGATCGGGTGCTGCTGGCCAGCTTCGGGGCGGGGTTGACCTGGGCCGCCTGCCTGCTCGACTGGGAGTAACTCACCGCCCACGACCCGAGGCGGCGGGGGACAGATGGGAGGTGACGTCTGGCCAAGCTCCAGGCGGTTAGGTGGGGGAGGCTCGCGCACGATGGCTTCGACGCCCCGTGGATGGGAGGACCGCCCCGCCGTGCGCTGTCCCTCGTCGAGACCACCAAGCGGTACCGGCTCACGGGACCAGAGGGCACAGCGACCGTTGCCGCCGAGTACGCAATAGCACTCACGCGGCACCCCTCACGGGGTTGCCCTTGCGGGCTTCGCGCTTCCTTGCCGCGTGCCCGAGAAGCCCGGGTCTTACCGCGGCTCTGCGCTTCACGAAGGCTCCAACTGAGCCTACGGGCGGGGCCCCCACCAA
>DATGLL010000166.1:0-3476 GCA_035294145.1 Candidatus Dormiibacterota bacterium | reverse complement strand
GCCACCAGCGCGATGAGAACGCCGCGATCAACCTGGCGAGGTACTCGCCCGGGGCACCCCACCAAGCTGGCTTGGTGGGGACCCCGCCCGTAGGCTCAGTTGGAGCCTTCGCGAAGCGCAGAGCCGTGGTAAGACCCGGGCTTCCCGGGCACGCGGCAAGGAAGCGCGAAGCCCGCAAGGGCAACCCCGTGAGGGGTGCCGCGTGAGTGCTACTGCGTACTCGGCGGCAACGGCTTTGGAGCGAGCCACCCGGCTGGCCGAGGAAGCACAGCTCCGCGGCCGCCGGGAGGGGCCGAAGGACGCCGACCTGGCAGGGCATCGTGAGGGGACGAGGCCCACCTCCACGGGGTCCCCATCGGAACGCGTTCCGATGGGGTGCCCTCCTCGCCCGTCGCTCGCTCGGCGACCTCGACGACCCCGCCTCCTCCCCGGCCCTGGCCCCCACCGAGCTCTCGCCCCAGGGCCTGGCGACGGTGGCCTCGACCCGGTGGGTCGCGGAGCCGTGCCTCGAGGAGGCGAAGGGGGAGACCGGGCTGGACCAGGACGGGGTCCGGCGCTGGCCGGGCCGGCACCGGCACCTCACCTCATCGATGCCAGCCGGCCGCGATCCGCCGCCAGGCCGAGGGGCAAGAGGGGGGTGTCTCCCCGACCTGGTCGGCTTGACGGTGCCCGAGGGCGCCGGCCACGGGTGGTGGCGCTGCCCGCGAGCGCACCCGATGCGGCCACGACCGTCGTCGCGCGCTCCACGGCGGGCACGATCGCTCATGGGTCACAACTACGACTGTAGTATTGGCGGCCCTCGCTGCCCTCGACGCTACCCTTCTTGGCGTCAGGTCTGGTCCACGGCAACCGATGGAGGAGCCCAGGTGGAGGGAGTCGCGCGGTCGCTCGTTGGTGCCCTGCTCTGCGCGGTCTTGCTCGGGTGCTCAGAGGGGATGCCCCGGGGCACCAGCATCGAGACCGCCCCTGGCCCCGCAGGGGTGCCATCGCCCTCCGGCGTCGGCCTGCGCGTGAGCCCAGGCCATGACACCGGTGGCGGCCCCGCCGTCCTGCCCCCGCACTGCCACGTGCGTCCGGGGCCGCTGCCCGACCCCACCTGCACCCCCGGCGCCATCGACCCCACGGTCACCATCGACCAGCTCTGTCCCACCCCGCGCACCCGAGCCCGGCGGCCTCCAGAGAGCTACACGGCACCGCTGAAGCGACAGCTGATGGTCCGCTACGGGGAGGGTGGCTCGACCTCCGGCTACGAGCTCGACCATCTGGTGCCCTTGGAGCTAGGTGGCGCTGGCTGGGACGTGCACAACCTCTGGCCGGAACCAGGAGCCTCCCCCAACGCCAAGGACGCGGTCGAGGAGGCGGCCAACCGTGCGGTCTGCTCAGGGCAGCTCAGCCTGGCTCGGGCCCAGCAGGAGGTCGCCAGCAACTGGATCGCCTTGGGACAGGAGCTTGGCGTACGGAGCTGAGCCCAGCCTCCAGCCGCCGCCACCCGCCCAGGGGTGCCCTCGGCCCCAGCGGCGGCAGGCGCTCGCCCACGATGAGGGCGGAATAGTCGGCCAGCGGCGGCGGTTGTCTCCGCCGAGATGGACGACGCCCGCCTGGACGGCCGGCATCGTGGCTGGGCCCTCACCCGTTGCCGGGTGATCGATCACGTGCGCCGCGTCGTCTGCGCCTGTCGCGGCTAGCGACGGCCGTTCCGCGGACGCTCCCCGGCTCGGAGCGTCGCCTCCGCCCCACCTGCCCCCTCGCCTCCCTTCCCTCCCCCCTCACCCACCGACCCAACCATCAGCACGACATGGGCACCTCCCCCGACCGGATGCCATCTGGACCCGATCCCCCCGCCCACCAGGCCGGGGCGGGGCGGCCGGGAGCGGCCGACGCGCCCCCACGCTACTATCCGGTCTACCTCGACCTCCGAGGTCGGCGGTGCGTGGTCCTGGGCGGGGGCCAGCCGGCGCTCGACAAGACGATCGGGCTCCTCGACACTGGCGCCCACGTCCGGGTGGTGGCCGCCGAGCCGGTGCCGGCCCTCCGCTCCCTGGCCTCGGAGGGACGGATCGAGCTGGTGGAGCGGCCCTACCGCGAAGGGGACCTGGCCGGGGCCTGGCTCGCCGTCGACGCCAGCGGCGACCCCGGGGTCAACCAGCGCTGCCGCCAGGAGGCCGAGGCGCGCCGAGTGCTGCTGAACGTCCTCGACGTCCCCGACCTCTGCCACTTCATCGCCCCGGCGGTGGTGAGGCGGGATCCGCTCCAGGTCGCGATCAGCACCGGTGGCGAGAGCCCGTACCTGGCCGCCGCGTTGCGAGCCCGGCTGGAGCGCCAGCTCGGCCCGGAGTGGGGACCATTCACCTCCCTGGTGGGGACGGTTCGCCGCCGGCTTCGGCGGAGCCAGGCGCCAGCTGCCCATCAGCAGCGGGTCTACCGCGACCTCCTGGCCTCTCCCCTCCGTCGCCTCCTCCGCGATGGCAAGACGGCTGAGGCCGAGAGGCAGGCCACCCTTCTCGCGTGCGGCCAAAGGCAGGGCCGCGTGGCCCTGGTCGGGGCCGGGCCCGGCGATCCCGACCTGCTCACGACGACGGCGCGGGAGCTGCTGGCCGAGGCCGACGTGGTGCTTCACGACGCGCTCGTCGACCCCAGGACCCTGGCGCTCTGCG
Organism: Candidatus Dormiibacterota bacterium; assembly: GCA_035294145.1. Classification (GTDB taxonomy): domain Bacteria; phylum Chloroflexota; class Dormibacteria; order Dormibacterales; family Dormibacteraceae; genus CADDZO01. The sequence goes on along the minus strand of DATGLL010000166.1, from coordinate 822 downwards.
GCCCCGCCACCCGGCTGGAGGACGTCGGCAAGCGTCCCGGGCAGCACCGGGCGAGCCAGGCGGCCATCGTCCGACGCATGATCGAGCTGGCCAAGGAGGGGCAACACGTGGTCCGGCTCAAGGGCGGCGACCCGTTCGTGTTCGGTCGGGGGGGCGAGGAGTTGGCGGCGCTGACCGCCGCTGGCGTCCCGGTGATCGTGGTCCCGGGCGTCTCCGCGGCTCTGGCCGCCCCCGCCGCCGCCGGCATCCCGGTGACGCTGCGCGGGGTGGCGGACTCCTTCGCCGTGGTCAGCGGGCACGGCAGCGACGGCCGGGCTGGCCCCGCCAACCTCGAGGCCATCGCGGCCGCGGTCGACACGCTGGTGGTGTTGATGCCCATGGCCAAGTTGGAGCCGCTGGTGGCGAGGCTGACCTCGGTGCTCGATCGCGGTCGGCCCGCCGCCCTGATCGCCAGCGCCAGCTTGGCCGAGCAACGGGTCGTGCGCGCCCCCCTGGCCGAGATCTCGGCCGCCGGCGCCGGCCTCCGACCGCCGGTGACCCTGGTCGTCGGGCCGACGGCGGCGCCTCTCGACGCCGTTGCCGCTGAGTAAGCGATCGTCTCATGCGGCACCCCTCACGGGGTTGCCCTCGCGGGCTTCGCGCCTCCTCGCCGCGTGGCCGAGAAGCCCGGGTCTCACCGGCTCCCCACGAGGCCGGCCTGAGGACCCCATCGGAACGTGCTCCGATGGGGAACCCTCGTGGGGCACCCCTCCGGGCCATCGTGCGGGAGCGCGGCCATCGCCCAGGCCCCCCGATGGACGGCGGCACGCCGGCCGTCGGGCC
>DATGLL010000165.1:0-3201 GCA_035294145.1 Candidatus Dormiibacterota bacterium | reverse complement strand
CCCGCAGACGGGGCAGCGCGGCACCTGCTCGGGCAGCTCGTCACTCGGAGGTCGGCGGGGTGTCAGCACCCGCAGCTCGGCCGGGTCGACCAGCACCTCCCCCATCGGCAGCACCCGTCGATCGCCAGCATCGCCGAGCGGACGGGCGACCACCGTGCGCAGATGGACCGCCAGGACCTCCACCTCCGGCGAGGGCCAGGGTTCCTCGCGCCCGCAGGGGACCCCGAGGAAGAGCGCCCGGAACGGCACCCGCACCTGCTCGGGCGGGAGCCGTCCCTCGTCCAGGAGGTCGGAGAGCGGGGCCCGGCCGAGGACCGCCTCGACCAGCTGGAGCAGGCCCCGACACCGCTCCAGCCGGGAGCGCAGCTCCGGGCTCGCGGTCAGCTCCGGCGCCGCCAGGGGCAACGTGCGCAGCAGGTGGCGGAGCCGCCGCTCCAGCTCCCGCCAATCCTCGAGCGCCTCCTCGGCGGCTCGCCGCCGGCGGGATCCCCGGCCCCGGCGGGCCTCCGTCCAGCGCAGCAGCCCAGCCAGGCGGATCGGCTCTCGCCCGATCGCGTGGCGGTAGTAGGCGTCCCGCAGCTCAGCCGGGATGCGGGCCACCCGCTGCCAGCGGGAAGACTCGTTCTTCGTGACCCCCAGCTCCTGGAGTTTCACGGTCCCACAGTGGGACCGTGATCGCCGATCACCCCCTGCGCCTCGGTCACGCTCCCCCCGCTCGGCCATCTCTTGCAGCAGCTCACCCGCCCGGGCACGTGCCTCCAGGTCCACGATGGCCGGCCAGACGCCGTCTCGCCCCGGGCGCCACCCACCCCCGGTGAGCAGCAGCGCCTGCAGCTCGGGCAGGGTCAAGCGCATCAGCCGCCGTCGCGCCTCGGCAGCGAGGACCCCACCATCGGACACGCCGGCTGGCGGGCGCCAAAGGCCGTCCGCCTGCCCCCGCAGCTCTCCCCAACTTGTCCTCCCATCCCCCGGCCTCTCCCTCATGCCGGGGAACATGCCGGCCATCATACAACCGGCAGTGGTCAACCTCGCTCAGAGCCCAAGATGCTGGGCTCGGTTCACCTCTCCTCCCGAATCAGGAGCCCTTCCTCGCCCACGCCCGCGGCCGTCTGCTCCAGCACCGCCAGGACCTGCGCCTGCGGTCAGGGCTCGCCGGTCATCCCTGGCTCGGACTGGCGCTCCCGGTCACCGCCCCACGCAAGATCCTCCACCCCAACCGACGTCAGTCATCCGCGACCCGGCCAGGCATGACCACGTCGTGGGATCAGCAGGGATGCCCGCCCCGCCTCGCCAGGTACCGCTCCAGGCCCCCGGTGTCGAGAGCCTCCCTGAGGTGGATGGCGATCAGGTCCCCCAGGCCCCCACCCGCCTCCTCCGGCACGGGCCCCAGGTAATCGTCCAGGTCGTAGACGACGCAGGACTGACCACGGATCGAGAGCCTCACCTCCAGCTTCCCATCGTCCCGAAGACGGGCATCATCCACCACCACGGAAAGCGGCCGGCCCTCGTCGATCACCTGCCCTCGCAGCCGCTCGGCCACGCCCTTGGCGATCTCCTCCCGACTCATGACCAGACTCTACCTTCCCGTCAGGGCCTCCACCCGATCCAGCTAGGGGAAGCTGGGCGGCTGCGCTTGCTGCACATAGGCCGTCACGACCCCCAGCGGTTGCCCGTCCGTCAACGGCCGGCGTCCCACGGCATGGGCGAGGCTACCCACGACCCGGAACCCCCATCCATGGAAGCAGCTGGCCTGGAGATCGTTGAACTCGATCGTCCACCTGGGGTTCCCACCCGACTGGATCACCGATGTCGGGGCCACCAAGGTAGTCCGGATCAGCCGGTCGAAGCTCGGATCGCCAACCGGGTCACCATGTCCCTCCATGCGGATGTGGGTGTAGCCGAAATCGGCATTGCCACATCGCAACGGCAACGTGACCATCTCGCCATCCGGCAACCGGGCCCGATAGGTCTTGAGGATGAACGTATCCGCCTTCCCCTGGCAGGGGTTGGCCTGTGCCACCCCCTCCACCACCACCGGGTTCGGCGGGCACGACTGCTGGCCTGTGACCGTGCACGCCGACAGGATCGCCATCGACACCAGCGCAGACAGCAGCGAACGCATGGATGGCAGGGTCCGGGAAACCCCATGGCCCCAGGGTCTGGGCGATCGATCCGCCCAAGGACGTCAGCGACGCCCCTTCCCCATCAGCGCTCGAGCCCGACTCTCCCGCCCCCGGCGCCGAGCCTCGGCCGCCATCTGCGCGTCGAGGTCCCCTGCCGCCCACCTCCAGGCGTCCGGGTCGACCAGGAGATCGGCAATCCGCACCATCCAGCGTCGCGGCGTCCGCCCCTCCTCGGGCAGGCGAATCACCGCTGCCCGCTGGCCCAGCCACACCACCACGACCTCGGTCCCCGGCGGCGGTAGTGGCTCCGGGCTTGGCGACCGTGCTCCCTCGGCTACGATCGCCCGAGCGTCCCTCGCCGGCAAGCTGCCCTCGGGGCGGGGAACCGCGGTCAGCGGGACCTTCACCCCTGCCTCTCCCGCCCGGCCGCCCGGGGCCGTGTCGGCCCACAACCTCCCGCCCACCAGGGGGTCCTTTGCTCCTGCTCCCACACCGCCTGGTTGGCGACCCGCCAATCCTCGGTCTCGTGATCGATGCCCTGGGCCAGCAGGCGCTCGTTCACCCGCTCCAGCTCCTCCCGGAGCGCGAGCAGCTTCCGCCGCTCTTCCAGCCCCGCCTGGAGAACCTCCCGCCAGCCCATCACCGGGCCTCCTCCTCGTCGAGGATCCGATACTGGCTGGCCCACCTCCAGCCCAGCCCCTCCTGCTCTCCCTCCCAGTGGACCTTGACCACCGGGTGGCCTTCGTACAGGGTGAGCGCCACCACCTCACCCCGCTTGCCATCAGCTCGCTCCACCCGGCTGCCGATGCCCCAACTCATCGCTGGCTCACCGCATCGGCCGCCACTCGGACCGGCATGATCACGTACCGGTAATCCTCGGCTCCAGGCGGCTTGATCAGGCCCGGGCTGAGAGGGCCGTCGAAGCACAGCTCGACCTGCTCGCAATCGATGACCCCGAGGGCGTCCGAGAGGTAGCGGGCGTTGAAGGCGATCTGGAGCTCGGAGCCCTCCACCTCCGCCTCCAGCTCCGCCCGGCTGTCCCCCACCTCGTTGGTGATGGCCGAGAGCACGATCGAGC
>DATGLL010000164.1:0-2381 GCA_035294145.1 Candidatus Dormiibacterota bacterium | reverse complement strand
CAGCCGGGTGGTGAGCCGATGGATCTCGTGGCGTCGGATGGCGGCGGGGTGGGCCTGGAGCCGGGCTCTCCGCCGCCCCTTTTGCCGGCGGCGGGTCGAGCCCCGCCGGCTCCGCGAGATCGCCCGGGAGCGCCGGCGCAGTGCGGTCAGGTCCCGTTGCCGTGGGACCGGGTTGGGCACCCGCTCGATGGCCCCCTCTGCGGTCGCCAACCGGCGCACCCCCACCTCCACCCCGACCACCGAGGCCCGATCCCCGACCCGCCTCAGGGTGGCGGCGAGGATCCGCGCCCGGCCGAGCCGGATCAGCCGCTCCAGACGTCGGGTGCTCTCGTGGATGCGCCCCCTGCCGATCCGGGGCAAGGTGACGTGACGGCGATTGGGCTCGACCCGGATCGCCCCGTGCTGAGGGGGCAGCGGTCCCGAGGGGCCCCATCCCGGCCCTTGCGCTCGAGCCTGGGGAACCCGACCCGCCGCCCGGTGATCTCGCCGGTCCGGGACCGACCTGGTGGCGGTGGAGACGCAGGTGCCAGTGGTCCTCATTCGGGTCGACGGCCACTATCTCCTGTTCCCGGGCAGGGATCCGCCCTTCCCTCACTTCCCCAAGCGGGGCGGCCGCTTCCGCCTGATCATCGGCCGGTGTGTCTGCCCCGCGAGCGCTCGCCCCACCAGGCGGTGGAGCGGCTGCGGCAGGCCTGATCGAGACCGACTGAGGGAGGTCGGCTGGCTCACGCTCGTCGGCAGTCGGGGGACCTCCGGCCCTCGCGGCGAGGGCTGCCCGACGGTGTGCACGGCGTCCGGGCTCCGCCACCATCTGAGGCATGGGGGGCGAGTCATCAAGCGTGAATCGTCCGTGAATCGTCTCGGCTAGTCCCACCAGGGACCTGCACCGCCCAGCCGGACAGCTACAGGTATCGTCGCAACGGATACCGAGGAGCTGCCCCAGCTGGCGTTGGGTATCTCCGACCTCCCGGATCTGGTCCACGAGCACTGCCTCGGCTACCGCCTGCACCGGGTGAGCGTGGGCGTGACTTCGACGGCCACGTCGGCTTGGTGCTGGTGGGCAGGACCGGCGCAGCCGGGATCATGACGCTGACCTTCGTCCGGCATGGCACCTGAGCCCGGTGCGCCGTCAGCCGGTAAAGGACGGAAACGATTCAGGGTCGGGGAACCTCACCGGTCTCAGCCGGCCCCGACCCTGACTCAGGGGCCTCGCGGCCCTCTGGCCCTGCCGAGGTCCACCTCGGCATTTGCTTCTTACCCGCATCCGGGGCGAATCATGCACGCCGCGGCCGTCCAGGCCAGCTCCTCCCCCGACCGTGGGCCACCCCATCCGGGGACCGCCACTCGATCTCCTCCCCGACCCACCGTCCGATCAGAGCCTGGCCCAGCGGCGGCTCCATGGAGAGCCTGCCCGGAGCGGATCGGCCTCGACCGAGCCCACGATCTCGTAGGTTTCCCGCTCACCGTCGAACGGGACCGCGACCGCGGGCAGGCGCACCTCCCGCAGCTCCGCCTCCAACCGGCGCAGACCTTGCAGGTCAGCCAGCCCGGCCTCGAACTCAGCCGGGCCACGATCCCACACGGCGGCCAGGGTCGCCCAGATCCTCCTCGTCGCTCACAGTCATCGCCTCCTGCCCTCGCTCTGGCCTCGACCCCGAACCGCGGCCAGGCCGATGTCGCGCCCCGGCCGGGTCGGTAGCCGGCGGTCGGGGCCGGGGCAGTGCTCTGGCCGTGGGGATCCGCCGAGTGGTCGGTGCGGCGGGGGCCGTTGGACCCTGTGGGCCCGGCCCGCGCCGGCGTAGCCTCAGCATCGCGGTCGCGTCGGCCGCGCATCGACCTCCCGGCGACGCACAGAGGAGGTGACCCGTGATGGCTCCGGAGATCGAGCGACGTCGGGGCGTGCTCGGACTGGCCCGGCTTGGGCTGAGCGCCGCCGTGCTTCGCGCTTCCATCCTCGCCGAGCTGGAGGAAGCTGGCCTGGGCATGCTGGCGGAGCCCGTGGCTCGAGCCGTGGCGGAGGCGATTGAGGCCAACAACGCCGAGGTGGAGCAACAGCTGCGCTCGGTCCTCGAGCAGCTGGAGGTGCACCGGCCCCTCGACCGGCGGGTGGAGTGAAGCGCCGTTGCCGCCAAGGGATCGACCACCAGCGGCAGCCCTGGGCGCCAGCGCGGCTTCCACCTCCTCGGCCCCGAACCGCGCGAAGCGGTCCCGAGGCTCGACCACGATGGTGGTCACGGAGGGTAACGACAGCTGACGTGTCCACGCACTACCATTCACTTCCGTCAACTCGAAGCAGTGGGATCGCCAGCAAGGCATCCCTCCCGTCACCGCCTCCCGCTGCCTCCCGTCGGGCACGCTTCCCGTCCCGGCCCGGCGAGTCG
>DATGLL010000163.1:0-46648 GCA_035294145.1 Candidatus Dormiibacterota bacterium | reverse complement strand
GAGCTCGCTTACGTCTCGGACCAGGTCCTCGTCGACCTCGGCGGGATCGACCCCCACCAGCCCCCCTCCCTGAGCGGCGAGGGCAGCCTCCACCTCCTCGGCCCCGAACCGCGCCAAGCGGTCCCGAGGCTCGACCACGATGGGGGTCACGGTCGGGTCACGCCGCAAGGCCGGGAACCTCCGACGCGTTCCGTTCAGGGCCGAGCCGACCTCGGTCAGAAGGCGCCCGACGGCGAGCCCCTCCTGGGCCGCCCAAGCGGCACCACCCGCCACTTGCCGGTCCAGATCGGAGCGTTGATCGGCAGCGGACACGCGAGCGGGCGGTCACGCCGGGGCGTCCCCCGGGATCAGGTGACCGACTCGTCGGGCCGGGACGGGAAGCGTGCCCGACGGGAGGCAGCGGGAGGCGGTCAGGGGAGGGATGCCTTGCTCGGGCGCCCACTGCTTCGAGTTGACGGAAGTGAATGGTGAGTGTGTGGACACGTCAGCTGTTGTCAACCCCTCCGAAGAGCGCGGCTCCTTGCCGGGTCCACCGCCCCTCAGCCCGCGAGCCGGCCCAGCCGGACGATGGAACCTTGCTGGTCGAGGGGGGCGCCCCAGGAGGAGGCGGGCCGTCCGATCGCCGTGCCGCCGGCCAGGCCGAGCCCGGCGAGGGGCGAGGCGGCGTGGCAGAGGTCGTCACCGGCGGTTGGCCGCTGATGGGTGGCCCGTGGCCTGGCCAGGCCATCGTGTATGCGAGCCGGGGCCCGGTGATGACCGGGCCTGGCGTGCCCCGAAGGCGCCCCGGGGAGCGGAGGCGTTGGGTGGGCCGGGGATCACCGCCTGGCTTTGGCCCGGCGGCCGCCCCACCCCGGGCCGCTGGGCTGCTCGACCACGCCGCTCAGCGCGCCGCTGGCACGCCCAGCCCTAGCAGGGCCTCCGCGTTGCGTGCAAACACCATGGCCTCCTGCTCGGGACCGAGCTGTGCCTCCTCCATCACCCGCAACGCGGCCCGTGGATCCCAGCATGGGTAATCGGTTCCGTACACGACCTTCTCCGCCCCATAGAACTCGACTGCGGTTCGTATGGTCAGCGCTTGAGGCGCAACGGTGTCCACGAACATCCTCTTCAGGTAGGCGCTGGGCCGGTCAGAGAGGCCGGTGACCGCCCTCGAGTTTTTGTCGATGCGCCCTGCCTGATAGGGCAACAACCCACCGGCGTGGGTGTGGATGACGTTGAGGTCGGGGTGACGCTCCAGGACGCCGCTGAAGACCAGGCGGAGGATGGTCAGGCTTGAGTCCAATAGCCGCCCGATCGTCAGGTGGACGGCTCCTTCGTAGCCATGGAGGACCTCACCGTAGAGGATGTCCGTCGGGTGGACGATGAGCGGGACCCTCAGATGCTCGACCTGGGCGTAGAACGGATCGAGGCGGCCTGCGTCGATGAGATCCTCGCCGGCGACCGCAGGGAGGTTCACGGCGTGCAGTCGAAGCTGGTTCACGGCCTGTTCGGTCAGGCGAACTGCCTCGGCGGTGGCCTGTAAGGGGATCATCGCGGTTCCGTAGAAGCGCCCGGGATGGCGCTGTTGCATGGCCGCCATCTGCTCGTTGTACTCGATCGCGACATCGACGGCCTCTTCGGGTGGTAGCTGATCGACCAGGCCAGAGAGCACCCCGGTGGTGCAGACCACGGCGGTGTCGTGGCCGGTCTCATCCATGAAGGCGAGCGCGGCGTCGAGGTCGAACCAGACCGGTGGCAACCTCAGGTTGCTGCGACCTTGATTGTAGAGGTAGACGTAGTCATCACCATCACGCTCCACCCGTGGATAGGTGGCTCGCCTCCGAAGGCGCTCGAAGTGCGAACGCGGATACCAGTGGAAATGCGTGTCGATGATCCGCACCTGCCTCACCTCCATGTGCACCGCTGCCCCAGGTCATGGCCCACGATAGGCAGCCTGGGGTGAGCTGGCAAGGCACGAGTCGCCGATGGGAGGATAGGTCGATGGCCATGAGACCGAGCCTGCCGTGCCGTCTCGTTGGGTTGGGGCGGGGCCGAGGGCGGTGACCCCCGACGGCTCACGAGGGTCGACCCCGTGCCTGCGCTGGCCTGCCGGGGTCGGCGCTCGCCCGGGCCAGCCGCCTGATCAGGAGCTCCCACAGGTTCCGCTCTGCGGGGGTCAGTGGCCTCCCTTGCACGTAGAGGAGCCGAACCTCCATCGACGGCAGCGGCACGGTCAGGTCCAAGGTGACCAGACGACCCTGCTCCACATCCTCCTTGACGCTTGTCCAGAGCAGCGCCGCCACGCCCAATCCCGCCCGAACGATGCTCCTGACCGTGATCGAGTCCTCGGCCTCCATCGCGATCGGATAGTCGGCGATCCCGGCTTGCGTGAGCAACCGGTGCACCGTTCGATGGTGGGCCGATGAGCGGAGCGCGGTGACGAAGGCTTCACCACGGAGATCCCGAGGCGTCAGCCCTGGTCGCCTGGCGAGGTGATGCCGAGGGGAGGCCACCAGCACCAGGGGCTCGGCGCGAAGGAAGATCGATCCCAGATCCGGCAGGTCTCCCTCGGTCACCACCACCGCCAGCGGCACCACCCCCGTGAGCAGCAGTTGGCGGATTTTGCTCAAGGTGCCGGTGTGCGCGGAGAGCGCGACCTGGGGCCAACGCTGCGCGAACTCGACCAGGATCGGCGCCAGCATCGTGTCCACGAGCGATCTCTGGATGCCGACAACGACCGTCCCCCACTCGCCCGCCCCGATCCTTGCGAAGAGGTGGCGGAGGTCCTCTGCCCCGGCGACCACCTGGCAGGCGAAGTCGTAGAGGACCCGCCCTGGTGCCGTCGCCTCCACCCGCCTGCCCCGTCGACGGTCCAAGAGGGGACGGCCTACGGTGTGCTCCAGACGGCGGACATGGGTGCTCACGGAGGGCTGGGTCAGGTCCAGCGCCCGAGCGGCTGCGCCGATCCCTCCCTGCTCGATCACGGTGGCGAAGATGCGGAGCTGTCGAAGCGTCGCCTCGTGCATCCTGCCCGCTCCCCGTGTTGATTGGGTCCCCTGCTCGGAGGCGAGGGCCGTCGCCGGCGTCCACGATCCCGCGCTCATGGTGAGCCCAGGAGTGCCCGAAGGAGTTCGATGAGGTGCTGCTCGGCGGCGGTGAAGCGCTTGTGGGGAAGGTAGAGGAGACGGACGTCGATCGGTCGGAGAGCCGGCAGCAAGGGGAGGGAGATGAGCGTACCTCGCTGCAAGTCATCCTCCACGTTGCTCTCGAGCAACGCCGCGATGCCGAAGCCTTCCCGGACCACGTTCTTGACCGAGAACTCATCGCCATACTCCATGACGATGCGATAGGTGTCGAGGCCGGCATCGGTGAGCACACGATTGATCAGCTGGAAATGGGAGGATGAGCGAAGCGTGGTTACGAATGCCTCCTGTGAGAGGTCCTCGACCGTGACGCGCGTGCGCGCGGCAAGCGGGTGATGGGGTGACGTGACGACGACGACTCGGACTGTGCCGATGACGCTGCTCTCCAGGGCCTGGATGTGAGCGATCGTGGCGGCCACGCCCATTGCCGCCATCCCGGTGATGAGCGCCTGCTGGACGTCGTCGAGGGTCCCGGTATGCACCGAGAGCATCACCTCCGGTCGCTGCCTGGTGAACTCGACGAGGACCGGAACGAGCAGCGAATGCGCGAGCCCGTCCGATGCTGCGAGCGATACCTGGCATTGCCTCTCCCCGGCCAGCTCTGAGAGCAGCCGCTGGACGTCGTCGGCCGCCAGCAGGATCTGACGGGCGTACTCATAGACGAGCTCGCCCGCCGGGGTGAGCGAGAGGCGACGGCCACGGCTCCGCTTCAGAAGCGGCTGCCCGACAAGCCCCTCGAGGTTTTTGACATGGCCACTCACTGATGGCTGCGTGATGCCGAGCGTGGTCGCTGCCGCCTGGATCCCGCCCTGGTCGACGACCGTTCGAAAGATGTGCAATCGGTGAAGCGTGGCGTCATACATGAGACGAAGGCCGATGCACCGTGGACGGTGCGTGTCGCCGTGCCCCCGCCCTCAGGGCATGAGTGCGCAAGGGGACAGCGAGAGGATGGGGCCATGAGACAGCGGTTCCAGGCGGTCCCATGGAGGCCCTACCCTCCGTGGCTCGAGAGGGCTTCACGACCTCCACGGCCGGTGATGGCTCCATCTCCTCCGTCTCCGCCCTCATGGTAGGCGTAAACGGGACGGTCGGCAAGGAATTGATAAAGGCGAGCCCTGAGAGCCTCCCATGATCGATCTCGCCCTGGCGTAGGCTGACCGCTCCCCGCCCCGGCGCGACCTGGCTGGGGCAGGGAGCAACCTGTGGGTTGACAAGGGTGGCCACCCTCTTCTGGAGCCATGGTCTCGCTTCAACTCGGCTCTGCATCTGAAGTGTCCGAGGCAGATGACGGTCTGGCTGGGTGGCGAGGATCAGCTCCAGCCGCGCCACGCGTCGAGCCAGCGTTCCAACCGATTCGCTCCCTGGGTGAGGATGACACCGATCACGGCAGTGATGACCACGCTCACCATCATGTTGTCCGTTTGCAGGGTGCCGGCGAAGTAGCTGATGCTGTAGCCGAGCCCCGCCTTCCCCCCGAAGAACTCGCCCGCGATCACCCCGATGAGGGCGCGTCCGACGCCCAGCCTCAGACCCGCCATCAGGTAGGGGATGGAGGCCGGTAGGGCGACCTTGCGGAAGATCTGGAGGTCGGTGGCGCCGAAGGAGCGGGCGGCGCGGACGAGGGTGCGATCGACGTTGCGGACGCCGACGGCGGCGTTGGCCACGATTGGGACCACGGTGATGAGGAAGACGATGGTCACGACGGTGGGTGTGCCCAGGCCGAGCAGGACCACGAGCAGGGGGGAGAGGGCGAAGAAGGGAGCGTTGTAGCTCAGCCACAGCGGAGGCGCCAGGGCGTACGAGAACGGTCGATACCATCCCATCGCCACCCCGACCACGATGCCCACGACCACCGACAGGCCGAAGCCGATGACGAACTCGATGGCGCTGGCCGTGAGGTCTCGCTGGATGGTTCCGTTGTGGAGCTGCTTGAGGAACGCGGCGGCGATCAGGGAGGGGCTTGAGACGAGCACGCGGTTGAGGACGTGGGCCCTTGCGAGGAGCTCCCAGGCCACGACCAGCGCCACGAACGGGAGTGCCCCCAACGTCATCGGCCGGGCCGATGAGAGGCGGCCGGCGATCCCGGTCATGGCTGCCTCCAGGCCTGGACCCTCGACTCGACGGCTTGCACGCAGGCGGTGGCGAGGTAGCCGACGACGGACACCACGATCACGAGGAAGAAGAGCTGGGCTGCCTCGTAGTTGGTCCCGTACGTCTGCAGCAGGTAGCCCATGCCCCGCACGGATGCGTACATCTCCGCCAGCACCACGCCGATCACGGCGTGCCCGATGGCGAGTCGCAACCCGACCAGCAACGAGGGCACGGCTCCCGGCAGCAGGATCTTGAGGAACAGCTGGAGGTCGCTGGCGCAGAATGAGCGAGCCAGCCTGACCAGGGTGCCGTCTGCGTCTCGGACTCCGGCCATCCCGTTGACGACGAGGGGGATCACCGCGCCGATGAGGACCACCGCGATCTTGGAGGTCGCTCCGATCCCCAACCAGACCACGATCACCGGGATCAGCGCGATGCGGGGCATCGCGTTCAGCACCATCACGAGCGGCTCGAACACCTCTCGGACCGTTCGGAACCAACCCATCAGCAGCCCAAGGGGGATCCCGATGCCGATCGATAGGGCCAGGCCCACGGCGAACTCGAGCAGGCTTAGCTGCGCGTTCTCCCAGAGCTCGCCGTCCCGTATCATGGCGAGCCCGGCTGCGGCCACGGCCGACGGGGCAGGGAGGTACCCGTGCTTGACCAGGCCCCATCGGGCGGCGACCTGCCAGGCGATGAGGAGGACGACCATGGCCATCAGCGCCGTCGCCACGGGTGGGGCGTGCTGGCGAACCGGCGCGCGCACGGCCGACCGCTGCCAGGCCGCGTCGACGAGGCTCACCCCACGCTGCCCCCGTTCCCCTGCTCTCTGAACAGCAAGCGGTGCAGGCAGGAGCGATGCTCGGCGAAGGCAGGCGAGGCCCGGAGCTCAGGACGACGGGGCCGTGGCAAGGTGACCTGGATCTCGGCCATCACGCGCCCTGGTGCGGGGCTCATCACGATCACCCGGTCGGCGAGGAAGATGGCCTCGTCGATGTCGTGGGTGACGAAGACCACGGTCTTGCGCTCCACCTGCCAGATGCGGAGCAGCTCGCCGGCCATCATCTCCCGGGTCTGGGCGTCCAACGCCCCGAATGGCTCGTCCATGAGCAGGATCTCCGGGTTGACGGCCAGGGCCCGCGCCAGCCCGACGCGCTGGCGCATCCCTCCGGAGAGCTGATGGGGATGGTGTCGCTCGAACCCGCTGAGCCCGACCAGGCTGATGTATCGGTTGACCTGCTCTGAGGACGGCCGGCCGCCCTGCAGCTCCATCCCGAAGGCGACGTTGCCGAAGACCGTGCGCCAGGGGAGGAGCGCGAACTCCTGGAAGACCATGGCCCGATCCCGTCCCGGCCGCGTGACCGGCTCGCCCCGGATCAGGACCTCGCCTCGGAGGGGCCGCAGCAAGCCGTCGATCGCGAGCAGCAGGCTGGTCTTCCCACAACCGCTGGGACCGACGATCGTGACGAACTCACCCTGTCGGATCTTCAGGTCGATGTCGTCGGCGACGACCGCGTAGTGATGCTCTGAGGGCTTCTTATAGGCGATCCGTACGTTCCGGAGCTCGACGTGGGGGCCTCGCTCTACCTCCGCCAGCTCTGATCCTTGATCCACTTTGCATCCAGCCATGTGGAATCTGGCAGGCGCCGTGTGAAGATGCCGCTCTCGATCCCCATCTGCCAATAGGCGTTCATGCTCTTGGCATCAGGGAGCCGCCCATCTGGGTAGAGCTGCTTGATGGTCCCCTGGATGGTGGGAAGGGCGTACTTCTGGGTCGTCACATGGTACTTGACGATCTCTGCCGCCGCCGTCTCGGGGCTGGACTTGGTCTCCTCCATGCCCTTGACGAGGCCCCTGAGAAAGGCGGTCGTGGTGTTGGGGTATCGGCTGAGGAAGTCCTGCATCGCGAAGGCCGCATGCAGGGGGAAGGTCGGGAAGAGGGTGCTGACCGGCAGGACGACGTTGTATCCAAGGTCCTTCGCCTGCAGCGCCTGTGAGAGTTGAAGCACCGTGACCTGGATGCGATCGGCTTGGAGCGCGGCCATGGTGCTGGCGCCGCCCCCCGTCTGAGTGATGTTCACGTCAGAGACGGGGATGCCGTTGCGCTTCAGGATGTACCTCGCGAGGACGTCCGTGGTGGATCCAAAGGCGGAGATGCCCCACGTCTTTCCGCGAGTGGCCGCGATGGAGTCGATAGGAGGCTTGGCGATGATGTAGTAGTCCGGGGTGTCGAAGCCGCCGTAGAACACCTTCATCGCCTGGCCTTGCTGGACAGCCTCGAAAACGTCACCTGGCCCGGTGACGCCGATGTCGACGGAGCCCCCCAGAACGGCCTTGACGAGCTCCGAGCCGCCATGAAACGTCACCAGGCTCACGGTCAGGCCCTGCTGCTTGAAGTAGCCCTTGTCGACCGCCACGTAGACCGGAGCCAACGTCTCGGCGGCGACGGGCAGCCCGACCGTGATCGAGGTCTTCTCTGGCTTGCCGCTCCCGGTGGCCGTGGCCGGGGACGATGCCCCGCCGCAGGCTGCGACGGGCAGGGTCGCCAAGGTGAGGAGGGCGAGCGTGCAAGCCAACCGAGTCGCCAACGTCATGTTCGACCCCTTTCTCCTCCTGGCCCAGAACCTACGGCCTTGGGCCGAATCGTGTAAGGCGCGGCCGACGATGGCGAGATAGCCATGAGCCTATGGGTCGGCGGCCGTGCATGGGCGGCACGGCATGGCCGAGGGGGGAGCGACGGGCGTGACCTGCCGCGACCCCGGACCCCGACGACGGTCTGGGAGGCCACCTCCGGGCCGGGGGCGAGCCCGTGACCCATAGCGGGAAGGCTATGGGGCAATCGACAAGCGCGGCTTGTCGAGATGACCGTGCGAAGGTATCAAGAACGGTAATGGCGACTGGTGCGATGGTGGCATGGCGATGAGAGATTGGCAAAGAGAGCTTGATGAGGGCGGCTCGTGTCGAGGCGTGATGCCCTCGGTTGGACGTGAGGTCGAGATGAGGTGACATCAGTGCTGAACAAGACCATGACCTACACAGAGTTCCTGGACGAGGCTCCGATGAGTGGCTTCTTATGGTTGCTCTTGGTCGGTGTCCTGATCGCCCAGATCCTCGATGGCATGGACTATCAATCGACTGCCTATGCCCTGCCGCTGCTGATTCGACAGTTCCATCTCTCCTCGGTCCAGGCGGGAACCATCAGCTCCGCCTCCAACATCGGCCTCCTGGTCGGCGCGTTCGTGTTCTCGATCTTGTCAGACCGGCTGGGCCGACGCCCCATCTTCATGTGGATCATCGGCACCTATGCGTTCGGGACCTTTCTCAGCGCGATTGCTCCCAACTACGCGACGATGCTGGTCGCCCGTGGAATCGCTGGCTTTGGCATTGGTGCGGAGTTCCCAATTGCGTTTGCGCTCCTCGCCGAGTACAGCCCGGTTCGTTATCGTCACATCTTCATCCCCCTTGGCCCTGCCTGCTACAGTGCTGGGTGGATCGTTGCCGCCCTGCTCTCCCTCTGGCTCATCCCTTCGTTTGGATGGAGATCGATCTACTGGGTCGGTGTGCTTCCCGCCCTCATGATCGTCTACGTTCGGCAGTTCCTCCCGGAGTCCGTCCGCTTCCTCATGCTGCGCGGGAGGGTCGAGGAGGCGGGCCGTGTCGCCCGGGCCATCGCGGACCGCGTCGGGCTCCGGGACGTCGAGCTCGTCCCTCCCACCGCCTCATCGAGCCCGGGGACGGGCCAGGCTCAACGCGCCCTCATCCTCCGGACCTCGCTCCCCGGCATGGTCGCGCTCTCGCTGGTCTACTTCTTCTACTTCATCCAGAGCTTCGGCATCAACAGCTGGCTGCCAACCATCTTCGTTCGGCAGGGATACACCCTGGTCAGGAGCTTCACGTACGTCCTCATCATCACTGCCTTCACCCCCATCGCCCAGCTCCTGGGGGCGTGGCTTCAGGATTGGGTCAATCGGAAGTACGCGTTGTTGCTGACCACCTCGCTGGGGGCGGTGTTCTTCATCTTGTTCGGGCTCTCGTTCCAGCTCAGGTCCCCGATCGGGCTCACGGTCGCCTTCCAGTCTCTGCAGAGCCTCCTCGGCGGCGGGGTGATCGCTGTCCTCTACACGCTCGGCACCGAGCTCTTCCCGACCTCCGTCCGGAGCCTGGGGATGGGGATCGTCACCGCCTTCGGCCGGATCGGCGCGATCATCGGTCCCTTTGCGCTCGGGGTCTTCCTCTTCTTTGGGACCGCGATCTCGCATATCGTCTACTTCTTCACGATCCCCTTGGTCATCGCATCGCTCCTGGGGTTGTTCTTGATCCAGGTGGATCCGCGGCGGAAGTCGTTGGAGAGGATCACCTAGGGTGATCGCTTCGTCTCGACGTGCCCGCCGTCCTCGGCTCTCCTCGGGGCCGAGCGAGCGGGTCCACAGCAAGAGGGAGGATGAGGAGCTGTCCGGTGGTGAACCCTGACCCGGTCACGTTGGAGGTCATTCGCAACGCTCTCCCTGCCATCACCAACGAGATGTCGTCCGATCTGCAACGGACCTCATACAACATGATGATCTATGAGGTCCGGGACTACTGTTGTGCCCTCCTCGATGTCGAGGGACGGCTCCTGTCGCAGAACATCGGAGGCGTCTCCCACTTCGTCTCCGATCTCGGGGTGGTGATCCGAGATGGCGTCAAGCAGCACGGTCGCGATGGCTTCGAGCCCGGTGATGTCATCATCACCAACCACCAGCGCGTCGCTGGGCAACACCTCAACAACATCGTCACGTACACCCCGATCTTCCTCGAGGGCGAGCTCATCGCCTTCGCCGCGGTTCGTGCCCACTGGATCGACGTGGGGGGCATGAGCACCGGCTTCGGCGCGGGGAGCTCGGTCACCGATCCGTGGATGGAGGGCCTGCAGATCGATCAGGTCAAGCTCTACGAGGGGGGTGTCCCCGATCGCAAGGTCCACAAGCTGATCTCGGACAACATTCGCTATCCAGAGTCGTCGATGGGGGACCTCCGGGCCCAGGTGGCGGCCTGCCGTCTGGCCGAGCGCCGTCTCCAGGAGCTGCTGCGACGCTACCGCCGAGATGTCGTCCTGAGAGGCATCGAGATCATCTTCGACGAGGCGGAGGCGAAGTGTCGGGCGATCGTCGAGCGGCTTCCCGACGGCACCTATGAGGCCGAGTCGTTCCTCGACCCTGACCGCCTCGAGCCCGATCGTCCCATCGAGATCGTGGTGCGGGTGGTGATCCAGGGCAGCGACATGACGATCGATCTCACGCGCTGTTCTGGCCAGCGGAAAGGGGCGTACAACTCGCGAACCCTGGCCGGGGCCTACGTCGCCTACAAGGCGTTGACCACCCCGCTCGAGCCGGTCAACGAGGGGTCGTTCCGGGCCTTGAAGGTCGAGATCCAGGAGGGGAACTTCATGATGGCGCGCTATCCGGCGGCGATGGCTGGCTGGAGCACCGCGTTGCCGACGGTCATCGACACGGTGTTCCGGGCCCTGGCCCCGGCCCTGCCGGATCGGATCCCGGCCGCCCATCTCGGGACGCTCGGCGTCCCGGTGGTCTTCTTCGGCACGGACCCGCGCACGGGGCGCCGCTTCGTGGTCCAGAGCATCGAGGGAGGCGGCTGGGGCGGGCGCCCCTGGGAGGATGGGGAGTCGGCGACGGTCTCGGTCTGCCAGGGAGACGTTCGGAACGGCCCGATCGAGAGCATCGAGCTCAAATGCCCGGTGGTGGTTGAGAGCCGGGAGCTTCGTCAGGACTCGGGCGGCCCGGGCAAGTTTCGGGGCGGCCTTGGGGTCGCCACGAGGGTGACGAACCTGGTCGAGGGGTACTGGAACCTTGGCAACGTCATGCGCGCCGGTTGCCCGCCCTGGGGGCTCTGGGGCGGCGAGGCGGGAGCGGTTCCTGCCGGTTGGCTGCGGCTGCCGGGCGAGCCGGAGTTCACCCCGGTCGACGTCACCCATCACCTGGTTCCCCCGGGCACGACGGCGGTGGTCCTGTCCGCGGGCGGGGGGGGCTGGGGCGATCCCCTCGAGCGTGATCCGGAGCGTGTCCGTGAGGATGTGGTCGAGGGGTACGTGTCGCTGGAGGCGGCCCGAAGCCGGTACGGTGTCGTTCTCGACCCAGCCACCAACGCCGTCGACGAGACGGCGACCAGGAGGTGGCGGGCGCATCTGCGAGCGGCCCGCCAGCAGGCGCGATCGGGGCCGGACGCGGGTGGCCCTGACCCCGGGAGGACGCAATGACCCTGACCGTGGCCCTCGACATCGGCGGTACGTTCACTGACCTCATCTCGTTCGACGAAGCCACCGGCGCGATTCGGCATGCCAAGAGCTCGACGACCCCCTCGGACCTCTCGATCGGCATTCGCGAGTGCCTGGAAAAGAGCGGCCTGAGCATTGGCCAGGCCGAGAGCTTCATCCACGGGTCCACGATCGCGATCAACACCGCCATCGAGCGCACCGGCGCCAAGACTGCGCTGGTCGTGACCCAGGGCATGCGTGACGTCTACCGAATCGGGCGCGGCAACCGCCCCGAGGCCTACAACATCTACTTCAAGCGGCCCATCCCCTACGTCCCCCGTCACCGCACCTTCGAGGTCAGGGAGCGCCTCGGCGCCACCGGCGAGGCCATCGTTCCCTTCGACTCCGAGCAGGCGGCGCAGGTGGTGGAGAGGGTCAAGGCCTCGGATGCAGAGGCGATCGCCGTCTGCTTCATCCACTCCTATCTGAACCCGGAGCATGAGGCTCGGATGGGAAGGCTGCTCAGGGAGGCCGTGCCGGAGACATACCTCTCGCTCTCCCATGAGATCCTGCGCGAGTATCGTGAGTACGAACGCACCTCGACGACGGTGCTCAACGCCTACGTTGGTCCCAAGGTCAGCCAGTACATCGGCAACCTCGAGCGGCTTCTCTCATCGCTGGGCTTCGATGGCCACTTTCTGATCATGCAATCGAACGGTGGGGTGATGTCACCCGACACCGCGAAGCGGATCCCGGTGGCGATGATGGAGTCGGGGCCGGTCGGTGGCATCATCGCCGCGGCCGCCGTGGGTGCTGCCCTTGGCTTCAAGAACGTCATCGCCTTCGACATGGGCGGCACGACGGCCAAGGCAAGCCTCATCGAGAACAACGTCCCCAGCATCGCCCAGGGCTACTACATCGGGGGCTACGCCAGCGGGCACCCGGTCATGCTGCCGGTCGTCGACCTGGTGGAGGTGGGCGCGGGCGGGGGCAGCATCGCCTGGATCGACGAGGTCGGCGCGCTCAAGGTGGGGCCCCAGAGCGCCGGCGGGCACCCCGGCCCGATCTGCTATGGCTGGGGGGGAGTCGAGCCTACGGTCACCGATGCCAACGTGCTCCTAGGACGGCTCGACCGAGGTCGGTTCCTCGGCGGTGAGATGCCCCTGGACGTCGAACGTGCGCGGCGCGGGGTGGCTGAGAAGGTGGCGGGGCCGCTCCGCCTCTCCGTGGTCGAGGCGGCCCTCGGCATCGCTCGCATCGCCGTCGCCAAGATGTCGCTTGCCGTCCGCGGCATCTCCGTGGAGCGTGGGTTCGACCCCCGTGACTTCGCCTTGGTGGCCTTCGGTGGCGCCGGTCCCCTGCATGCCTGTGAGATCGCTCGGGAGCTCCACATTCCCACGGTGGTGGTGCCCCGGCTCCCCGCTCACTTCTCTGCCCTGGGCATGCTCATGGCCGATCTCCGCCACGACTACGTCCGGACCTACCACAGGGCCCTGCTCGAGTCCGACTTCGCCCAGATCCGGTCCATCCGCTCCGAGCTCGTCGCCCAGGGCAAGCAGGTCCTCAGCGGCGAAGGTGTCCGGTCGGACCGGATGACCTTCGAGACGTACCTCGACATTCGTTATGTCGGCCAGGAGTTCTGGATCCAGACCCCGGTCTCCGATGCTGAGCTCGAGATGGCCGACCGTGCCCTCATCCGTCGAAGGTTCGATGAGATTCACGATCGGCGATACGGCCATCACGCGGCCGATGAGCCTGTGGAGGTCGTCAACATCAGGATCACGGCTCGGGGAACCCGAGACCGCCCAGCCTTCCCTCGATTGAGGGTCGCACCGGGGGATCCCCTGGTTGGCCATCGTCAGGTGTACTTCGATGATCCCAGCAAGCCGGTTCGCTGCCCGATCTACGATCGTGACCTCCTCACACCGGAGGTGGAGATCGAGGGCCCTGCCATCATCCAAGAGTACGCCTCCACCACCGTTCTCTTCCCCGGCGACGTCGCCCGGGCCGCCGAGACTGGCGAGATCATCGTGAGCATCAAGAGCGCCGGCTGAGGCAGGAGGAGCGCATGGATGTCTACGAGCGACGTCTGAGCGTGCTGCGTGGGGCCATGGCGACAGCAGGGCTGGATGCGCTCGTTCTGTACAACGACGGGCGCTATCACTTCACGGAGATGGACCCTATCTACTACCTCTCCGGCTTCAAGCCCCTTGGCCCTCATGCGGTCGTGGTGCTTCCGAAGGACTCGGATCCCTGTCTTCTCCTCATGCCTGCCTGGGACCGGCAACGTGCGCTTCATCGCTCCCGGATCCAGGACGTTCGCATCGCCCATGACTTCGGTCGTGAGTACGCGCGGCTCATCATCGAGATGGGCCTTCAGAGGGCGAGGGTGGGGCTGACCGGCTTGAGCCGGCAGAACCGAGCCATCCATGGCCTCCTGAGCCAGCCGTTCGAGCAGCGTCCGCTTGCGGCGGACGCGCTCGTCGAGGAGGCCACCGCGGTCAAGGACGATCTCGAGCTGAGCCTTGTCGAGAAGGCAACGGAGATCGCGGAGCGTGGCTACGCGTACCTGCTTGAGATCCTGCGGCCGGGGGCTCGTGAGTGTGCGCTGGTAGGGGAGGTGGACGCTTATATGCGCTCACTGGGGGCAGACGACAACTTCCTGCTCATGTCCGCCTCACAGCACAATCTTGCTGTCCACGCCCCCACCGATCGACGGCTGGAATGGGGTGACATCTTGCTGGCTGAGATCTCGCCCTCCGTCGCCGGTCAGTTCACCCAGATCTGTCGCTCGGTCGTGCTCGGTCGGCCGACTGAGGTCATGCGAGAGAAGTACGACCTTCTTGTCCAGGCGATGCTGGCGGGGATGAAGCATTGCCGACCTGGCGAGACGGCAGGAAGGGCCGTGTCCGAGGTCGATCGGGTGGTCAGCGCAGCTGGCTACGGCAAGTACACGGTGCCACCGTACATGCGGACCCGCGGCCACGGCATGGGCCTTGGGTCGGTGGCCCCAGGGAACCTGGCCGCGGGTAGCGGCTTCGTCTTCCAGAAGGGCATGCTCTTTGTCTTCCATCCCAACCAGTACATCCCTGAGACGGGGTATTTCCTGGTTGGGGAGCCGATCGTCGTCGAGGAGGAGGGAGGGCGGCCTCTGACCGGGAGGATCGCCCATCTCGATTCTGTGGAGTGATGAGGACGATGCAGACATTGCAGCCGGTGCTCCGACGCGGGCGCTCGGTCTGGAACCAGGTCACCTTCCCCAGCGACGAGTTCCAGGAGCGGGTCAGGGGCGTCCGCGGGATGTTGTCGGATGGTGGGATGCGCGCCCTCCTCGTGGTGGGCGGAGGCGAGCGGTATCAGGACATCGCCTATCTCACCAACCTCGTTCCCCTGATGCCGTGGACGGTGGTGGTGCTCCCGGTGGAGGGCGAGCCCGCGATCATCGCTGGCATCGGCGGGGGCCGCGAGATCCCCTTCGTCCGCACCTGCACCTGGGTGGCCGACGTCCGGGTTGCGCCCTCGCTCGGGGTCGGGATGGCCCAGATCCTGCGCGAGCGCGGGATCGAGGCCGGGCGGGTGGCGGTGGCTGGCTTCGAGGAGCACCTGCCGGTCGCCCTCTACGATGAGGTGGTCGGGCACCTATCCGGTTACGAGCTGGTCGCGATCGACGACCGGCTGGCGGCGATCCGACGCCGCAAGCGGGCTCGAGAGCTCGGCGCCATGGCGGAGGCAGGGAGGATCGCACAGCTCGCCGGGCTGGCGGCAGTGCAGGCCTTTGGCCGGGGAGGCTCGAACGCGGAGGCAGTGGTGGCGGCCGAGCGGGCGGCCCGCACCGCCGGGGCGCACGATGTCCGCGTGCTCTGCAACCTGGAGGTGGCCGATGCGCTCTGGCCCTATGAGGCGCCGTCGACGGTGCGCAACGTGCCCCTCTGCGCGTACATCGCCGTGGAGTACGAGGGGTACTGGGCCGACCGCGCCTTCACCAGCCCGGCGGTGGGGTCCGAGCACTACCGGCGGGCCTGCTCCGGCCTGGCGGCGATGCGGGAGGCGGCACGTGAGGGGGCTCGCGTTGCGGACGTGGCCGGCGCTGCCCTGCGGGAGATCGGCGACGAGCACCGGCAGATGGCCCTGGCGTATGGCCTGGGCGGGGGCATCGGCCTCTCGCTCGACGAGGCGCCACGCATCGACCCTGAGAGCGACGAGCTCCTGGAAGCGTCGATGACGCTCAGCCTGCGCCTGTGCCTCGGTCGTCCAGGCGAGCCGCCGGTGCTCGTGTCCGATCTCGTCCGGGTCGGCCAGGGCCCGGCCTCGAGCTTGCTCACGCCCGTATGACCGATCGTCGTGAGACGACGGTCGAGCGACTGGCCGAGTTCGTAGCCACCCTCCGGGCGGAGGCACTGCCGGCCGCGGTCCTCGAGCAGGCTCGACGGCGGCTCTTGGACACGATGGGAGCGATGGTCGCCGGCGCCCGCACGGCCGAGGGGCGTGCCGTGCGGGCCCTGGTCGCGGACTGCGGGGCGGAGGGCCAGGTGCCCGCCGGCTGGCTGCCGATCCGGACCTCGATGCCCATGGCGGCGCTCGCCGGCTGCGCGTCGGCGCGGTGCACCGAGATCGACGACATCCATCTTGAGTCGTGCACGACCCCGGGGGCGGTCGTCGTCCCGACCGCCCTCGCGGTCGCCTCCTCGCGGCGCGATGTGGACGCGAGCTCGCTCCTGGCCGCGATCGTGGCCGGCTACGAGGTGGTGATTCGCTGGGGAAAGGCGGTCGACGGGCCGTCGATCCTCTACCAGGGGATCTGGCCGACCTACCTCGGCAGCGGGGTCGGTGCCTGCGCGACCGCCGCCCGCCTGCTCGGCCTGTCCACTGAGGAGACGGCCCAGGCCTTGGCCACGGCCGTGATGCTGGCGACAGGGGCCACCGGACGCAGCGACGCCATCGCCGCGCGGTGGCTGGCGATTGGTTGCGCGGTCCAGAACGGGGTCATCGCTGCGATGGCGGCTCGCCGTGGGTTCCGAGCGGACGTGACCTTCCTCGATGGCCGCTGGAGCGAGGCAACCCGCATCCCGCTCCGCTCCTCCACGCTGATCGCAGGCTTGGGGGCGGCCTACGAGATCGAACGGGTCAGCGTCAAGCCCTACTGCTCGGCGAAGCAGGCGATCAGCAGCGTCGAGGGCTTCCTGCAGATCCTGGAGGAGGAGTCCCTCGACGTGGGATCGATCCAACGGGTGGTGGTGGGCGTGCCTGCTCAGTACGTCCAGCTGATCGGTCAGCCGGGCCTGCCGCGAGATCGCCTGAGCTCCATCACCAGCGTCCGCTATCAGCTGGCGTTGGCGGCCTACGACCGCGACGGGCTCCTCGACGTCGCACGGACGAGGCTCCACGATGAGGACCGCTTCCGTGCCTTCATGGACAAGGTCGTCGTCGAGCCCGCCGAGGACCTCCAGCTCTACTACCCAACGGCATGGCCAGCACGAGTCGACGTCTACACGCCCTCGGGTCGGGTGCGTCGCATCGTTCGTCATACCCGAGGGGACGAGACGGCCCCGTTCGGTTGGGGCGAGCTTGAGGGGAAGTTCCGTCGCCTCATCCGCGGGAGCCTCGACGCTGTCTCCGCAGATCGGCTGATCGCCGCCTGCACGGGCCTGGGCACGGGGATCTCGGTCCAGGAGTTCCTGACCGTGGCCATCGCCTCGGACCCGGCTCGATGACCGGCTGCCTCCTGCCCCACCAACGCCGTCGGGCCCATGGCAAGGCCGTGCGGGGCAGGTCCTGAAGCGGGCGTTCCGCGCTTGGAGGGCTCGAGGGTGTCTGAGAACCCAGGTGCGGCTCGTGCTGGGCGATGGGGCACGCTTGAACCATGGCCAGGTCGACGACGCTTCGCGTTGCCCTCGCCGCCGAGCCGCAGGCTGACCTCCGGCGACGGCTGGGGCAGCCGACGTCTCCATCGGCCCCTTCCCGCCCGATACCGCTGACGGAGGGGTGAGCGGGCTCCGGCCGCGTCGCGATCAGGGCCGAACGCCTGCTCGCGGGTTTCACCTCAGGAGATCTGTCCCGGCTAGGACGTTCGGCGTTCACCGTCCGCGCTGGTGGGGCCCGCTTCGAGCCGGAGGAGGCGGAGCGCGCCAGCCGGCTCAGGTCCTCGGCTGCCGTCGTCTCGGGGTGCCTGAGGAGGTGGCTCTGGTACCGGCGTGGCGAGGTCGATCCGCTGGCCCCGGCCCGAGCCTGGGGCAGTCTCGGCCAGCCTGGCCGTCGCGCCCGTGCCTGGGCATCGGCCATCTCCTCGGCCTTCTCCCAACTCCGATCTCCTCACCATCGACACAGCCAGCCGCGGCCGGCGTATGGTGGGGCCAGTGGTGGCACGGTGGGCCACCAATTCGTGATGGCAATCGGCGAATAGTGACCCAGCGGTGCGGTGCTCGTACGCCGGGTAGGGAAGGTGAATGATGGAGCGCTGGCACCGTTGAGAGTCGACCTGAGGGCATCTGCCAGGGTGCCCGGGGTCCCATAGGGGGGACATGCCGGGTCGCGTCCCGACGAGGAGGGCCCGGGGGAGCATCAGGCGACGGTCGAGAAACGGCCCCCTCTGAGCCATCCCTTGGCCATTGGCCTTCGATCTTGGTCGCCGAGCGCGGAGAGGCTCGAATGCTCGGCGACCACCGCTCAGACGGGCCTCAAGGAGCACATCCGATGATTGGTCTGATCGTCGCCGCCATCGTGGTCGCCTTCCTGGTGCTGGTGGCGGTCCCGTCCAGCATCCGAATCGCCCGAGAGTACGAGCGAGGCGTCGTCTTCCGGCTGGGTCGCCTGATTGACCTCAAGGGGCCAGGCTTGTTCCTCATCTTCCCCTTCGGGGTCGATCGGCCGACCAAGGTCGACCTCCGCGTGATCACCTTGGAGGTCCCGCCTCAAGAGGTGATTACCTCCGACAACGTGACCGTCAAGGTCAACGCCGTCATCTTCTTCCAGGTGGTCGACGCTCGCGCTGCCGTCACCCACGTCTTCAACTACGGGATGGCGACCTCCCAGATCGCTCAAACCACGCTGCGGGCCGTGCTCGGCCAATCCAGCCTGGACGAGTTGCTGGGCCAGCGAGACAAGATCAACCGGACGCTCCAGGCGATCATCGATCGTCACACGGAGCCCTGGGGGATCAAGGTCACCGCGGTCGAGGTCAAGGACGCCGAGCTGGCGTCGACCATGGTCCGCGCCCTGGCCAGGCAGGCGGAGGCGGAACGCGAGAAGCGGGCCAAGATCATCGCCGCGGAGGGCGAGTTCCAGGCCGCCCAGACCCTGGCCAACGCCGCCCAGGTGATCTCGACCCAGCCCGCCGCTCTGGCCCTGCGCTACATGCAGACCTTGCTCGACATGGGTTCGAACCAGAACGCGACCATCGTCTTCCCGATCCCGATCGAGTTGATCAGGCCGTTGCTGGCGGCACCGACGCCGGTGGACGGTCTGGCCGTGCCGGCAAAGAAGACCACGGGATCGGCCCTAGGGTGACCGTCCCCTCAGATTACGCGATCCTCAAGCGACGGGTGCGTGAGGCCGGGCTGCTGGAGAAGCAGCCCGGCTTCTACCTGTGCGTGATCGTGGTCAACATGGCCCTGCTCGCCGGTTGCTGCGTGGTGCTGGCGCAGGTTCGCCATCCTTGGGTGCAGGCCGCCGACGGGGTCGTGCTCGGCCTGGTCGCTGGTCAGCTCGGGTTCCAGCTCCATGACGCCGGTCACCATCAGATGTTCGGCCGGCGGTGGAAGAACACGCTGGTGGCCTTTCTCACCGCGGATGCTCTGCTCGGGGTGAGCTATGGGTGGTGGGTCCGCAAGCACAACCAGCATCACGCTAACCCCAACCACCTCGACCTCGACCCTGACATCAACAACCCGGCCATCGCCTACTCCCCGGAGCAGGCGGCGGCGCGGCGAGGGCTGCTTCGACTGATCGCCAGGTACCAGGCCTTCTTGTTCGTGCCTCTGACCTGTCTGCTGTCCTGGAGCATGCACGTCGCCAGCGGTCGCTTCCTCGCGCGTCAGCCGTCCCGGCATCGCTGGCAGGAGGTGGCCGTCCTGAGCGCGCACTGGCTGCTCTACCTGGGCTTGCTCGTGTACTTCCTTGGCCCCTGGTCGGCCCTGATCGTGATCCTTCTCCAGAAAGCGGTCAGCGGTTTCTACCTGGCGGCCGTTTTCGCGCCGAACCACAAGGGCATGCTCCAGGTGGACACGAGCAGCGACCTCGACTTCCTCCGGGGCCAGGTCCTGACCTCGCGCAACGTTCGCGCTCGTCCCCTCACCGATCTCTGGTACGGGGCGCTGAACTATCAGATCGAGCACCACCTCTTCCCGACCATGGCCAGGAACAACATCCCCAGGGCGCAGCGCATCGTCAGGGAGTACTGCGCGGAGGTCGGCGTGCCATACTACGAGACCTCGCTTCCCCGCTCGTACCGGGAGCTGCTCACGTTCCTTCATGAGGTCGGTGCCCCCTTGCGGACGCCGGTCCTGACTGCGGTCCCTTGACGAGCGGCTGGTCACGTCCACCCCCAACTGGGTGGTGCGCACCCTCGAGACCGGCCTCGATGCCGATCGGGAGAGGGGTACCCCACGAAGCTCGCTTCGTGGGGAGCCCCGGACCGGCGCCTCGAAGAAGCCGCCGCCTTCTCCGGGCTCCGCTCCCGTTGGAACCGGGCGAAGGCGACCGAATGCGTGGATCAAAGGAAGCGCAATGCCCGTGCGGTGGAGGCTGGTCGCCTCGAGGTGAGGGAGGGAGACGCTGCCCGTCTGCCGTGGCCGGATCGGCACTTCACCGCGGTCGCCATGAACCAGGTCTTCTTCTGGCTCCCGGAGCCCGACAGGGTGCTGGCCGAGGTCCACCGGGTACTCCGACCTGGCGGTCGATTGGCCATGCTCAACGCCTCGGCGCGCCGGGTTACGAGGCTGGTGATGCTCCCCCTACGTGCTCGGTGGGTTGCACCTCTACACTGACGGGGAGCTGAGCACGATGGTGCGCCGCTCGGGCTTCACCAAGGTCGTGGTGGAGAGCCGGGGCCTCACGCAGTGGTGCTTCGCCTGCCGTGACGAGGGAGCCGGATAGGCTTCCGCACTGTGTGGCGCGAGATGCGCTCGAGCGGGACTTGCTCACGGCAAGCTGGCGGCGCCCCGGACGGGCCCACGCCTGATAGAGACCTGACCCGGTCGGGCGCCGGTCCCCTTCCCTCGAACACGATGGGCCGGCGGTCGAGGCCCTACAATGGGCCTCTGGTTCGGGGAGTAGCGCAGCCCGGCAGCGCACTTGGCTGGGGGCCAAGGGGTCCCGGGTTCAAATCCCGGCTCCCCGACCACCTTCCCGACTCAGACTTGATGGCCTTGCCGGCCAGTTCTTCCTCTGCGTCTGCCCATCGGTCGCAGAGCGCCCCGCGAACGCTCACCGCCACCTCGCCAGCGCCGCCACCGGCCGGCCTGCCGCCCGTGCCTCAGCGTTGGTCGGCTCATGCTGCTACCGTGCTTCCTAAAGGTCCACAAGGTCCACCGCTCCAGAAGGATGGGTGCCCCCTCGACGGGTTGGTGGACCACGTTCGATGACCTGGAGCGCTGGGGCGGGGCATTTCTCACCCTCCCCGTGCGCTTCGCCGACCTGCTCGCTCGGCGGGGATCCTGCAAGCAAGCGGCCAAGTAGCTGCGGGGCCTCTCGCCCTGGTCGAGTGCCGCGGCCAGGGGTACGTCCTTGCGGTCTCGTCGACCTCGCCGGTCTGGACCGAGCGTCCGTGGCAGCACCGCTCCGCGAACCGGGTGGTGGGGGGGCAGCACCGAGGGCCGAGGATGAGCCGGGACTGGGGGTGCTCCCTGACCAGCGGGTGAGCGGCAGCGGTGGGTGGCGACGTGGTCGAGGAGGACGGCGATGGCGGTGGCCGGGATTCGCCGGCCTCCCCGGCCGATGGCGCGTACAGGCCCCTGGCCCCCCTCGGCTCCGGGAGGGCTCGATACGGCTCGTTCACCGTGCCATGTCTCGCATCCGAGTCGGGGTCGCCACTCCATCGGAGCCTCCGGCATCCGGGTCAGCGCTTTCCGTGGTCCGCCACGGGCAGCCCGCTCGGACCATCTCCTCCGGTGCCATCCTCGTCCGCGCGATCGACGGGATCCCGCCACGGCCTCCTCAAAGAGGGGGGGTGAACCACCCCAACGTGGGGGTCGAAGCTGCCTGATCCGGGGATTGCCCCGCCAGGCTCGGTGAAGCACACTCGGCCCCAGAGGAACACCCGATCGATGAGTTCATTGGAGAGATGCGATGACCATCGACTTTACACTCTCCCTCGAGCAAAAGAAGGTTCAGCTAGAGACCCGTCAGTTCGCTCAAAACGTTCTTGCCCCCATCGTGCAGGAAGCCGATCGTGAGCCAGACCCCTTGCGGGCCTTCCAGCTCACCAAACCTGCCTACGTCGAAGCCTACCGCGCCGGTGTCGCCTTCTGTATGCTGCCCAAGGAATATGGTGGCGCTGGCCTCAGCAACGTTGAGCTGGTGCTCGCCGCCGAAGAGCTCTGCGCGGTCGATCCCGGTTTCGCGTGCACCATTCTCGTCAACGGCCTGGGGTTGATGCCGGTCCTCTGGTATGGATCCGAGGAACAGAGAGAGCGCTTCTTGCGTACTGCCACCTCCGATCCGAGAGCAGAGTACATCGTAGGATACGCCGTGAGCGAGCCACCGAGCACGCCCGGAGGTACAGCGAATTTCGATGTGCCTCTTCCATACCCGGCAGGGATCGGGGTGACTGCACGCCATGTCGGCGGTGACTACGTCCTAAATGGGCGCAAGTACTGGCCCTGCAACGTCGCTGGTTGGGATGGCAACGGTGCCGACGTGAGCATCGTGGTCGTGCGCACAGATCCTGACAGAGGGGGGACAGAAGGTCTCTCCGCGCTCATGGTGGAGCGTGGAACCCGCGGCGTCAGCTATCGCCTCATCGACAAGATCGGACATCGGCTCACCCCCAATGCCGAGATCACCTTCGAGGATGCGCACGTCCCGGCCCGGAACCTTGTGGAAGGGACCGCCGGCAATGGCGATCTGCTCATCAATCGCAACTTCGCCTGGTCGGGACCGATCGCGGGGATCGCGGCCGTCGGGGTGGCCCGGGCGGCCTATGAGGAGGCGCTTCAGTTCTGCAAGACGTACACGGCTGGCGGCCCCAGACCCATCATCAACTATCAAAACGTAGGCTACCTTCTCGGAGATGTCGCGGCCCGCATCGAAGCCGCCAGGTACTTCTGCTGGCGAGCCTCCCACTACCTCGACCGCCATGACAACCACGGCGAGCTCGTTGGTGCCATGTGCAAGATCTTCTGCACCGAGCTCATGTTCGATACGGTGTACAAGTGTATGCAGGTGGTCGGGGTGAACTCGGCCGATCGCAGGCGCAACTTCGAGAAATACCTACGTGAGGCAGCGATCTTCCCAATCTATGACGCTGGCAACATGGGGATGCAGCGGCGTCGCGTGCATGGGGTCCTGGCCAGCCCCGACTTCAACCCTCGCGCGCTCATGGACGACGAGGAGGTGGAGTTCAAGAAGTCGATGGAGACCATCGACACGATCCAATCTCAGGAGCTGGCCGAGTTCGCCATGGCGCACTCCCGTTGAGGAGGTCACGAGCAGAGGCGACATCTCCCTGATCGGGATCGGCAGCTCGCTGCCGCTTGAGCCGGGCGCGGTGAGCTCGGGCCCGAACCTCGGCGCTCGCGGCCCAGGGTGAGCTGTGCGACGCACGATCGGGTCGGGTGACGGGGGCCCACCACCTCGAGTTCCCGGGGTGACCCTCCGCCACAGTGAGCGGCCGATCTTCCTGATCTCGGCGCCCGGTGCGCCGGCGCGGCCGGCCGGGGGCCAAGGTGAGCTGTTTCCCGTACCGGCCGCAGCGGCTCCCGGAGGTGGTCTGTGACCTCTCCAGGGATCCGGCCCGGCGCCACGCCATCGGGTGGCTTGGCTCGGGCACGTACGCTCGTCTCGCCACCTCCGACCCCGGAACGGCGAGCTCGATGCATGAGCCACCATTGCATGACAGGAGATCCGAGCCGTTCGACAACGCACCGACGCAGCTCGGGGGGACCGGCAACTCGTCGGCGCTCCAAGAGCTCCTCGTCGGCACCCCGCACCGGCGATGGACATCGTGTCGCTCGCAGTCCGCATGCGCCAGGAGACTAACGTTCGGGTGGCCGCTCCAGGCACATCCACTCCGACCCTCGTTGACAGAGCAGTGCTGCCTTCTTCACGTGCCGATGCATCTGGGATCCGTGCCCGCTTCGAGGGCGCGGGTAGGATGCGGCTTAGAGGTCATGATCAAAGTCGCGGTGGTCGATGACCACCCCGTGGTCAGGGCGGGGATCACCGCCCTGATCAAAAAGTCGGGGACCTGCCGCGTGGTCGGCGAGGCGGGCACGGCTCGTGCCGCCCTGCAGCTGCTCCCCGCCGTTGAGCCCGACGTCGTCCTCCTCGACCTCCGGCTCCCCGACAATGAGGGCTGCACGATTGTCCGGGACCTCGA
The DNA here is from genome assembly GCA_035294145.1 of Candidatus Dormiibacterota bacterium. GTDB lineage: Bacteria > Chloroflexota > Dormibacteria > Dormibacterales > Dormibacteraceae > CADDZO01. Next base: position 22,653 of record DATGLL010000163.1, on the reverse strand, counting down.
TCGCTGCCTCCCGCGGAGCAAGCTGCTGGTGCTCACCGCGTACGAGGAGGTGGGGATGGCCCGCGAAGCGTTACGAATGGGAGCTCGTGGCTACTTGCTCAAGGGAGTAGCCGGCCAGGAACTGCTGAATGCCATCGCTCAGGTCGTCGCCGGTAAGCGGATCATCGATCCCATCCTGGCGGGGCAGCTCTGGGAGTCACAGGTCGACTCTGGCGTTCCCACAGAGCGCGAGATCGAGATCTTGCGCATGGTGGCCCATGGTCATGCCAACAAGGAGATCGCTAGGAGCCTTCGTATCTCCGAGGAGACGGTCAAGTTCCACCTCAAGAACATCAGCCGGCGACTCGGCGCTCGAACCAGGACCGAGGCGGTGGTCACCGCCACTCGTCTTGGATACCTCGACCTGCGATCGTAGGTGAACCATGCCCAGAAGCGACGCCTCATTCGGCCTCAGCTTGACGAGTCAGGGGAGATCGCTCCTCGCCGGCCGGCCGCTGCGCCGTCTGCTTCACACCAGCCTGAGAACCATCGGTCATGTGGCCGGCACCCGCATGGCGTCGCTCCACGTGCTGCGCGACAGCAACCTCGTCCACGTCGTTTCGATCGGATTGTCCCCCGATTACGTCCGGGCTCTCGCCCGCATCCCGATCGGTGTGGGATGTTGCGGCGTCGCGGTGGCGGAGGCCCGGCCGGTCGTGATCGAGAGCATCCCGTGCTCAAGGATCATGTCGGCGTTCCAGTGCCTGTGCGAGAAACACGGCCTCAGGTCCGTGTGGTGCCTGCCTTTGCTGGCCAGCGACAACCGTGTCCTAGGTGGATTGGCGATCTACTACGATCGCGCCCATCGGCCCAGCTTGCATGTCGCTCGGGAGGTGGAGGTGTATGCGGAGGCGATAGCAGCTTCCCTGGAGTTCAGTCTCGACTCGGACCGCTCTGTGACGAAGGCCCCAAGTCTCGCCGAGGGGACGCGCCGAGTCGCAGCAGGCTTCCTGGACGTTCAAGAGGCGGAGCGAAGGCGCATCGCGGAGGAGCTGCACGACGAGCTCATCCAGGAGATGGTGGGCATTCAACTCATGCTCGAATGCGCCTCGAGCGGCGAGGACGACACGATGTCGCGGTCCGCCGCGACGAGCCTCGGCCGGCTGGTGGCCCACCTCCGGGAGCTGATCTTCGAGTTGCATCCACTGATCCTGGACCTGGAAGGACTGCCGAACACGATCTCGGCGCTCTTGGCCCGGCTCCAGACGCAGACCGGCATCGATGTCGACTTTCGGTGCCAGCTAACGGGGCGCTTGCCCTCGCCCACTGAGCGACTGGCGTATCGGGTGGTTCGAGAAGGCATCCAAAACGTCAAAAAGCATGCCGCTGCAAACCGCATCAGCGTTGAGCTGACCTGTCGGGGAGACTGGCTGGAGCTCGTGCTCAGCGATGACGGTGTCGGCTTTGATCCAGACCTGTCGCTGGGGCTTGACTGCTTCGGGTTGACCTCCATGCGCCATCAGGTGGCGAGCTTGGGTGGGGCCCTGGAGACGTTCAGCACACCGGGCCGGGGGACGACGCTGCGAGCTCGGATCCCCACGCTCCTGGCAACGGATGGTCGGTCGAACGGCGGCTTCGAGCGGTCCTGTTGAGGTTGCGAAGGGACGAGCCCCACGCCGAGGTGAAGGGTTCGGCACGTGGAGGGCGGAGGAACAGCGTGACGGCGCTGGACGATCGTCTCGCCCCAACGTCGACCTGGTCGGGCTCGCGAGGCACCGGATCGGCTCGCGCCCGATGGCCCGGGCCCCGGGTGCGGTGGGTCGGCTCCCCGGCCCCGGCGCTGGCTCCCGGGGGCCAGGTGCCCGGGGGGTGAGGTGCACGGGTCCTTGGGCAGCGGAGGGGAGAAGACGATGGAGCCCTCGGTTGCATCCGCCGGATCCTCGAGGCGGCCGGCACGGGCCAATGGAGAAGCTCGATCGTGGGCAGTCAGGCGGTACGTTCAGCTTCGAGCACGGCGTGCGGCACCCCGCCGGCACGCCCGATGCCTGACCGGCTCGCGACCGCCACAGCTGCCCATGGCCGGTGCGGGGTGGGATGGCCGGCGGCTCCACGAGGCTGCCAGTGGGGGGCCGACCGGCGAGCGGCTGGCCGGCGGCGTGGCGCTCGTACACCGGGCAGGGAGGGTGGAGGTAGGGGGCGACGGCACCGTTGCGGGCCGACCTGAGAGGCAACCGCCAAACCGCCAAGGCGATCGGGGCACCCCGGGTGGTGCGCGACCCTGACGGGGCGGAAGCGCACAGGTCATCGTCTTGAGACGATGCCCGGAGCCTTCCTTTGGCCTCCGACCCTGGCCGTCGTGCGCGGAGCGGCTGGATTCTCGGTGGTCACCACTCCCGGCGATGACCCTGGCCTCGACCCGGCCCCGGGGCAGCGCGTGGCGGGGATCCCGCTCGCGTTCGACGAGGCGCCGAGGCCGTTCCGACCAACCGGTTGGTGAGCCGCAGCGCCGCCACCTGAGGGTGCTGGCGCGGTGGCTCCCGCACCATCGCCGTGATCCCCGTCGCTCATCGCGTCCGGCTCGCCCCGGGTCGGGCGGCGCGGGCGTGGGGTTCATCGTGTATTGTCTTCTCCCCTCTCCTGGATCCCGCGGCGTCCGGCCTGAACTCAGGAGCGAAGACCGAGACGGCCCCGAATGATCGATAGCGGGTGACCAGAGCCCGGTCCGAGCCCTCGGAGGCGGGCCCGGCCGGTCGTCGCGGATCCCTGCCCCCTCCACCGCCGCCGTCCTTGAAACGAGGGGGCGCCTCGGGGGGTTGGGCTCGAGCGGCGATCGGACAGCACGGATACCCGGGGCGCCGGCCCGGATGCCGGCGTGGGCGGCTGGATCGAGCTCGGCTGCGGCGCGCGACGGGGAGCTTCGACCTCCGGCCGGAGACCTCCTGCCCTCCCCAGGAGGCTCAAGCCAGCGAGGGAGGGCCTCCCGACACCAGGCGGAGCACAGAGAACCCGTCGGCCGAGACGCGCCGCACGCGATCCAGGGCGACCGGCGGCAGCACGTCATGATCATCCTCGGCAAGGACGGTCTCGTGCGGATGCAGCTGGCGCCAGATGTCGCCGACCGCCTCCCGTCGCAGGTTGCCGGGGACGTAGATGTAGCGCCGGTCCCGCACCCGACGGCGGGAGGTACGCTCGGCGCGGGCGAAGGCCACCTGGGCTGCCCGGTCGGCCAGGTAGGGGTCCTGGACCTCGAGCAGGTGCCGTCCGGCAGGGTGCGGCCGACGCGGGTCGCCACGGTAGAGGAAGGCCAGCGGGCGATCGCCGGCTGCCGTCACGGCGGTGGCGACCACGGCCTCGGCGCGCGCCGGGTCGTGAGGGAGGATGGCCAGCACGTGGGCTGGAGGTAGCCGCCGAGCCCCGGACACCGCCACCACGGGCACGTTCGGTCGGTGAAGGAGGGGGAACACGACCGGCTGGCGCCCCCGTAGGTAGTTGTAGGTGAGGAGCCCCACCGCCAGGCCGAGCGCCGTGAGCCCGCCGCCGAACCGGGTGGCCAAGGGCTTTGCCACCAGGTTGGTGATCCAGGCTGTGGCCACCAGGAGGGTGGTGGCGACGCCCACCGAGAAGCTCAGGTTGGCCCGCGGTCGCTGCCGCCACTGGTGGTCGTGCCAGCGCACCACGTCGAGCGACAGGCTGGTGAGGATGAAGGCGCCCAGCAGGCCGAAGGCGTAGAGGTCGCCGAGCAGGGTGACGTCCCCCTGGCTCACGGTCACGAGCAGGACCGGCAACCCCACTGCCAGGAGGATGGCCCAGTGAGGGGTGCCCCGCCAGCGGTTGCGCTGCTCGAGGACGCGGGGCAGGAAGCCCATGCGACAGAGCGCGACGAACACGTGGTAGGCGCCGATGATGGCGGTGTTGCTGGCGAAGACCAGCAGGAAGGCGGCCGTGATCGCCACGTACGCGCCCAGGGGAGGGCCGGCCACGTGGGCGCCCAGGCGGGAGATGAACTGGTTGGGGTCGGTGCTCGCCGGCAGCTGGGTGGTCGACCAAAGGGTGAGGAGGGGGCTGGTGATGGCCATGGTCACCACCACTGCGGCCATGGCACGGCTTGACACCCGGCTCCGGGGCTCTCTCATGGCCGGGGCCAGCTGAGCGATGGTCTCCAGGCCGGAGAAGGCCAGGAAGGCGGCAGCGTAGCCGGTCACCAGGGCGACCGGGGTCAGGTGAGGACCGTGGGCAAGGGCGGTGAGGCTGTGAAGGATCCCCGTCGGCCCGAGCTGGAGCGCCGTGGCCAGCACCACCCCGAACTGGCCGATCGCCGCCACGACGGCAAAGGTCGCGCTCACCCGCGCGCTGTCGCGCACGCCGAGTAGGTTCAGGCTGCCGAGCGCTACCAGGGCGACGACGGTGGCCCCGACCACGAACGGCGTCAGCTGGGGGAACACCACGCTGAGGTAGATGAGGCCGGAGAGCGCGCTGAGCGCCGAGGTCAGGTAGTAGTCGATCAGGATGAAGAGGCCCCCGAGCAGGCCGGCGAAGGGGTGCAGGGCGCTGGCGGCGACGTTCACCACCCCGCCGCCCTCCGGGTAGCGCCAGGCCACCTCGGCGTACTTCATCGAAAGCAGCACGAAGACCACCAGGGTCATCGAGACGAAGAGCGCGGAGCGGCCGCCGAAGCGGGGGAAGAGGATGCCAGGGGTGTAGTAGATCGAGGTGCCGATGTCGGCGAAGACCACTGCCCAGCACAGGAACCAGCCCAGGGTTCCGCCCCGGACTTTGATCCGCCGCCGGGGCCTGGCGGGGCTTGGGGCGATCACCTGAGCGGCTGCGACCGAGGCGGTAGGTCCAAAGGCGTCAGCTCGTCAGGGCAGGGCGGGCGTCGTGCCCGCTGTCCCTGACCTCCTTGCTTGAGGTCGATCATAGGGGCAGCGTGCGGCGCACCGCGCTCGGCGGGCCGGGGCACCGGCCCCCTCGCTGCCGGCCGCGGACCCCGGCCTCGCCGATCATCGTCGCTCCTCCTTCCCATCACTTTGACCATAGGGGACGCGTTGTGAGGAATCCGTTAGGGTGCTCCCGTCAGCCGGGTGGCCCCTGCATGGCTTAAGGAGGTGTTGCCCGGGACCGACCCAACCGGCCTCCGGCTGCGAACGACCGGATGGAGCAGGGGATGCCGCGTGAGAAGGGATCAGAGACCGAGGGGAAGGCGGGCCGGACAGAGGACGGCCCCGCTGCAGGAGACGAGCGCTGAACTGCCTGCAGCATAACACCCGGGCTCGGAGCCCCGGGAAAAGCCCCCCTTGGGACCGGCGACCCCGCGTCGGCTGGGCGCTGCTTGGAGAGGCTGGGCTGCGTGCAGGGCCCGTTGGAGGAGGCCGCCTGCGTTCGCCGGCGACTCGTGGTCCTGCTCGTGCCCTCCTCTTGGGCCGGGGACCGGTGCCTGGGAGGGATGGCGGTGGGCGAGGGGCAGGGCTCTGCGGCCACTGCCTGATGACCCTCATCGTCGACTGACCTTCGCGGGCGGTGGTCTTCGAGGTGCGGCTCGCTGCGGCCCGGCGAGGGCCTGGGCCTGGAAAAAGGGGGCCGTTCGGCCCTGAGCGCGATCGGCTCTGCCCAGGTAGCGTAAGCATGAGCAGATGGCGCGAGGAGTGCACCAAGAGCACGTCGAGCGTCTCCAGACGCCGCCTGGGTGGTGGCCGAGGGTGGGCTGGGCGATCGGGAGCCTCGATCCGAGGTGATCGCCAAGGGTCGCCAACCGGCTGCGGCAGTCGAGCATGGATCCTGAGGGCCCGGGCCGTCCCCGTGGCGGAGGCTCCCGGCGGTCGGGGGCGCGATGCCCAGGGGGGCCTGATCCACCGAGCATGGGCTGATGGAGGAGCGACGATGGGGATCGTTGGTCGGGTTGTGGCCTTCGTCTTGGGCTTGATTGCCTCGGCGATCGCGTTGGTGGTGGACATCCTGTACTCCGCCATGCACCGGGCCTTGGGGGTGCTGGGAAGCTCGAGCATCGACCAGACCCATGGGTTCATCGGCTTCCTGCTGGTGCTGATCGGCGTCCTCGGCTCGATCCTGGCCCTCTTCTTGCCCCTGCCGGCAGCCGTGCTCTTGCTGGCGGCTGGGATTGGGATGTTCTTCGTGGTCAAGGGCTACGCGCTCTTCAGCATCCTGTTCTTCGTGCTGGCGGCGGTGCTCTCCTTCGCCGCTCGGCCCTCTCGTCGCATGCCCTCGGCCGACAACCTCCCCAGATAGGTGGCGTGACAGCAGCTCACGAGCTCGCTCACCTGGTGATCGTGCCCCTGGGCCGCAGCCGGCGGATGTTCACAGGAGGTACCCCATGCGGATGATGATGAAAGTCCAGATCCCGGTCGGGCGCGGCAACGAGACGCTCAAAGACGGGACCTTGCCCCGGATCATGCGAGAGGCCCTTGAGGCACTGAAGCCCGAGGCGGCGTACTTCACGACCATGGAGGGGCAGCGAACGGCCGTGCTCGTCTTCGACCTGAAGGACGTCGCGAGCATCCCCAAGATCGCGGAGCCGTTCTTCATGAGGCTGGACGCCCGGGTCGACATGGCCCCGGTCATGAACGCCCAGGACCTGGAGAGCGGGCTCAAGCAGGTGGCCGAGATGGCCCGTGCCGTGTGAGCGCCGGCTCGGTACCGAGAGGCGAAGGCCGACGCCCGGCCGGTCTGGGCGAGACGTGCCGGTGAGCCCCTGACTGGCCCGAGGGGCCGGGGGCGATGGATCGGCCACGGGTTCAGACGAGCGTGCGCCTGCTGCCGCTCGGGAGCGGGTTGGGGCACGGCCGGGACGTGCGTGCTCCTGCCCCCCGGCCCAAGCCGGGATGGCCGGCCCCGACCGTGGTCGGGGCCGGGCCGTCCCTTGGTCGCTTCACCTGAGGTGAGGCCGGAGACGGTTGGCATACCCAGACGAGGGTCGTGGGCCCCAAAGGCCGCTGGCTCGTGCGTTCCATACGGTCCTCGTCCCCTCGGCCCTGTTCTGAAAGGCTGATGCTCGACCGGTGCGAGCCAACTAGGGTGGGGGGCAGGCCGGGCGCGCAAGGATGGGAGTCGGCCTGAGGACGTAGGCGAGAGACGACAGGGAACTGGCGCCCGGACCAAGGGAGGTGCATGTTGGCGTATCTCGCATTGGTTCCAGCGCCGGGGTGGCTCGATCCCGGGCATACCGGCTGGCAGCTCACGGCGGCCACCTTCGTGGGGCTCCAGAGCGTGCCTGGGCTGGCCATCCTGTACGCGGGTCTGATGAAGCGGAAATGGGCGGTCAACTCGTCGTTGATGGTCCTCTACGCCTTCGCCATGACCCTCGTCGTTTGGACGCTATGGGCCTACAGCATGAGCTTCGGCAAGCCGGTGCCGGTCGGGCCAGGGTTCTTGGGCATCCCCTGGCCGGTGCTCTTCTCCGGCGCCGAGCAGGGGCGGGCGCAGATCCCGTTGCTGTCCGGGCTGATCCCCGACCTGCGTTTCCCTGGCTCCGCCCTGGTGTACTTCCAGTTCGTCTTCGCCGCCATCACCGTGATCATCCTGGGTGGGGCGCTGCTGGGCCGGATGAGCTTCAAGGCCTGGATGCTCTTCGTCCCCCTGTGGATCACCTTCGTCTACTCGGTGGGCGCGTTCCTGCTCTGGGGTGGGGGCTGGCTGGCGCAGATGGGCGCCGTCGACTACAGCGGCGGCTACGTGATCCACGTCGCAGCCGGCGTCTCGGGGGTGGTCGCGGCCGCGGTGGTCGGCCCTCGGATCGCCCGCGACCGTGAGGACGCGACCCCGAGCAACCTCATCATGGCCATCGCCGGCGGCGGCCTGCTCTGGCTGGGCTGGAACGGCTTCAACGGCGGCGATCCCTACTTCGCCAGCGCCGACGCCTCCTCGGCGGTCCTCAACACCAACGTGGCCACGGGCGCGGCGCTGCTCGCTTGGATGTTCCTGGACGTCTTCAGCCGTGGGCGAGCCAACGTGACCGGGATGATCAACGGCATGATCGCGGGGCTGGTGGCCATCACCCCCGCGGCCGGCTACGTCGACGGCTTCGGGGCGCTGGCCATCGGGGCCTGCGCCGGCGTCGTGCCCTGGCTCACCATGAACAAGCTGAGGTTGCCTGGCTTCCTGGGCCGGATCGACGACACCTTGGGGGTCATGCACACCCACTTCGTGGCCGGCGCCTTGGGGGGACTCATGACCGGGCTGCTCGCGACGCCGAGCATCGTCGTCTACCCCGGCACCGGCAAGACGGCTGCGGTGACCGTCACCGGGCTCCTCTACGGCAACCCTCATCAGCTGCTGGTGCAGGCCCTGGCCTTGGGGGTGATCGTCCTCTACGACGTTGTGGCCACCTTCGTCGTGATCTCGGTGGTGGGCCTCCTGGTGCCGCTGCGCATGACCGAGGCCGAGCTCGAGGCCGGCGACGTCGTCGTGCACGGCGAGACCTCGCTCGACCTGGTCCCGGTCGCCTCTGACGCCTGACCCTCGCGTCGGGTCGGTCACTGCTGGGGTCTCTTCCTCGTGCGGGGCCCGCCTCCCGGGAGGCGGGCCTCTGGCCTGTCCCGTCGAGACGACCCCTTCCCTCCGGCCGCCGCTGGCGGCCACCTCGGGCCGCCACGCCGCCGAGGACCGGGCCCGGGCCGCCGGTGCCGGCGGCGCCGGGCCGTGGGGGTGCCGATCAGGGATCTAGGCGCTCCGAAAGGCCGGGTCCTCGACCCAGCGGAGGATCCGACTCGCGACCTCGCCCGGGGCGTGCTGCGACTTGATGAGGTAGTCGAGCGCGCCGAGCTCGGCTCCCTGAGCGCGTAGCTCTGGCTCGTCGTGGGCGGTCAGGATCACGACCGGGAGGGTACGTGTGGCCTCGGAGGCGCGCAACGCCCGGAGCAGCTCGAGACCACCCATGCCGGGCAACCGCAGGTCCAAGAACACCAGGTCCGGTGGGTCCTGGGTCGCCCTTTGGAGCGCGCTCTCCCCGTCGAAGACCTGCTCCACCAGGTAGCCGTCCAGCTCCAGGCGAAATCGATACATCGCCGCCACCTCGGGGTCGTCCTCGACCAGGAGAAGCCTTAGGGCCTCAGACGACTGATCGCTTCTGGTGTGCGCCATTCAGGATCCCCCTTCGTCGCCCTGCTCGGTTCGTCGACGGCATCGCACGATGCCTCCCTCCGACTCTTGGAGTGAGGCCGTCGGAGCCGGTCCCACGGCTCCGCGACATCCCCCCATTACATCCCATCGTCCCCCTCGTTGCCAGGTCGGGATCGGGCGCCGTCGAGCGCGTGGGGCGTCGACGGCCCTGGGCCGCCTCATCCTGCCGGCGGGGGAGGGGGTCCGAGGGTGGGATGGGGAGGAGGGCCAAGTCCCTCACGACGATGCCCCGTTCGTGGCCACTCACCATAGAGGTGATGAGTGATAGGATGTTAATTTCGGTATCATTCTTTCTCCATAAAAGATGTTGTGTCCGTCGCGGACCTGGTGAGGTGGTGGGGTGCGACACCCCTGGGTCGCATGGTGATGACGCCTCCTCATGGTGGCGCCCCTCTCCCGGCCGGAGGGGTCGATTGGGCGAGACCGCGAGCCGGCGACACGCTCCTTCGCCGGCCGGCGACCGCAGCTGGCCCGGCTTGCCGCCCCTCGCGGCACCGTGCTGGATCCCGAGAGGGTCTGGGGCCCGCCGGCGCGGCGCGGCTCGAGGGTCGAGCATCGCATGCGTAGGGGGACCGGACCGCGGCAGATGGAGACGGTCCTGGTCCAGGCGGTGGACGTCCTGGAGCGGCAGGGGATCGAGTACGCGTTGATGGGAGGCCTCGCCTCGGCAACGGTCGGTCGCCCTCGCCGCACTCGGGACGTGGACATCTTCGTCGCCCCGGAGCGGGCCTTGCCCGCCCTGGAGGCGCTGGGGAGGGCGGGCTTCCGGACGGAGCGGACGGACGAGGCCTGGCTCTACAAGGCCTTTGCCGGCGACGTGATGGTCGACCTGATCTTCCGCTCGAAAGGCGGCCTGGTGCTCGACGAGCGCATGCTCGCGTATCGCCGGGAGGTCACCATCGGCGGCCGCCGGGTGCTGGCCCTGGGCTCGGAGGACTTGGTCGTGATCAAGGCGATGGCGGCCGCCGAGCACGTCCCTCGGCACTGGTACGACGCGGTCGCCATCCTGGAGCGAGGCGGGATCGACTGGGAGTACCTCAGGTGGCGGGCCCGCCCCTTCGCCGCCCGGGTTCTGAGCCTCCTCCTCTACGCGCTCTCCTGCGGCGTCCTGGTGTCGGAGCCGGTCCTCCGTGAGCTGGCCGAGTGCGCCCTGCGCGGCGTGCAGGGTGAGGCTGCGACCGAGGCAGACCATCATCTGGTGGCGCGGGTGCACCAGGCCCTGGCCACCGACCCTCGGCTCTGCGAGGCACCGCTGTCGGTGTCCGTCCAGGCTGGTGAGTTGGTGGTGAGCGGGGAGGTGGCCACGGCCCGTCGGCGTGAGGTCGTGGAGGAGGTGACGCGCCAGGTCGTTGGCGCTCATCCGGTCCGGGTCGAGGTCCGGGTGCCGGAGTGATCCGCCTCGCCGCCGTCGGCGACCTCCACTTCAGCGACGACTCGGAGGGCCGGCTTCGTCCTCACCTCGAGGCGGCGGTGGGGCAGATCGACGTCCTTCTCCTGGCCGGTGACCTGACCTATCGAGGCCTGCCCCAGGAGGCGAGGGTCCTGGTCAGAGAGCTCCGGGGGCTGCCCTTCCCGGTGATCGCGGTGCTCGGGAACCACGACTATCACCACGGTCGGGAGGCCGAGATCGCGACGATCCTGTCGAGCGATGGCATCAGCGTCCTGGAGGGTGAGTGTGTCACCCTGACCGTCGGCGGAGCCCCGCTCGTGATCGCGGGCGTCAAGGGATTCGGAGGGGGGTTCGCGGGAGCGTGCGCCACCGAGTTCGGGGAGCCGCAGGTGAAGGCTTTCGCCGCCGAGGCGCGGCGCTCTGCCGACTCTCTCCGGGAGGCCCTCCTCTCGGCCTCGGACGGTGGCTTCCGCGTGGCGCTCCTGCACTACGCGCCGGTGGAGGGGACGTTGCTCGGCGAGCACCCAGGTCGGTGGCCGTTCCTGGGCAGCTACCTGCTCGCCAGGGCCATCGACGACGGCGGGGCGATGCTCGCCCTCCACGGTCATGCCCATGCCGGGAGCCCGGAGGCGGTGACGCCTGGCGGCGTCCCGGTTCGGAACGTGGCCCAACCGGTCATCCGTCGTCCCTTCGCCATCATCGAGGTCGGGGCCGCCCAGGAGGTCGTGCTCGGGCCGCGGGAGGGGGAGGCAGAGCCGCAGCCCTGATCCGGCCTGGCGGTGGGGTGGCGCCCCCGGCCTCCAGCCAGCGCCCGGTCGATGCCCCCTGGCTTCCCCGCCGGCCTGAGGCCGTCCGATCACCGGGCCGTCGGCTGACTCAAGGGCGGCGAGCCGCGAGGTGGCGACAGGGCGGGTGGAGCTTCGGGGACGCTCGGGCAGGGCTGGCCGCCACGGGAGACGATCCGGCCTGGGCGGTGAGGTCCCCGCCGTCGCGACCGTCAGCGAGCAGCGCGGCTAGGCGACGTCGTCAACCATGACGTCAGGCCTTGAGCCAGCGTGCGACGCTGGTCAGGTCCGCGACCAGCTCGGCGTAGGCTCGCTGCCGGCTCTGGGGGTCGGGGGAGCGGAGGACCGAGGAGGGGTGGACGGTGATCATGGCCGGCACCCCGAAGGGGGATGGACGGATCTGGCCGCGTTGCTCGAGGACGCGGACCTCGTGCCCGAGGACGCTTCGAGCCGCCACCGCTCCCAGCAGCGCGATCAGCCGAGGCCGCACGAGCTCGATCTCCGCCTCGAGCCAGGGCCGGCAGGCGACGATGTGGGCAACCCCGGGCTGACGGGTGCGACGTCTCCCGCCTTGCCCCACCCAGCGGAAGTGCTTCACCGCGTTGGTGACGTAGGCCGCCTCCCGATCCAAGCCGGCCTCGCCTAGGGCGCGGTTCAACAGGTCCCCCGCTGGGCCCACAAAGGGCCGTCCCTCCAGGTCCTCACGATCACCCGGCTGCTCGCCCACCAGCATGATCGGGCAAGGAGGCGTCCCCTCCCCGAAGACGGTCTGGGTCCCCCCACGCCAGAGCTCACAGGCTCGGCACCCGGCGGCGGCGGTGCGCACTCCTTCCAGGGTGAGCGGATGGGGCAGGAGCTCGACCACGGGCTGTCCCTCCCGGCCCATCGCCCCCCTCAGGATTCGATCGCGGTTGCGGCCAGCCCTAGGACCAGCCTGCGACCGTCGATGAGGTCCCTGGGTCGGTCTCCGTTGCCGCCTTCGCGGTCGCGTATCGCGCCGGGGGCCCCGATCAGCAGGGGTGCCGGCCTCAAGGAGGGGAGCTGGGGCATCGCCGACCCCATGGAGGTTGAGTTGGCAGCTGTTATCAACACGATGATCTCACCTACCGACACCCGGAGGTGGCGTCAACCGTCCATCCTCGGGATCGGGGCCTGGGCAGCGCCGGCCGGGGCGGGTCAGGTCCTCTCCTGCCGCCCTCTCCACGCCCTCCACAGGGCCGCTTGGATCCCGGGCTCGGCCTTCATGTCGCCCACCGGGATGGGGCGAATATCGGCAGGCCTCGCCTGCGGTCGCCGGTCGGCACCGTTGCTGCTGAGGGGGCCCCGGCCGAGCGTGCGGCCTGGAGGTCAGAGGGGGGCCGAGAAGGTCCGACTGGCCCTGGCCGGGCGCCTACGCGGTGGCGGCTGACGTCGTCTCCCGCTGACTTGGAGCTCGCTGGGCTCCTGCCCCGCCGGCCTCCGGCCAGCCCGCCGCCTCGCCCCCCAGCGCGGGAGATGACACGGCCAGCCCGATCCCGGGGCCTCGACCTGGTCGGGAGAGGTTCGCCCTCTGCCGCGCGGCTGCGGCGAAAGCCGGGGGCTCCGCCTCAGTCCTCCGAGGAGCCCTCATCGGCCCTGACCATGGGCGATGTGTCCACCAATGTCCACACCTGATTCAGCTGTCGGAGCAGCTCCCGGTTGTTGGCCTCGATGGCCGCGGCCACCGCGGAGGCGATGACCGCCGGATCCCGGCTGTCCTCGGCCTGCTCCAGCTCGGCCGTGATGGCCGCCTGCAGGGCCGCCCGGCTCAGCCCGAACCGAGCGAAGCTGACTGACCCTCCTGGGGCTCGGGTCCACGCCTCGTTCATCCCACCCTCCTGCCACGGCTCGGCGGTTCCTGGCCCGGCTGCGGCGATGACCGCAGCCGGTCGTTGCTGACGAGCAGCAACTATCACCTTATCTGAGTCTGAAGGTCTCGACTGGAGGGGAGCCCATGGGGCAGCGGGCAAGGCCAGGCGGGGCCGGGGCCGCCCACGGGGCCGTTGGCGGGCGCCGACGGGCCTGCTACAGTACGCGGGTGCCGCCTCGGCAGCGCGTCGGCAGCGGGTCCCCGTTCGAGGAACGGATCGGGTTCTGTCGTGCCCTGCGGGTCGGTGACCGGGTGCTGGTGGCAGGCACGGCGCCGATCTGGCCCGACGGCACGGTCGACCCCGATCCCCATGCCCAAGCCCGTCGTTGCCTCGAGATCATCGCCCAGGCGTTGCGCGAGCTCGGGGCTGACCTCGCGGACGTGGTCCGCACGCGGATCTTCCTGGTCGATGCTGCCGATGCCGAGGCGGTGGGGGCGGTCCACGGCGAGACGTTCCGTCTCCGCCGGCCGGTGGCGACGATGGTGGTGGTCGCGGGTCTGCTCGACCCGCGCTGGCGGGTCGAGATCGAAGCCGAGGCCAGCCTTGCCTGAGGTCGCCAGCCTCGAGGCCCTGCCCCAGGGGGACCTCTAGGCCGAGAGCGGGGGCTGGCCGCCCGAGCACCGGGCCCGCCCCTTGAGTGCCCGTGGGGCCATTGCCAGGACCACGGGCCGCATCGCCGCGTAGCGCCTTATCGAGCGCCGGTCAATAGCGATGTCTCCGCATGCGGAACGGTGCTCGACATCGAGGAGGTTGGTCGCTGCCAGCATCGCCTCCTTGGCCAGTGCCACGGGGCGTGACGGCAAATTGCGCACGCCTTGACGGATCCGATCGGGCAGGGGAAACTGAACTCGCGAGGGATTGAAGGTGGCTGCCTGCCCTGGACGCCGCGCAGCTGGTCCTGGGTTGAGCCACCGCAGGGAGGAAGGAGGAGTGATGAGATTCGGACGTGTGCTCTGCTTGGCATTGCTCGCAGGGGTGGTCGCGGCTGCTTGCGGGACCGGCGGCTCCAGGTCCACGAATGGGCCTCCCCCGCATGGCAATGTGCTCTACTACGCCGCCCCTGGCGAGCCGGACTCGCTGGACCCAGGCGCCGGGATCAGTGGTTGGGACGCTTACTTCAGCAACTCGATCTACGACACGTTGACGGTCTCAGATCCAAAGACAACCGATCCCAAGCCGGGACTCGCGACCAGCTGGTCGTTTCTCGGGCCCGACAAGTTGACCTTCCGCATGCATCTGCGTCGTGGGGTCAAGTTCCAGGACGGGACGCCGTTCAACGCTGAGGCGGTGAAGATCAGCCTCGACCACTATCGGAGCCTTGGGGTCTGGTTCGACCTCGCCCCGGTCGTCTCCGAGACCGTGGTCGATGACTACACGATCGACCTGAACTTGAGGCAGCAGTACTCGGTGCTCCCGGCGATCCTCAGCTTCCGCGCCGGCCAGATCATCTCCCCGACGGCCCTTCAGAAGTACGGCAAGGACTATGGTCGGCATCCGGTCGGGACCGGCCCGTTCATGCTCAAGTCTTGGACGCCGGGCAGCGAGATCGACCTCGTCAGGTTCCCTGACTACTGGAACAAGAGCGCGATCAAGCTCAGTGGCATCACCTACAAGATCATCGCGGATGCCACCGCCATGACCAACGCGGTCGTGGCCGGCCAGGTGGACTTCGCTGCGATGCAGAATGTCCCCGCCACGAACATTCCCTCGCTGCGGGGCAGCAACCCCAACATGGTCATCAAGAACCTGCCCACGTTGAGCCTGGCCATCGTCACCACCAACAACAACCAACCTCCGTTCAACGACGTCCGCGTCCGACGGGCCGCCAACATGGCCATCGACCGGGTCAAGCTTGCCAACGCGATGGTCGGTACGGGGGTGAGCCAGGGCCCTGCCTGGGAGTACGTGCCACCAAACTACTGGGCTTACACCAAGGACATCCCCAACTACGGCTACCATCCTGATCAGGCGCGACAGCTCCTCGCGCAAGCGGGCTATCCCAACGGCATCACGGTGCAGATCTGCACCTTCTCGAGCGACACCACGCAGGCGGCCACGATCGAGAAGCAGGACATGGCCAAGGCCGGTATCAACCTGCAGATCGTCCAGGAGCCGGTGAACAGCTGCGTGGCCAAGCTGCAGAACGGCGGCATCCCCATGGTCCAGATCGGTTGGTACTTCCTGGCCAGCCCCTTCCAGGGCTACCAGACCATGTTCGGGGCCTTGAACGGGGTGCCCAGGTACCCGGGGGTCGACGACCTGCTGGCCAAGATCGCCTCGGCCTACACCCAGCAGGAGCAGAAGCCGCTGTATGACCAGCTCAACCGGCTGCTCTACCAGCTGGCCCCCTCCATCCCCATCTACTTCCTCGTCCAGCCGGTGGCTTACTCGAAGCGTCTCCACGGTCTGGTGACGACCGTCAACGGGGACGTCAGGGTGCAGCACGCCTACTTCCAGTAGGAGGCCGGGCTCGGGCCGGCCTGATCCCGGCCGGATCGACTCGGCCCGGGCGGGAGGCCGGGGGCGACACCCCGGCCTCCGCCCCGACCCGGGGCATCCCCCCTCCGGTGCCCCCCTGCGGCCCCGAGCGGGGTCGAGCGTTGCGCCCCCGTCCTCTCCGGGGCGAGACGGCACCCACCCCGCCTGCGCCGGCGCCCCTTGCCTCCAGGGAGGGATGGGGGAGGCGGCACGGGGCGCGGGTGGAGGTGGGTCCACCCCGGTGGGCCCGCCGGGCCGCCGCCCGCGACGTCGTCTCCGGATCGTTGGTGGTCATGTCCACGTGACTTGACTATGCTGGGCTCCGAGGTGCACCTGGCGTCCCTTCTCGTAGGGATCCTGATCGGCCTCGCGATGGGTGTGCTGATCGGCCGACTCGGGCGACGGTGGCCCCGACCACGTGAGGCGGGCCCGCCCCTCCGGGCCGGGCCTCGCCGGAGAGCGAGTGGCCTGCCGACTGGCCTGGACGGAGGGGCACCGTGGGAGCCGCTGTCTCCCGTCCGTCAGGCCACGCCAGCGCCCCGGCCGCCGGTGGGGATGTCGGCCCCGGCTGCCGTCCCAGCCCCACCGCCTGAGCATGGTCCTCATCGCTCCTCGGACGGCGTGGGCGCCCAGGGGGGCGCACCGGTCCCCCCGCCGCCCCGGCCGAGCTCGCCGCCTGCCGCCCCCGAGACGGAGCCCCCGGAGCGCCGCCGGGAGCGGGACCTTCTGGCCGAGCTCCTCGACGCCAATCGACGCCTGACCGCCGACGCCGAGCGGCGCCTCCGGCGTGAGGCCACGGAGGCCGGTGAGGCGGCGCGTGCCACGGAGGGCGCCCGACGCCATCCTGACCGCGCCGCTCCCCCGGAGCGGCCGACCCCCTCGGTCGAGCGCCCCCTGCCCTCGGCAGCGAGACTGCTCGAGCTCCACGAGCGGCTGAACCGGGATGCCCAGGCGCGGCTGCGGCGGGACCAGGAGGGCGACTGAGCGCGCCCCTGGCTCGCCCTCGACGACCCGAGCCGGAGCACGGGTGGGGCGGAGCGAGGTGGGCGCCAGAGCGCGGCGCGCCCCCCTGGGGTATGATTCGGCCAGGACGGCGTCCTCGTTAGGTGAGGCGCTGCAGGGACAGAGGCCACTGACCCCACCCGTCGAGAGACGCTCCGGGTCAGGCCAGGTCGCCTCGAGACAAGGGGTGACCCGAAGTGGCTGGCCGTCGTGCCTACGCCCTGCAGTCGCCGAAGCTCGACGACGGGGGATGCGAGCTCGGCTTCTGGTGCGGGTCGCAGAGGTCCCCGGCCTGACGGGACGCCCGAACGGCAACGTCAGAAGGAGGACCGCGATGGACGCCGGCAGTAGTCAACCGGACCCACGTCTCGCGGTCACGCACGCCCTCGGAGCGACGCCCCGACTGTCGGGCTAGCGCTTTGGGCTCCGCACGGGTCGTGCGTGGTCGCGCCACCACCCATCCCGTGTCAGGAGTCGAACCATGGCGCTTGCTCAGTACGTCAAGGAGAACCCGATCCGGGCCGTCGGGCCGCTCGGCGGCCTGTTGGCCCGTGCCGGCCGTGCGTTCGCCGCTCGGCTGCCGCTGATGGCCAGGAGGGTCGCCGCCGAGCGTGCCTTCCCCGGGGCCAGGTCCATCCGGGGGACGTGGCGGATCCTGATCCAGCGTGCCCCCCGGATCGCGCTCCTGGCCGCGATCGGCCCTGGGCTGGTGAGCGGCTTCGCCGACAACGACGCCGGCGGCATCACCACCTACTCGGTGGTGGGCGCTCGCTTCGGCTACGAGCTGCTGTGGGTGGTGCTGGCCAGCATGGTCGCGCTCGGCATCACCCAGGAGGTGGGGGCGCGTCTGGGGTTGGCCACCGGCCAGGGCCTGGGTGGGCTCATCCGGGAGCGGTTCGGAGCCCGATGGGCCGCCTTCGCGGTGGCGGTCCTGCTGATCGCCAACCTCGGCGACACCGTCGCTGAGTTCGCTGGGATCGGTGCGGCGCTGTCACTCTTCGGGGTGCCGGCACCGCTCAGCGCCGCCCTGGCGGCGGTGACGATGGTGGCCTTGCTGGCCCGAGGGAGCTTCCGCCGTATCCAGTGGATCTTCCTCTGCACCGGGGCGGCGGTCTCCATGGCCTACGCCGTCTCCGCGGCCATGGCCCACCCCGACTGGGCGCAGGCCGGGGTCCGCCTGGTGGTGCCGCGAGTCGAGCTCAACGCCGCCTACCTGCTCGCGGTCATGGGCACGGTCGGCACCACCATCACCCCCTGGGGGCAGGCCTTCATCCAGTCGTACACCGCCGACAAGCGCCTCTCGCCCGAGGACCTGACCGCCTCGCGGATCGACATCACCGCCGGCGCCATCTTGACCAACGTGGTGGCGGGGTTCATCGTGGTCGCCTGCGCGGCGACCCTGTGGGTGCACGGGCGAACCGACATCCCTGATGCCGCCACCGCCGCCCAGGCGCTGGGCCCCTTCGCCGGCCACCTGGCGACGGACCTGTTCGCCTTCGGCCTCCTGGCCGCCTCCCTGCTGGGGCTGGGGACGGTGCCGTTGACCAGCACCTACACCGCGACCGAGGCGTTCGGTTGGGAGCGAGGGCTGCACTGGCGCTGGCGCGAGGCCCCGGTCTTCTACGGCCTGCTCGCCTTCTTCGTGGGGGTGGCGGCGCTCTTCGTGGTCGTCCCCGGCCTGCCGCTGATCCAGGTCATGTTCCTCTCCCAGGTGTTCGATGGGCTGCTGCTGCCGATCGTCTTGGTGTTCGTGATGCTGATGGGAGCCGATCGCAGGCTGCTGGGGCCGCTGGCCAGCGGCCGGGTGCTCCAGGTGGCGGGCTGGGCGGTGGTCGTGCTCGTGAGCGCGCTCTCGGTCGGGCTGGTGGCCACCTCCATCCCGGGGCTCTGAGGATGCGGGATCCGAGCCCGAGGAGGGTCCGGGAGGGGGCGGCCGAGGTCCGTCCGGCCCCGGTGGGAGGGCGAAGGTGAGGGGGGAGGCGCAGGAGCGGGCGCTGGCCTCGCTGGACGGTCTCTCGGTCGGGGACGCGCTGGGCGAACGCTTCTTCGGCTCCCGAGCGGCAGAGCGGGTCGCCCGGCGCGAGCTCCCGCCCCCGCCCTGGCGCTGGACGGACGACACGGCCATGGCCTGCGCCTTGCTCGAGGTGCTGATGCGGCTCGGGGAGGTGCGTGAGGACGAGCTGGCTCGTGCCTTCGCCCTCGCCTACGCCCACGATCCCGACCGGGGGTACGGCCCGGGCATGCGACGGCTGCTCCCTCGCCTTGTCTCGGGGGACGATTGGAGCTCGGCGGCGCGGGCCCTGTACGGGGGCGAGGGCTCGCTGGGCAACGGGGCGGCCATGCGGGTGGGGCCGTTGGGGGCGTGGTTCGCCGACGACCTGGAGCGGGTGGTCGTCGAGGCGACACGATCGGCCGAGGTCACGCATGCGCATCCGGAGGGGATCGCGGGGGCGATCGCCGTGGCCGTGGCCGCCGCGCTGGCGGCCAGCACCGCCGCTCGAGGCTCGGACCTCATCGACCGGACGGCCGCGCTCGTCCCCGAGGGGGCGGTGCGAGAGGGGCTCGGTCGCGCCCGCGAGCTGGGAGCCGTGTCGTCGGGGGAGGCGGCCCGGCGCCTGGGTAGCGGCGCCCTGGCCTCCGCCCCGGACACGGTCCCGTTCGCGGTCTGGTGCGCAGCCCACTCGCTCGACGACTACGAGGCCGCCCTCTGGCTGACCTTGGGCGGTCTGGGCGATCGCGACACGACCTGCGCCATCGTGGGGGGGATCGTGGCCGCCCGGGTCGGCTCGGAGGGCATCCCCCGGGAATGGCTGGCGGCGCGGGAGCCGCTGCCCCCGCTTCCCGGCTGAGCGCCGACGGCGTTAGCCCATCCCAAGGGCGGTCAGCCCTGCCCCCACCCCGCCGCTGACCAGGACCACCGCCCAGGGCGGGAGTCGGACGACGGCCAGGAGGCCGAAGTCGACCAGGGCCAGCCCCAGGTCGAGCGAGGTCCGCACCGCGCTGGTGAGCACCGGCGTGTAGAGCGCGGCCAGGAGAAGGCCGACCACGGTGGCGTTGATGCCACGGAGGGCGGCCCCGAGGCCCGGCCGCTGGCGGACCAGGTTCCAGAAGGGGAGCGCCCCCCACACCAACAGGAAGGAGGGGAGGAACATCCCGCCAAGGGCGAGCGCGGCGCCCCCGACGCCATCCGGGGGACCGTGGAGCACGACGCCGAGGTAGGCGGAGAAGGTGAACAGGGGACCGGGGACCGCCTGGGCGGCCCCGTAGCCGGTCAGGAACTCCTGGTTGGTGACCCAGCCCGGTGGGACCACCGCCGACTGAAGCAGGGGCAGGACCACGTGGCCTCCCCCGAAGACCAGCGCCCCGGCGCGGAAGAAGGCGGCGAAGGCCAGGAGCGCCTGGCTGCCGGTCAGCCGTCCGGCCAGGGGCAACAGCGCCAGCAGCGCCACCAGGGCGACGAGGGAGGCCGCCCCGAGGCGGCGGCCGATGGGGATGGCCAGAGCGAGCCTGGGCGTCGGCTCCCGCTCGCGCAAGAGGACGGCCCCGGCGATGCCCCCGGCCACGATCAGCCCAACCTGCCCGGTCGGGGCGGGGAGGGCGAGGGCGACCACCGCCGCCGCCAGCGCCAGGCCCACGCGGAGGCGGTCGGGGGTGAGGGTGCGAGCCATACCCCAGACCGCCTGGGCGACCACCGCCGCCGCCACCACCTGGAGGCCGTGGAGCCAGCGCAGCTCGGCGGTTCCAACCGCTCGGGTGAGGTAGGCGAAGGCGACCAGCGCCACCGCCGATGGCATGGTGAACCCGAGCCAGGCGGCGAACCCACCCAGCAGCCCTGCCCGTGCGATCCCGATCGCGATCCCGAGTTCGCTGCTGGCCGGCCCCGGGAGCGATTGGCAGAGGGCGATCAGGTCGGTGTAGTCCTGGTCGCTCAGCCAGCGGCGGCGATGGACGTACTCGGCTCGGAAGTAACCGAGGTGGGCCACGGGGCCGCCGAAGGAGGTGAGGCCGAGCCGGGCGGCCACGGCCAGGACCTCGAGCGGATGCCCCCGGGCGCTCCCGACCTCGGGCGAGGCGCTATCGGGCATGGCCGGCACAGGGGAGGCCGGGTCGCGCGCGGGGGCGAGGCCCGATGCGACATCCGAGGCGGGGGCTGGCGCCGGGCTCCAGGCAGCAGGGTCGAGGGAGGACGCCCTCGGCCCTGGCTAGGGGCTCGCGGCCCCGTGGGGGACGGTGGGCTGGGTCCGGCGACAGGGGCCCCTGGGATCCGACCCCGGCCGGGATGGGGGAGGGAGCGGGTCGCGGCGATGCCACCACTGCCCACCATCATCCCGAAGTTGCTTGCCCTGCGCTCGTCCGGGGGGCGATGGGGGCGGGCGAGCAGGGGTCGCGGGCGATGGCGTCAGGGATGCCGCCATCGCTCACCGGCGCTCCGCTCGCCCGGGTGAGATCGCCGGGTCGGTGGCCAGAGCCCTCGAGACCGACCTCGCCTCGCCGAGCGCCTCCTCAAGGGCGGCGCGCACCCGCGCTCGGGGACGACCGTGCGCGTCGAAGTCCTCCGGGGACGCGTACACGACCGTCGGGACGCTGCATCCCTTCACGCTCGCCACCACCGCGCGCAGGCCGGTGTCGAGGCTGAGGAAGTGGGCTTGGGAGCCGCCGGTCGCGACGAGCACGCAGGCCTTGCCGGCAAGCCCGGCCTGGGGCAGCGCGTCCAAGAACGTCTTCAAGATGCCGCTGTAGGTCGCCCGGTAGACAGGGGTCGCCAACAGCACCGTGCGAGCGGCGGTCACGGCCTCGAGGGCCAGGTCGAGCGAGGGGTGCCGTCTCCGCAGGAGCAACGCCTCAGCGTCGATCGAGGTGAGGTCCAGGAGCCTCCCGCCGGCCAGGTCCACGGCGAGCTCGGCGATCGCCCTGGTCCTGGAGGGGAAGGAGGGGCTGGCGTTCACGGCGATGAGGTCGATCATCTCCATGGCTCACCTCGAGGCGCGGCGTGGGCCGCCGGCCGGGCGGTCTCGATGCGCCCGCGACGTGAGCCCCTGGCGGGGGGCCTGGCCTCGACCATCCCGTCCTCCCCTAGCGCTCCCCCCGGCGGCCGTCGCCACCGGGTCGGCAACCGGCTCCACCAGGCCTCGCCGCCTCAGGATCGGGGTCACGTGTTCGCCGAACCAGTAGGCCTCTTCCAGGTGCGGATAGCCCGAGAAGATGAACTCGTCCAGGCCGAGCCGATGGTACTCCTCGATTCGGTCCGCCACCTGCTCGTGGCTTCCCACCAGGGCGGTCCCCGCCCCGCCGCGCACCAGCCCGATCCCGGCCCACAGGTTCGGGGCCACCTCCAGGCGATCGCGGGAGCCGGCGTGGAGCGACGTCATGCGGCGTTGGCCCACCGAGTCCGAGGCGGCGAGCCGGGCCTGGGCCTCGGCCACGGCCTCCGGGCTCATCCGATCCAGCAGCCGTCGGGCCACGGACCAGGCCTCCTCCTCGGTGTCGCGGGTGATGACGTGGAGCCGGATGCCGAAGCGCAGCCTCCGGCCGGCGCCCGCCGCCAGCTCGCGCATCCGCTGCAAGCGCTCGGCGACCATGGTCGGTGGCTCGCCCCAGAGCAGGTAGACGTCCGCGTGCCGGGCGGCGACGCGCTCGGCGGCGGGGGAGGCGCCGCCAAAGTACAGCCTCGGCACCGGCGCCGGTGGATCCTCCACCGTCGCGCCCTGGACGTGATAGTGCTTGCCCTTGAAGTCGAACGGCTGCCCTGCCCACGCCGCGCGCAGGATCGTGAGGAACTCGTCCGTCCGTTCGTACCGGGCGTCGTGGTCGAGCCAGTCGCCGAAGCGACGCTGCTCCGCCGGGTCGCCGCCCGTGACGACGTTGAGCAAGAGCCGGCCGTCGGTCAGGCGCTGGTAGGTGGCGGCCTGGTGGGCGGCCAGGGTCGGTGCGACGAACCCGGGCCGGAAGGCGACCAGGAACTTGAGGCGCTCCGTCTCCCGACTGAGGGCGGCGGTGA